>JBKPLD010000153.1:0-12578 GCA_046731415.1 Verrucomicrobiota bacterium
TTATCGCGCTGGCCGAGCGCTACGCGGAGTTTCACACGTGCGCACGCGCCTTCGAGACAGCATGGACCCATTCTCAACTTGAAATGCGCCGGCTCCATATCCGCCCGGGAGACGTTCAGACTTTCCGGCAACTGGCAGCCCACGTCATCTTTCCGCAGGCTCAATTGCGACCGCCACCGGCGCGTCTGGGCCGGCGCGCGGACGGTCAGCGTGCGCTTTGGCGGCAAGGCATTTCCGGCGACCTGCCGATTGTCGTCGTTATGATCGGTCACATCCGCGACATTGAAGTGGTGCGCGAAATTTTAACCGCGCACACGTTTTGGCATCTGCGCGGATTGAAGGTCGATCTAGTGCTGGTAAGCGAGGAAGCGCCCAGCTACGAAGAACCATTGGCCGCCGATCTGCGCAGAATCATTGAAGCGCAGGCGCACTTGACCGGCGCGGATCAGCCCGGCGGGGTTTATCTCCGTTCCGCGACTAAAATTTCGAGCGAAGAACTGATCGCACTTCAGGCCGCCGCGCGAATAGTGGTGGTCGCATCCCGCGGCACGCTACGCCAACAACTTGCCGCAACCACACCTGTTATTGCGAAATCGCAGCTGCTATCGCCCAGTCGGCAGTTCCCTGAAGAGTCCTCTGCGCCATTGCCGTTCATGGAGCTGAAATACTTCAACGGCCTGGGTGGCTTTACCGAGGACGGAAAGGAATTCGTGATCTATCTCGCACCCGATCAACAAACGCCGCTTCCGTGGATCAATATCATGGCCAATTCGAAGTTTGGCGCGCTAGTTTCTGAGTCGGGCGCCGATTTTGTCTGGGGCACTAACAGCCAGAACGATCGGCTCACGCCCTGGTTTAACGACCCGATCTCCGACCCGCCTGGGACCGCGATTTACATTCGCGATGATAATCTCGGTGTTGTTTGGTCGCCCACGCCCCACCCAATCCGGGAGAAGGATGCCTATCGCGCACGGCATGGGCAAGGTTACACAGCTTTTGAACACAACAGCCATGCGATCGAACAAATACTGCTCACGTTCGTGCCAGTCGACAGCGCCGACGGCCTGCCGGTGCGTCTCCAGCGGCTACGCCTTCGAAATAGCTCGTCGGTTCCGCGGAAATTAACGGTCACCTCTTACTCTACGCTTGTCCTTGGATCCGATTACGAGGAAAGCGGCATGCACGTAGTCACAAAATGGGATCTGCAAAGCCAAAGCCTTTTTGCCCGCAACTCCTATGAGCCGGAGCTCTGCGAACGAATCGCCGTTGCTGCTTCCACGCCGCCGCCCACCGCATTCACCGGTGATCGCACTGCGTTCATCGGACGAAACCGTTCGCTGAGCGACCCCGCAGCGATGGAGCAAGAGCGATTGACAGGGGACGTTGGCGCGGGTTTGGATCCTTGCGCTACCTTGCAGGTCATTGTGGAGATCGACCCGGGACAAACCGCCGAAATAACTTTTCTCCTCGGGCAAACGGATGACGAAGAAAAAGCTCGTGCCCTCGTGAAACGATTTCGCGATCCGGCCAACGTCGAAGCTGCCTTTCAGGAAACCCAGCGTTGGTGGGACCGACTCCTGACCACGATTGAAGTGGAAACGCCGGAGCTTTCCACGAATTTTCTGCTCAACCGCTGGCTGCTTTACCAGACGCTCAGCTGCCGAGTGTGGGGTCGCTCAGGGCTGTATCAATCGAGCGGGGCTTACGGATTCCGCGACCAGTTGCAAGATGTGATGGCCCTTGTGCACGCCGCGCCCGAAATTGCGCGTGCTCATATTCTGCGCGCTGCGGCGCGACAATTTGTCGAAGGCGATGTCCAGCACTGGTGGCACCCCGACTCAGGCGCCGGCGTCCGCACGCGAATCAGTGACGATCTTCTCTGGCTTCCCTTCGTCACCGCGCATTACGTCCGGACGACTGGCGACGCCGCGATCCTCGAGGAAATGGTTCCGTTTCTCGAAGCAAAGCCACTCGATGCCCAACAGACAGAAAGCCTCTCCATTCCGAGCGTTTCCACCACGGAGGCTACGTTGCTCGAACATTGCAGGCGCGCCATCGCACGCTCCGCCACCGCCGGACCGCATGGGTTACCGCTGATCGGAGGAGGCGATTGGAACGACGGCCTCAACCGTGTCGGACTCGGCGGCAAAGGCGAAAGCGTGTGGCTCGCCTGGTTTGAGATTTGCGTGCTCAATGATTTCATGGAATTGCTCGCGCTGCGCGAACTCCATAATGAAGCAAAAGCTTGTCGTGCCCGCGTCGCGCTACTCGCACGTACTGTCAACGCTCGAGCTTGGGATGGAGAGTGGTACCGCCGCGGATACTTTGACAACGGTACGCCTTTCGGATCTAGGAAAAATGCCGAAGGCCGTATCGATTCGCTCCCGCAAACCTGGGCTGCAATTTCCGGCGCCGCCGACTCGAACCGTGTGGAGATCGCGTTGCGATCGCTGGAAGAAAACCTCGTGCGTGAAGCCGATGACCTGATTTTGCTTTTCACTCCTCCTTTCGATAAAACCAGCGCCGACGTGGGCTACATCAAGGCGTACCCCCCCGGCGTGCGGGAAAACGGCGGCCAGTACACTCATGCTGCCACTTGGGTGGCCATGGCCTTCGCCCGGCAAGGCGATGGCGACAAAGCCGTTCGATTTTTGCGGATGCTGAATCCGGTCGAGCACGCCCGGGATGAGAAGGATTGCGCACGCTACAAGGTCGAGCCTTACGTCGTGGCAGGTGACATTTACTCGTTAGCCGGCGAGGCCGGGCGAGGTGGCTGGACTTGGTATACGGGCGCGGCGGCTTGGACCTATCGCGTGTGGCTCGAAGAAATTCTGGGATTCCAACGCCGCGGCGACACACTCAAAATCAACCCAGTCATACCGACAGATTGGCCTGGCTTCCGTTTGCGGTATCGGTTCCAGAACACCGTTTATCACATTGCAGTCGAGAATCCGGACCACTGTTCCCAAGGTGTTATCCTACTGGAATTGGATGGAATCGCGCTAGCCGATAAAATTGTCACTTTGCGTGACGATGCGCTGCCTCACGAGGTGCGTGTTGTCCTGGGCAAGAAATCGCCGGCGTAAAGGTCGTCTTCTCTGGCGCTTTCTCGCATGTCTTTGCGCGCGCGGCGCGAGACGCAACCGAAGCGCGGCGATCAGTTTCCGCCATCGCCGCGATCACTCATTCCTGCGATTGTAGTAAGCGCGAAAATTGGGAACGCGATTTTGCTCGAATCGGATCAGCAGGTGCAAAGCGCTCCTTAACAGGCGAGAGTGCTTGTTGTTATGCCATTTCGCGCCCTGCAACTCTCATCTCAAATTCTCAAAGCCATCCGGGAAGCTGGTTACACGGAGCCGACGCCCATCCAGCTCGCCGCCATTCCGGAGGTGCTGGCTGGACGCGATGTCATCGGGATCGCGCAGACCGGGACCGGAAAAACGGCTGCGTTCGTTTGGCCGATCCTCACCAAGCTGACGTCCGCTAATGCGGACGTCAAACGGCGCCGGTTGCGCGCGCTCGTCGTCGCTCCGACGCGAGAGCTGGTCGTTCAGATCGAGGAGAATGTACGCGCCTATGCAAGACATCTTCCTTTACGAATGGCCACCATTTTCGGCGGCGTTAGTGAACGTCCACAGATCGAAGCGTTGCGTTCGGGCGTCGATCTCGTCGTGGCGACGCCGGGCCGTCTCATCGACTTGATGGGACAGCGGCAGACGAATTTTTCAGCAATCGAATTCCTCGTGCTCGATGAAGCCGATCGCATGCTGGATATGGGTTTTCTCCCGCCGATCCGCCAAATCGTGAAAGCGCTGCCAAAGCACCGGCAGACGCTGATGTTTTCAGCTTCGCTCTCGCGCGAGATCGAAAAGCTGACACACGAGTTTCAACGATCGCCCAGGATTATCGAGATCGGCCGTCGCGCGAACCCGGCAGAAACCGTCACGCAATTCGTTTACTGCGTGCGGCCGCATCTGAAGCCGGCTCTTCTTCTCCATCTACTGGCTGATCCGCAATTCGATACCGTCCTCGTCTTTACTCGCACGAAACATGGCGCCGACCGGATCGCGCGCCGGCTCGAGAGCAGCGGGATCAAAACCGGAACGATTCATTCGAACCGTTCGCAAAATCAGCGGTTACGCGCGTTGAAGGATTTCAAATCGGGTACTCTCCGCGTGCTAGTCGCCACGGACATCGCCGCGCGAGGCATCGATGTGGATGGAATCTCGCACGTGGTGAACTACGACTTTCCGATGCACTCAGAGGATTATGTGCACCGGATCGGCCGCACCGGCCGGGCGCATGCGGTAGGCGATGCGATCAGTTTTGTCACGCCGGAAGATCAGGGCCACTTGCGTTCGCTTGAACACTTCATCGGGCGAGGGATTGTCCGCAAGAAAGCCGAAGAGTTTGACTATGATGCTCCTGGTCCGCCCCGCGAGGAGAGGAGGAGAGGAGAAATGCGCGGTTTCCGGTCGAAAAAAATGGAGCCGCGGTTACCCGGAAATTCGTTGCACAGGAGCGGTGATGCAATCCAGCACAACGCCGCGCCTCCTCATGGTTTTTCATCTACTAACTACCGGCCACGGAGAAGATCCTATCGACGACACCGCTGAGTCTGTTCGATTAGCGGACAAGAAAGCAAGGGTGCCAGTAAAGCGTTCTTTGTCGCATTTGTAGCAACTTTGTTGCGGGATGTTACAATGAGCATAAGCGCGACGGTATAGCTCAGCTGGTGCAGCAGCTGATTTGTAACTCAAGCCTGACGAATTCACAGTGTTTCGCTGCTTTGTACAGCTTGTTTTTCGTAGGTATAAGGAACGAATCCGATTCGCGCTGCATTTCATGGAATCACACTGTTTTGCAGCCAAAATTTTCCCGATCGCAGAAACGACTGTGAAAAAATCCCATCGGATTCGAACTTGCTTCTTCCACGCGCGCGCGTGGAAGTTGTCCTGCTTTGCGGAGGGAGAGAACAGCCAACTGCATCGTCAAGCTTTGAACAGACTTGTCACGGTGCAGTCTTTTGCTCCAAACTTGCCTTTTGAATCCCAGAAATGGCCTGCGTGGGCGACAGGTTCACCCAACGCCTAAGGAGAATCCAAAATGAAAAACAATTATCTTCACAGAGGAAATACGACGAAGAAATCATGGGCGCGAGCGAGACCCGTCTTTCGCGCCTTCGGCGTCGCAGCGGCAGTCACTCTCGCCGGTGTTGCTTTGGCGGCTGGGATCGGATTTCGCACTACAACCGCCTCTGTCCAATCTCAGGCAGGAAGCAGCAAGGATCCAATAGCCGAGAAGTACAACACGCTGGTAATGCGTGTCTATTTCCGCGACCGCGCGGAGCGCGACCGGCTGGCCCAGGAACTCAGCGCCGAAGAAGTGCCCACAACAGAAGGCTATCTCACCATAATCCGCGATCGCAACCTCTACTATGGCCTGATGGCGCGCGGCCTCCGTGTGGAGATAGACGAAAACAGCAGTCGCAACCTCAGCGACCTTCAAATCCTACGCGAAACTTTCTACGGCGGCTACAAGTCGGTGGAAGAAATATACGCCTTCCTCGATGAGAAGGTGGCACAGTTTCCCGATCTGGTGGAGAAAATCGACATCGGCGACTCCTGGTGCAAATCCAATCCAGGCGCATGCGTCCTACCTAGTCCCTGGAACGGCTACGACCTTTGGGTGCTGCACATCACGAACGGCAACATACCAGGCCCAAAACCGGTCTTCTGGGCGGATGGCGATATACATGCCCGCGAGATCGCTACACCAGAAGTCGTCATGCGGATGATTGACTACCTGCTTAATAACTACGATACCGATCCCGACGTTCATTGGCTCGTGGACCATCACGACATCTGGCTTATGCCCGAAGTCAACCCGGACGGACACCACATCGTCGAGGCGGGAGGAGGCGGCAACAGCCCTTACTACTACCGCAAGAACGGCGACAACGTCGGAGGCGAGGGGTGCTCCTGGCCTCCCACAGCATTTGATCATTTCGGCGTAGACAACAACCGCAACTTCCCCTTCAAGTGGGGCTGCTGCGGCGGCTCGAGCGATTTTGTGTGTGACCAGACCTATCGAGGGGCGTCGGCGGGATCGGAGCCGGAGGAAATGGCTATCGTCAACAAAATTCGTACGCTCGTTGCCGACCAGCGCGGCCCCGGCGACACCGACCCGGCGCCTATCACTGCCACAGGCGTTTACCAGAACATCCACACAGTTGTGCCAGTCAATCTCTTTCCGTGGGGCTGGAGTCCCACACAGATGCCTAATTACGCTGAGACGCGCAATATCGCCGCGCACATGGCCGCGCCGAACGCGGGCGGTAACGGTTACCCCTATGGCTCGATCATCGAAGAATTGTATCCGGTAGATGGAGGCTCGATTGACTGGGCGTACGGCGAGCTGGGCATGGCGGCGTTCTCCACCGAGTTGAGCGGTCAGGACTTCCTCCCCTTCTACTCGTGCATAGATAATCCAGGTTGCGGCTCGTCGCAGGGTATTTGGCCTGAGAATCGGGGGATGCTTCTTTACCTGGCGAAGATAGCGCGCACGCCTTATCTGACTTCGCACGGGCCGGATGCCAACACGGTTGTCAGCAACCCGCCATCAGTGCCGCAAGGCGTGCCATCACAGCTAACTGCCAGCATTAACTTCGCGTGGTCAAACAACGCATTCAGTCAGAACGTGGGCGCAGCAGAATATTACATTGACACGCCTCCCTGGGATGGCGGCACGGCGATCCCAATGAACGGTGCGTTCAATTCGCCTACCGTGGCCGTAGACGCAACCATAGACACCGCCGACCTGTCGGCGGGTCGGCACATTGTCTTCGTGCGCGGACGCGGCGTGAGCGACTTTCAAGGCTTCCAGACGTGGGGACCGATCAGTGCGGCGTTCCTGGATGTGACTGGAGGTGCAACGCCAACCCCAAGCGCAAGCCCAACAGCAACGGCAACGCCCAGTGCTACCCCTTCAGCTACAGCCACACCTAGTGCGACACCTAGAGTAACACCAAGGCCACGACCAACTCCGCATCCGCGACCGTAGGTCGCCCTGATTGGCCCCGTCGACTCGGGACCTCACCGCTTTCCGGCAACACCATGGCAACCAATTGGCCTCTCTACGTGAGTCACGGATTGACAGTTCGTCGATAACGCGAACTCTGTTGCACTGATTTATCTAGTAAATGCGCCGGCATAGCTCAGCTGGTAGAGCAGCTGATTTGTAATTCAAGCCTAACGAGTTGCGCAGCGTTTCACTGCTTTGCATATCGTTGCTGACGCGAGGTAATTTTATCATTCCGTTTTTGCAGAACGTGGCGCAAACTTGCGCGGTTTTGCAGCCAAAAATTTCCAAGCCGTAGAAAACGACCGTGAATGGCAGGGACGGTTTTCGACACGTCTCCACGCGCGCGCGCGCGTGAACGTCCCTGTGTGACGACACGTGCGTTTTGGCGCGAAGAAAGGTGCAACAAACTGCGAGGGGCAAAAGTTAAACGGGGACCTTAACTAGCGTGGTGTTATGAATCAGCACAGTGTCCAACCCGCCTCTCCGCACCGCTGAGTAGTTCTCGCAGTTTGTTGCCGAAGAGTTTCAACCCGGCATCCTCGATTTTATTTCGAAAAAAATGCACGCTTACTCAATGCGACTACAATTCTTTCCTGCCAAATGCTTACGATGCGTGTTATTTGTTAGGGATCTTTGGCGCAAGGGAGGCGACAATTTTTTCAAAGCGCGGGTCGGCACGCAGCGGATCCCAATCCGGATGTAAACGCAACCAACCATAGTTTAATGAACTTGGCAGGTGCGCTGCCTCGGCCAGTTGTTTTAACGCGAGATCCTTCTCGCCTGTCGAAGCGTAAATGACCGCGAGATTTAATATGAAATCGGTGCTATCGATCGCGTCTTTCGAAACGGGCACCAGTTCAACTGCCCGCCTTCCTTCTCGAATGGCGTCGTCTTTGCGGCCGAGACCGGCGTCGACCAGGCCAAGGATGGTCAGCGCTTCGGCATAATCCGGTTGACCGTGCATAGTCTGCTCAACTTCGAGGCGAGCAGTGGTAAATGCAGCGCGGGCGACGGTCGCATCACCGCGAGCGCGGGCAGCCACAGCCTCGAGATAGGCGCGAGGTGACCAAATGTTGCCTGCAGTAATGCCCTCAGGAGGAATAACGGCGAGTGCGCGAGACATGCCAGACGTGTCGCGCTCGCACAGGGCGGTATAGAGCCATCGCTCGGCGATCGTTCTGGCAGCCGCTGGGTCCTCGGCAATGATGGCTTCAATGATTGCGTGAGCGGGTTTTGCGTCTCCGCGCTGTGCGAGATCGATCAAAGCTCGCGCCAGCCGTGTGTCAGGGTCGGAAGGAACCAGTTTGAGCGCTCGGTCCAGAATTGCAGCGAGATCTTGGTAGCGGCGCTGGAATTCATAAGTGAAGGACAATTGCTGAAGGAAGAATACGTTGCGCGGGTCCAACTCCAGGGCGCGCTCGAGATCCGTAGTGGATTCTTCCCACCGACCTTGTCGTCGAGTGATGAAACCAGTTAGCTCGAAGACCAACGGCTCGTTAGGCAATGCCCGCCGCGCCAGAGTCAGTTCGGCCAGAGCATGTTCGTAGTCTCGGTAACCCCGGTAGAGATGTTCCGCCAAGGCAAGGTGCGCTTCGCCGGAGCCCGGCTGCAAACGCAGCGCCGTCTGGATCGCCGTACTCGCCAGCGCTAGGCGTGCGGGCGTGTGGTCGACGCTAAGAAAATAAAGGATGTCGTGCGCTTCGGCCAATCTGCAATAGGCAAGGAAAAACGTCGGGTCGCGCGCGACCGCCTGCTCAAGCAGATGGACAGCCTGGAGAAGATTCTCCCGGGTGCGGGTCGCATTAAAACTGATGCCTTCACGAAGAGCCTTGGCTCGCACATAAAGATCGTAAGCCACAAGATCGGCCGTGGGCGATTTCTCTATCGCAGCCTTTTCACTTGGAGAAAGCTTGGCTTGAAGCTGATCGGCTATTGTTTTGGAAATCTCACTTTGTATAGCGAACACGTCGGCGAGGTCCCGGTCATACGTCTGCGCCCAGAGATGCGCATCGGTTCGAGCATCGATCAACTGTGCGTTTACCCGCACTTTCCCGCCGGCACGCTGCACATTTCCTTCCAATACATGCGCGACGCCCAGCGCCTGGCCGATCTCACGCACATTGCGCGGAACTCCAGTTTTGTATTGCATCACGCTGGTCCGGCTGATCACTTTTAAGTCAGCGATCTTCGCTAGATTAGTGAGGATTTCATCCTGAACGCCATCGGCAAAAAAAGCGTTATCCGGATCACGGCTCAAGTTTTCAAACGGCAGCACCGCAATGCTTTTGTTGGGCACACGCAGCATTAAGGTAGTCGGACCACGCGCAAAGAAGAAGACTCCAGCAATAATTGCGCTCAACGCGAGCAGTGCAGCGCCAAGCTCCGCCCAGTGCACATGAGAGCGATGTTTCCTGACCGCTTGCAGTTTTGTCGGTAGTTTCGCATTCCCAACCTCGTCCGAGTAGAGGCTGGTGACGCTTAGAGGCACTCCATGTTTTACATCGAAGGTGCCGATATCATGCAGCAACGGTCGCCAGCGTTCGTATTCAGCCAGATCCTCAGCTACATGACGGGAGAGAAGAATGTGTCCGGCGTCGCCACAATCCATCACCCGCCGGGCCATGTTCACGCCGGCCCCGGCTACGTTGGTGCGTTCGGTCACGTCCACCACACCACTGACCGGTCCACTGTGAATGCCCATGCGGACAAGCAGACGCGGGTTGTCCTTGAGCGCGCGGTTGATCTCCACCGCACACTGCGCCGGTTCCTCCGGACTCTTGTAGAAAACCAGCGCCATGCCGTCGCCGGTGGGGATCTTTAAAAGACGCCTGGCTGCTTCTACTTTGCGGAATTGTTCAGACAAACGAACAATCTCGTTCAGTTCCTCAACCTGGGCGTGCTGCTCGTTAACCGAGAGCTTGGAGTAACCGACAATGTCGAGAAAGAGCACATGCGCGATCTCAAGCTCAATTTCCTTTTTAACCTCGGCAGCCATATGGATTCACATGGAAATGCCCGACGCAAAAATGCTCTCAAGTAGGTTACCGAGAGTCGAGCACAAAGCTGCCCGTCAACGAAGTCGCTGCCGAGTCGATGGTAAATCAAAATCGAACCCAGTCGTGCACAACAAGCCCCGGTCGCAATTCGGCGGGGCTTTATGCTCGAAGAGAAACTTGCCAACTTGCAGTGTTTTCCGACAGACTGCCTGTCTCCAAGAGCGTATGCGTCCGCCGTGAAAAGCACGCGGCCAGTCGAATCAGCCTGACTTGAACAGCCCCAACTAAATCCCGCTTTTTGTAGATCGCTAGCGATAGCTTCCCAGCATTTCACGGTGATGGCATTCTCTCTTTTGGTTTTAACAGGGCAACGAGAAAATGATATAAACGGGAGACTCCGATGAAAATGGCGTTGGACCTTTTTCTTCAATCACGTCTTCTGCGGGTCTATTTGTGGTCGGCATTAGGTATTGCCGGCTTCCTCGGCGTTTGCGGATGGCCGAGTTACTTCAATGAGAGAAAAGGGAAAGTTCTGCCTAGGCGACTCGGGGAAACGATCCGGTCTGTAATTTGGGACGCATTGGTTCACCTCGTGGGCTTTCTTTTGGCGCCGTTGCTATTGCTGTTTGCCCTAGTGATCTCCGAAGCACCAAATTCCGCCGAAAAGATTATCCTAGGTATCCTGTTTCTGCCTCTGTTGTTCTACATGCTTTTTTGCGTAAGTGGTCGGGGCGTCGACATCTTGTCTCAAACGATTAAGACTGGAATCAAACGCATCGACATTACGTGGAGCGGCATAAGAATCGACTTCGGACCAAAGGATTTGGACGAGCCAAAATAAACGCACTGGGGCGGCATTGCGTTTTTGCTCTCCACACGGCAATGACAAGAACCTGTAATTTGTCTTTGGGTTAACTCAGAGTGCTGTGTGAGATCTGCGCCACACTAAGTTCAGCCATGCGTTCTAAACATCGCGGCCGACTAGCAGTTGCGATTGCACTGGGCCTGCTTTTGGTTTTTGTCGGAATCGCTTCAGTGATACCGCTCCGACGCGGTTACACGCCTCGCTATGCGTCGCGTGATTCCATTGCCTCGCTCGAGCTGATAACACTTGGTCGGTCACCGCAATGGGTCTTGATTCGTGCGGCGAATCGCAACAACCCATTGCTATTATTCTTACACGGCGGCCCGGGCATGCCAACGATGTATTTGGCGCACGACTTCCAACGAGAGCTCGAACAAAACTTTGTAGTCACGCAATGGGATCGCCGTGGCGCAGGCAAGTCGTTTGCCGCCGGCTTGTCTGGTCCAGAAATGACTGTTTCCCGGGAGATCGAGGACACGATTGAACTGATCGACCAATTACGCAGTCGGTTTCATCAGGAGAAGATTTATCTGGTTGGCTTTTCTTATGGTAGCTACCTCGGCATTCTTGTGGCCCAGCGTGCCCCTGAACTTCTGCACGCGTACGTCGGTATTGGGCAGATGGCGTGTTCGGATCAGGAAACCCGAGCTCTTCAGGATAAATGGATTCGCGAGCAAGCGACACGGAGCGTTGATAACGATGCCTTCGACGAGCTCAATGGGAGGAAGCCGCTCGACCGTGAGAAATGGCTCTTCAAATACGGCGCGGAAATTCATTCCGCTCACAATTGGTGGCCACTATTGTGGAGCGGGCTCCGCTCACCGGAGTACACGTTTCAAGACGTGTTAAACGTTAAGCGAGGCGTGAATTTTACCGCCAGCAAACTGCGGTATGACATTATCAATGGCTCTATTCTTGAAAATGTGTCGGTGCTGCAAATTCCAGTCTATTTTTTCACCGGCCGATTCGATTACACCGATCCGACATCATGCACTGTTCGGTTGTACGACAAAATCAGCGCGCCCGCGAAGAAGGTTATTTGGTTCGAGCATTCAGCTCATTTTGTTTTTCTAGACGAACCGTCTCGGTTTGCCGCGGAAATGCAGCGCGTTGCCCAGGAAACGATATCCCAATAACGTCCAACGTGATGGTTTTTGCGGTCTGAACGTGATCAACTGGCTGACGCACTCCTCGACGATGCCGGTGTTGCCGCGTTGTCCGGCACCGCCTTCGGTAATTTCGGCGAAGGCTATTTGCGTTTTAGCGTCGCGAACTCGATTGAGAACATCGAGAAAGCGCTGGATCGCGTGACTGCTTGGACAAAGAAAAATTTGTAAGGCAACCGCTCCGAGCGCTATACAAAGTGATACGAACACGAACCACTTGCGACCTGGGCTTGTGAAAGCCGGCCCGGTTCGTCCATGAGCGCGCTTCCCGCTTTCCTCTTGCACTAAACTGCGAGCACTCACCGGTGCGGAGAGGCGGCGGTTAGAAGGAGCGCCGTGCTGATTTGTGGACACCGTGTCAAGAGTAAGTCCCCGGGATCTTGACCCCTCGCAGTTCGTTGCACTTTCTTCGGGGTACAGCGCGACAGCGGAGATACGTCTACTCGCACTAGAACCGTGTCGGCTGCA
>JBKPLD010000154.1:0-16252 GCA_046731415.1 Verrucomicrobiota bacterium
AAGTTTATACTGCGCGGCGAATAAAGATGCACGTGATGCCATGCAGCGGAATACATTGGCGGTAAGCCCGCGGTTTGTTCTGGCCACGGCGGTCCCGCGGAAGGCGGTGCACCCGGACTTGCAGCTGCAGCGGCAGCCGCCGCTGGAGAGGGAGAGGCGATGCCTGTGCCGGCGCCAACGACGGCAGGTGCCTTTGCCGCTGGAGGCGGACTCGAAGAAGCGGGCGGGGCCGGGCTCGATGGCGGCTTCGATGCGACGGAACCGGGCGACGCTGCGGTGGAAGGCGGAGGAGAAACCGGCGCTCCTTGTGTTGCGGGAGAACCGGCCGGCGAAGGGCTTTCCTCTTCCTTTGGCGCGCGCGCGCCGATGTTGGCGAGATCCTGGCCCATGCGCATCTTCCCCAGAAAAACAGGGCGCTCGAAAATGTAGTCGCGCGGCGCGCTGCGGCGGTCACCCCATTTTCGCTCGATATCGGCGCCAGCATAATCGGCGCGGACCTGCTCACTGTGACAATAAATGCAGCCGTTGGCAGCGTAAACGCGTGCGCCCTGCTGGACCATTCCTGATTGCGGCATCGGATAGATGTCTGCACCTTCCTCATCAGATTGAGGGTTGAGATGTCCGATTTGCCAATTCGGAATGACCGTCAATCCAACCCAGGAGAACGCAAACGTCCCGAAGATTCCGAGGAAAAGAGGGGCGAGTCCTTTCATATATGCGCCTCAGCCCCCTCTGCCTCAACTGGATTAAGAAATGTAGGCACTGTCGATTTGCGGCCCAAGCCGAAAAGCATCAATCCAAAATGATACGCAAAGATAAAATGAGATGCAGTGAGCAAGATGCCTGACAAACTGCGCCCGCGCAGATAGGGCAATACCGATTCCACACTCTCACTGAAAGCGAGCGAAGGATTTTCCATGCTCGCGCCTTGCATAAAACCACCTGCGAGAAGCATCAGTGTCATCAACCCAATTCCGTAGGCTGATGCCCAGAAATGCAGTTTGATCAACGACGCGTAGCGCCACTCGCGTCCAATCAGTCGCGGCACGATATAGTACATCGAACCGAAGATCACCATCGTGAAAAATGCGTAAAGACCGAGATGCGAGTATGCGACGCTTGCCTGGGTAAAGTTTACGTAGCGAGCCATGGAACGCAGCGAAATCAAAACACCTACCAGACTAAAGACGGTGTAAGACATGGCACCGAACACCGTAAAACGAAGCGTCGGGCTATAACGCATAAGAGGAAAATAACCCTGCATCGTCATGTGATGATTGAGTCCAACGGTCGCGACAGGAATCAACGTCAGGATCGTGGCCGCGATGCTGGCTGTAACCATCCAGGCTGGGAACGGACCATCGACGAGGCGCTGCATCCCGGTCCAGCTCGAGAACAATGCGTAAGTCCAGAAACCGATCGTAGCCAAATGATAACTGTACACCGGGCGACCAATCACCTTGGGAATCATGTAATAGGCGGTGCCCAAACCGATCGCGCCGAACCAAAGAAAGAGCAGATTATTTGCGTACCACCAGCCGACAGCAGCCTGTAACACGCCCTGCACGGGCACGAAGAACAGCATCAACTGCCCAGCCGCGTACAACCAGGGAAACCAGAGCAACGCACCAAGTAAGTACCATTGCGTAATGTAAATTTGTTCGCCGCGTCGAAATCGAAACATCAGCACCGCCCAGGAGGCAACGAGCGTGTAAGCGACGAAAAGAATAATCGCCGCGTAGCTGGGAAACTCTAACCATTGATAACCAGTGCTGTCGCCAAGGAGAATTCCACACACCCCCAGGAAGACTCCCAGGTTCCAAAATCCAGCGCCAGCAACCAACAACAGTGGATAACGCAGGACCGTGCGGCACAACCGTGCCATCAACCAGATCGCCGTGCCCATGCCAGCCATCGACGCCCAGCCGTACACCATCACATTCATGTGCGCCGGACGCACGCGTCCCCAGGTCAGGAAACTGATGTCGGAAAGCAAATCCGGTGTGTGCAGCTTGAATGAAACAAAGCCAGCCAGCAGCGTGCCCAGGATCAGCCATGCCACCGCTGAAGTGTAAAAGATCAACACCGGCACGCGCGTTGAGGCGTCAATCAAAGCGCGTTCTAATTGTTCCGTGTCCCCCGCGGCGGCGGAAACAGACGGTTCTTTAAGTGGGATTCCAGCAGGATTCATTGAGCGCCAAAGCGTTGAAGTATTGAAACGTTGAGGATGATCATGGACTTTTCGTAGGGCTGGGCGAAGCCGTGCTCGGCGGTGACGACTGTGCTGCCGACGAAGGCGAAGAGGGAGCTTGCGCGGACGGCGATGCCGCAGGCGACGCGCCGCCTGATTGCGCCGAGCCCACCGGTGCAGGCGAGACGGGAGCCGGGCTCGCAGCAGCACCTGCAGTCGTCTGCGCCTCTGGCTTACCGGCGGGAGCGGGCGCAGCAATGGGACCTGCGGGCGCCGGTTTTTCCTTCGCCAAATCAGCAACCGTCAATTCCATGGCACGCTCTATCGGGATCCGAGCGACGCCTTTGTTCTTGTCGATCCAACCATAAGTCGTCAAAGCCTTGTCGGTTTCCTCGCGCAACGTCTTCAAATTCTCCATGCGCTTTTTTGCCCGGCTTTCTTCGTAATCGCTTCTGCCCGGCCACGGCCCGATGATCGCGAGCACAATCACGCCAAAAACCAGAAAGAGAAGCACAATGCCGAACCACGCCGACCATGGAGCGCGTGCGTGGGCGACTTGACGAAGCGATTCGGTACCGGCCATCTTCAGTTCACCAGGTTCAAAGAGTCAATCAGGCGCGGATCGCGCACTGGAAAAAGAGAAGTCCGCGGCACAATTCGCAAATAAACGAACCCAAGCGTCGCGCCGATGGCGATGAGGGAAAGCAAATCCCATATGCTGACGTGCACGCCGGTGCCGTGTAACGCGGGCAACACGATGATGTACATGTCCAGCAGTTGCATGCACACAATCCATCCCGCGATCCAACAAAGATTGCGCGGTTCCTTCTTAATGGAGCGGAGAAGCAAGATCCCAAAACAGATGAAGAAGCGCCCAACCACCAGCAGCATGCTTAATACCCACCACGATTCGGTGTTTCGGGTAATAAAAAATTGAGTCTCCTCCGGGATGTTTGCATACCAGATCAGCATGTACTGGCCGAACCCGATGTAGGCCCAGAAAATGCAGAAAGCCAGCATCCATTTTCCCATGATGTGGTAGTGCTCGACGGTGATGATTTCCTTTAAATATCCAGCCCGGCGCAAGGCTGTGATGACCAGAACAAGCAGCGACATCGAACTTCCCGCTGCACCTGCGAAGATGTACACGCCAAACATCGTAGAGAACCAGCGATAGTTCAGACTCATCAGCCAATCGAACGCGCCGAAGGTGAGACACAGCGCGAACATTGGAAGACTGATAAATGCCAGCTTACGCATCAGGATGGTGAACCGAGGATTCCCATCCTTGTCCTGTTTCACCGATAACCGGCGTAAACCGAGCGCGGCACAAAGAAAGAAGCCGAGAAACACAATGGCGCGGACCAAAAAGAAACCCCAATTGAGATAGGCACGCTTCGCGTCAAGCGAATGTTCGACGCCGGGCGGGATGTCCATCCAAGTGTACAGGTGGCGTCGAAGAAGAAGGATCGGCACAAAAAGAATCGCCAGCACCACGAGCAATACCGCGATGTTTTCCAACTGGCGTCGCACCACCACCGACCAGTCCGCGTCCGTGGCATGATGCACAATCGTCCAGAAAAAGCAGCCAGCACAAAGCGTGAAGAAAAATGCGAACGCAAAGAGCCACGAATAACTGAATTGATGCGGATTTAGAAATGCGCCCAGAACGCAAAGCGCGAGCGCCACGATGGCAATCAATCCCAGGAGTGATGAGAGACCTGCAAAGCGGCTGCTCTCGAAAAATTCGCCTTCCGGTGTCGGGACAGTTTGGGAACGCTCGCTCATTTTGCATTAGCCGGCGGCGGTGATGCCGGTGTTTCCAGTTCTGCGCGCCGATCCTCAGGAACATCAGCCACCATTGCATTTTGGCTGCGCTGTAACGCGCGCAGGTAGGCAATGATTGCCCAGCGATCAGGCACAATGATGTTTGGTCCGTAAGCCATCATCGTGTTTTTGCCATTCGTAATCGTGTTGTAAATTTCGCCATCCGACATCTTGCGAATTCGTTCGTCCTGGAGTGTAACCACAGTCGCCAGTCCGTATTGCTTTGTGATCCCGTTACCTGCCGCGGTAGCGCCGTGACACATCGCACAAGTGATGTTGAAACGCTGTTGCCCCCGCTGCATCAACTCCGACGTGACTGGAACCGGAATGCCCGTCCCCCAGCGATCGCCCATTTTTCCAGTGTTGTAATAATCAGTGCCCTCGCTAAAGCCGGCCTTCGGATGCGACCAGGGCCCAATGTCGGCAGCAGGTGGCTCCGTCTTCCCGAGTTTTGGCATCTCGTACCCAACTGGAACCGTCCCGGCGACTGGCAGACGCGGTCCACGCCCGTCCGCAAAGAGACCGAGCGGCGCCTGCGCACGAACCTTCATCTGACGCACCATATCGGGGAAAACTTCGGTAGGCGGGGCAGTGCTTTTCTGGCCACGAAATCCAAAGACCGCGAGGACCGCAATCCCGCATAAAACAAAAATTACCAGAAAGCCGCGCAACATATTCAATCCTCGTGTACAATGGTGATGTGTTCGCCGCCGGTTCTTTCCAATAATTCGCGTACTCCGTTTTCGGTGAACCGTGGATCGCGCGATTCGATCGCGAGGAAAAATCCATCATTGGAAACGCGGATGAACCGTTCCCAATTGAACATTGGGTGGTACCAGCGGGGCAACCCGTTCATGCCAAGCATCGAGAAAAATGCAGCGAACGCTCCGAACAGGACCGTCAGTTCAAACATGATCGGGAAAAACGCGGGGACGGTCCAAAAATTCCATGGCTTACCGTGCACATCGAGCTGGTACAGAATCGAAGACGGCCCAAATTCGACGACAGCCGCAGTAAGCAAACCGGTGACGCCACCGAACAGAACCCATCCGCTCAGCCAGGATTTTCCCAACCCCATCGCCTCGTCCATTCCATGGATTGGGAACGGCGAATAAACGTCCCAGCGTTTGAAACCAGCGTCACGAACATGTTTGGCTGCTTCGTAAAGCGCGGCTGCGCTGGGATATTCCGCAGCCATTGCGTACACCTTGTGACCGGCAGGAGTCCGCATCATCGTGTGCGCTCCTTTCCGCCGGGAGATAACGACTGAATCCCGGGCGCGTGGCCGTAATGTGGGTCCGCCTCAGGCACCGCGGTCTTTACTTCCGACATGGCAATCATTGGCAGAAACCGAATGAATAGCAGGAACAGCGAAGTGAAAATTCCGAGGGTGCCGATGTATGTCCAAATGTCCACCCACGTCGGATGAAAAACTCTCCACGACGATGGCAGGAAATCGCGAATCAGGCCGCCGGCAATAATGATGAAGCGCTCAAACCACATGCCCGCGTTGACGCACATGCAGACAAAAAAGACGACAAACACATTCCGGCGGCACCACTTGAACCAGAAAAGTTGCGGCGACAGCACGTTGCAAAAGAGCATGCCCAACCACCAGTACCACCAGTAGGGACCAAAGATGCGGTTCCAAAAAGCGAATTTCTCGTAGGCATTGCCGCTGTACCAAGCTACGAAAAACTCCATTGAATAGGCGTAAGCGACGAACGAGCCGGTCAACAAAATGATCTTTGCCATTTTATCGACGTGTTGCGGCGTAATCACGTCATGCAATTTGAAGATCGCGCGCGCGGGCAACAACAGGGTCAACACCATCGCAAAGCCGCCGAAGATAGCGCCCGCAACAAAGTACGGAGGAAAAATCGTGGTGTGCCACGTCGGCAGGACTGACGTGGCGAAGTCGAAAGATACGACGCTGTGAACGGAGAGAACCAGTGGCGTAGAAAGGCCAGCCAAAAGAAGGTACGCCATTTCGTAATGGCGCCAGTTGCGATTGGATCCTCGCCAGCCACACGCAAAAATCCCGAACAGAAACTTTCTAACCTTTGTGGTCGCGCGATCGCGTAAGGTCGCCAAGTCGGGAATCAAGCCGGTATACCAAAATAGAACGGAGACGGTAAAATATGTCGAAACCGCAAACACGTCCCACATCAGCGGGCTGCGGAAATTTTGCCAAATCGCCCAGTTGTTTGGCGCTGGCGCCAGATACCACGCCATCCAAAATCGGCCCACGTGGATACCCGGGAAGATCGCCGCGCAGATAACGGCAAAAAGCGTCATCGCTTCCGCAGACCGATTGATGGAGGTACGCCATTTTTGCCGGAGCAAAAACAAGATCGCCGAGATCAACGTTCCAGCATGCCCGATACCAATCCAAAAAACGAAATTGGTAATGTCCCAGGCCCAGCCGACCGGGATCTGATTTCCCCATGTTCCGACGCCGGTGGAAATCAGATAGCCAATGCAAAAAAGTCCGAAGGTCGCGATGCTGGACGTAATGGCGAAGGCCACCCACCACCAACGCGGCGCAGGTTGTTCCACAACTCCCGAGATCCGTTCCGTCAACCAGCTAAAGTTGCGACGGCGCAGCACAAGCGGTACGCGTGTGAGCGGGTGTTCCGACTCTGTCGTCATCTCCGGTGCTGTCGGCGCTGCGTCCATGATTTGCTACGCGGTTATCCCGAGCCGCTCAGACCGCGAGGGACCTCCCGATCGGTCATTAATGGCACGAGTAACATTTGCGTACTTCGCGCAGCCTGTGTGAGATCCTTCGCTCCGCTCAGGATGATATGTTAACGAAGGCGCATTGACTGTTCGATGTTCACTCATGCTGGTTTCTCTTCAAAACTTGCGACCCCAATGTTTTCCGCGTCAGGCATCTTCGGATTCGGATTGCGAATGCGGGCCAGATAACTGACTCGTGGGACGACGTTCAAATAGTCGAGGATTCGGTAATTCCGGTCCTGTTGTTTCATTTTTGAAACACGGCTTTCCGGGTCCTTTATATCGCCAAAGACAATTGCTTCTGTCGGGCACGCCTGTGCGCAGGCCGTGGTGAAAGAATCGCGTGGGATTAGCGTCTTCGGCGAAGCACCGGCGCGTGCGAGCGCGGCGATTTTTGCTTCTTCGATGCGTTGCACACAGAAGGTGCATTTCTCCATCACGCCGCGCATCCGGACGGTGACGTTGGGATTTTTCTGCATCTTCATGGTGTCCGGCGCGCCCTTGGTCGTTAGCGGCGCGAAATATTCTTCGTAGATGTTCAATGCGCCCACGATTTTTCTCTTGCCGACTGGCCGCTGGTTGTAATCGAAGAAATTGAATCGGCGCACCTTGTACGGACAGTTGTTCGAACAATACCTGGTGCCGACGCAACGGTTGTAAGCCATGACGTTCAGGCCGTCCTCGCTGTGAACCGTCGCGTTGACCGGGCAAACCGTTTCACACGGCGCGTTTTCGCAATGCTGGCAAGGCATCGGTTGATGGACGATCTCGGGATTCTCCGGGTATTCACCGCGGTCCTGGTTGTACGGTTTGCGGCTGGCGTAGTACCGATCAATCCGGAGCCAATGCATGATTCGGCCATGCGACACCTGTAGCTTGCCAACCACGGGGACATTGTTTTCTGCCTGGCAGGCAATCACGCATGCACTACACCCAGTGCACACGTTCAAATCGACACTCATTCCCCACTGCTGCGCCGCTTTCAGCGGCGGGTGTGTGTAGATGCTGGGCGGCGGGTGCGGCAACTCCTCTTCGCCCGGAATCTTTTTCGCAAACTCACTATTTTCACGATAGCCTTCCAGCGTCGCTTCGCGCACCAGGCCGCGGCCCTCGATGCTGAACTGTTCCTGTGTGAGTGAGAAGGGATACTTGCGGCCAACCTTTGTGACTTGCACGCTTTCAATCGTTTTCCCATCAGCTGCGACAAAATATGGATTTGCCGCCGTCCGCAGAAAGTAACCGTTGAAACCACATTGCTCCGCGATCCCTGGTCTTTCCTTGAGCGCCCCACCGGCGTATGGCAGCCCGGCGAACTCAGGCATTTTGCGCCCGTAACCCAGCGGAATCGAAACGGAGTTGTCGGCGTGACCAGGAGACACCAGCGCAGCGATGACCAGCTCGCGTTTGACCGGCTGACCGCCGGCGCTCTTTTCGTTGATCGTGATCTGTACTAAATCGCCGGTGAGCACACCGAGCTTTTTCGCATAAGCAGGACTAATCAGTGCTGCGTTATCCCAGGTAAGCTTAGTGATGGGGTCAGGTAATTCCTGGAGCCAGCCATTGTTAGCGTAGCGGCCGTCGTCCATCGAATAACTGGCTGTTAGCACAATCTCGGGTGAATCCGGCGTCGGCGCTGGCGGCAACGTCCACGAATTTTGTGGACCGGCAGCATTTGTACTCAACGACGCGGACTGATCACGCGGCTGAACATTTGCTGCAAATCCATCGTGAAGAAAACGCGACCACGCAGTTTGAAAATCGCCCGCAGGATTTGTGGAACGGAAAGTTTCCTGAATGAGCTCGGGTCCCTCGGTTTTTGGTCCACCGAGCAGCATGTTCAGCAGCTCGATTTCTGAAAGACCACCGAAGATCGGCAAAATCATCGGTTGCATGGACAGGTAATCGCCTTCGGCAGTAAGCGCGTCTCCCCATGACTCGAGGTAATGTGCAGCAGGCACATGCCATTGGCTCAACATCGATGTGGCGTCCTCGTGATAACCAAGTCGGACAATCTCGGGCACGCGTTTTTGCAGCTCTGCCCAATCGAGGGGCACATTTTTCTGCTTGTCCTCCGCCAATCCCCGCGGCGCGTTGTAGACCGGATCGCCTCCAAAAATGAAAAGATATTTGATTCGGCCGTCGTTAATGTCGGCTGCGAGTTGAGAAATCTCGATTGTGCGCGGATTACGCGGCGTTTGGCGAACAACCAACGTCTGGCCAAGATTCTTGAGAGCCGCATTGATCGCATACACGAGTAATTGCACAGCAAGCGGCTGTGATGGGCCAGTCAGCACAAGACTCGCTCCCGGTTTTGCCAGCAGATCGTTTGCTAAACCGCTGATCCATTGCTCGTCGAAGGTGTCGCCGCCGGGTGCTGCTACGCCCTGAACACTGCCCATTACCGACCCAAGAGCGGAATCATTCGTTCCCGCGAGAATTTTTGCTGCAAGAGCGTGTGCTATCGCGGCAATTTGGCTGGCTGGACAACGAAGCCGATGGTCTGCCATCGCGCCTGTAAGCGAGAACCGACTTTCAACAACATAAAGTCGATTCATGCTATCTTTGGGCGTACTGACGCGGCGACGCGAGGTAAAGGCGCGCACTGAGGCGAGATCGCCCTGGCCGCAATCGAGAAAATCGCTGTCCAACGCGAGGATGATATCGGCACGATCTAACCTGGGAATCGCGCGCGCGCCCGCGCCGAACGCAGCCTCGCTTGTTCCCTGGCTCAAAAGCGGCTCATAAACGCACCACCGCATACCTGGGAGGGTTTTTTCCAGCTCTGCGCGCAAACGCTCGCGCGTGGGCGAATTCGTTTCCTCTACAAGAAACGCCAGGCTATCGCCGTGATCGGCCGTGAGCTTATTGCGAAGTTCTGTGATGTAGGCCTCAAACTCTGCGCGCTTACTTGTTTTCCCATTACGAGCAAATCGCTTTGAGCGTGTCGGATCGTAAAGGTCGAGAATTGACGCTTGAGCGAAAGTATCTGTCGCGCCGCCGCTGGCCGGGTGCAACGGATTGCCCTCAAGCTTAATCGGGCGCCCGTCGACCGTCGTGGCGATGAGTGGAATTGCTCCGGTGCGTCGCGGCATCGCCGTGGCGTAATAGAGAAATTTTCCGGGAATCGTCCATTCTACGTTCTTTGTAAACGGAACGAGATGCAGCTCTGGCCTGCGACAACTCGTTAGGCCAACTCCTGCCAGCGCCATCGACGCTCCCATTAATCTCAAGAAATCGCGTCGTGACCATTCGTCGCCGTTCAGCTCCGCTGCGCCCTGCGGGAATTCGCGTTCGAGCCACTGTCGGAATTCAGGCGAGTCGCTGTATTCGCCCAGGCTACGCCAGTAACGCTTTCCGTTTTTCGGCTCCGGCGGATGATGGAATACGCGCTTCATCGGTTATCTGTAGCCGCGTCTCTCTGAGACGCACGGCTTCACGCCTTGCAAACACATCAGCGCTACGCTTCGCAGAGCGAAGCGGCTACCGTGGCATGGTTGTTTGCATATTTGTCGTTTCATCGGTGGCACCCCTGACAGTTTGTTGGCGGATTGATGTTCCAGTGCTCTTTCAATGTCTGGCCAATCTCTGCCTGGGTAAGTTTGTTCTTCTTCGAAAAATCCTCGCGCGCCTCATGCGGCTGTCCGTACTTCGCCACAAAGTCCACCGGTTTCACATCGTCCGGTTTCCAATCGAGATTGAAAACCTGATCTTCGGGCCGCAAAAAATTCTCGGGATGCCGATGGCAGTCGAGGCACCACGCCATGCTATGCGGCTTCGCCAGATACACCGTCGACATATGATTGACGGCACCGTGACAGCTGAAACAGCTAATGCCGCGGTTCACGTGGGCGGCGTGATTATAATAAACGTAATCGACGGTGCGATAGATCCACACCCACTCCACCGGATTGCCCGTTTTCCAACTCGCCCGCACCGGCTCCAGTTTTGGATTATCTTTTTGCACCTGCGTATGGCAATTCATGCAGGTCTGGGTATTCGGCACATTGGACTGTGCCGCCATTTCCACAAAGCTGTGGCAATAGCGGCAATCCATTCCCAATTGCGTCACGTGGATGTCGTGTGGAAACGGCACGGGCTGGATCGGTTCGTAACCGACTTTTGTGTACTTTGGCGTCGCGTAATACCAGGTCGCTGCCGTCAATCCGCAGACCGTAATGATGCCGCAAATCACCAGTTTAAGCGGTATCCAGTTAGTCCAGCGTGGAAAGAAGTTGGCCATGGAATATCACGCAAATGCGGCCCCGCTGGACAACACCAGCCACCACAACAAATCAATTTTGAAATCAAAATGCGCTGCGTTCAGACGGTCCAAAAGGGTTAAGGTTTCTTCTTCGCCCGAGGGGAAACCAAGATTCTATAAATCTGTCCGGCGGTAGCAAAATAAAATTCATTATTCAATTTCATATCGACAAAAGCGTTCCCTTTTTCCGATACAGAAAAGCGAACAATTGGCAAAACTGATAACGTCAAAAGTTCGGCTGCGCGTCAAGCCCGGAAGCGCGGCATTTGATTCTGTAGCCGAAGCTGCCAGCATCATTGCTGCAGCATTGGTCGCACTTTCTGTGAACTCGGCACGAAAATGGCGGTTGGTTTTTCTTCTGGCGGGATTTTTAGTTGGCGGAATGGCGCGTAGCGAAGATGCCAATCTTCTTTTGACGAATGGGAACGTTTACACCGTCGCGGAGAAACAACCGAAAGCCGAAGCGATCGTGGTAACGGGCGGTCGAATCGTTTTCGTTGGTTCAAATGAGGAGGCGAAAAAATTTCATGCTGGGAAGATTGTCGATCTTCGCGGTCGCACGGTGGTCCCCGGTTGGCATCGGCGAACGCGAAATGCGATTGAACCTCGAAGGAACAAATTCACTTCAAGATTTTCTGGCTAAGATCAGGGAGCGCGTCGACAAAACACCTCCCGGCAAATGGATCACTGGACGCGGTTGGATCGAAACATTTTGGAAGCCGCCGCAATTCCCAACGCGCTGGGAGCTCGATAAGATTACCTCCAACCATCCTCTTTTTCTCACGCGCGCCGACGGTCACGCCTCAGTTGCTAATTCGGCTGCGCTAAAAATCGCCGGAGTCGACAGCAACACACCGGATCCGTTTGGCGGCCAAATTCTAAAAACGGACGGCGAACCAAACGGGATGCTGCTCGATAACGCGCAGGATCTTGTCGCGAGGAACGTCCCCAAACCGAGCGAAGCCGAGCGCGAAGAGGCCCTGCTGCGCGGAATTGAACGCGAGGTCAAACTCGGCTGGTGCGAAATCCAGAATGCCGGCAGCTACAAGGAAGATGACCATCTTGTCCGGAAAGCATTCGACGCCGGCAAAATCAAAATTCGGTTCGTTAACGCGGTCTACGGTCCTGGCGAAGACGCACACAATTTTTTGCGCGAAGGAGCGACCACCAACGCCTTCGATCACCATTTCACCCAGCGCACGATCAAAGTCATCTTCGATGGCGCGCTCGGTTCTCGCGGTGCGGCGCTATTGAAACCGTATAGCGACGCGCCCGACACTTCTGGTTTTCTCACGGAAAAACCCGAAGAGCTACGGCCGATGTTTGGAGAAGCGTTGCGCCGCGGCATCCAAGTGGAAACGCACGCGATCGGCGATCGAGCTAACCGACTGATTCTCGATCTTTACGAGCAAGCGTTCAAAAACGTAGCGCCTGACGATCGAAAGATTCGTGAACCGCGCTGGCGCGTCGAGCACGCCCAGATTGTCGATCCGGCCGATATTCCGCGGTTTGCTAAACTTGGTGTCATACCGTCAATGCAGCCATCGCACGCGATCAGCGATTTGTTTTTCGCCCCCGCTCGACTTGGAATGGATCGCCTCGTCGGCGCGTATGCATGGCAAAGCTTCATTAAGAGCGGCTGCATCATTGCCGGAGGTTCCGACGCGCCAGTCGAACGTGGCGAACCGATGATTGAATTCTATGCTGCCGTTGCGCGCAAAAGCATCAAAGGCGACTCGGCTGAAGGCTGGCATCCCCGAGCAGGTTGTTTCGCGTGAAGACGCGCTGAAAATGTTCACGCTCTGGCCTGCCTACGCAGCGTTTGAAGAAAAAGACAAGGGCTCAATCGAAGTCGGCAAGCTGGCTGATTTCAGTGTGCTTTCGCGAGACATCATGAAATTCCTGAGAACGAAATTCTTGAAACACAGAATGAAATGACAGTGATTGGCGGTGAAATCGTTTACTCGCGCTGAGCGCACGAGAAAATTTTAGCTTCCATGGACCACGAACACGCCCATCAACTTCTGCGAGCGAGTCATCCACGGATGGCCGAGTTGATCGCACGCTCACGGCGCTACAACATCATTCCGGCGGTTTCCGTTCGGCCATTCGACGCACTGGCCGAATCGATCGCCTACCAGCAGCTGAGCGGCAAAGCCGCTGCCACTATTTTTGGCCGGGTCCGCGCTCTCTATCCGAAAAGAAAATGGCTTGATCCCGAACTACTTCTGGCAACGCCCGATGACACACTTCGTGCCGCTGGTCTTTCTCGCGCGAAAACCGCCGCGTTAAAAGATCTGGCGGCAAAAACAATCGACGGCACAGTGCCATCCGGCCGCGCGCTCATCCGGATGAATGATGACGAGATCATCACGCGTCTGACTGCGGTGCGCGGAATCGGCCGCTGGACGGTCGAGATGCTTCTTCTTTTCGATCTGGGCCGGCCGGATGTCTGGCCCGTTGATGATTACGGTGTGCGTAAGGGTTTCGCGAAAACTTTCCGCCGGAGCAAACTTCCCACTCCAAAACAGCTCATGAAGTTCGGGGAAAATTGGCGTCCCTACCGCTCCGTGGCCGCCTGGTATTTCTGGCGAGCCCTGGATAATTCAAACGTTAAATCGTGATTCGTTAAAGCGTTCGACGCTCTGTCATAGTGAGCCGAGCGAAATATCCCTAGTTGCCGCCTTGCCAGATGAGACTCTACGAAAAGCCCAGAGATGCTTCGCCTCGCTTTGAATGACAAAGGGCCGACTGCCGGTTTAACGGTTCAGCGAGTGCGCGACGCGCATTTAACTTGCGGTCAACGCTCCATCTTATTAGAACGACCGCATTATGGCGATGATTCACGTTAATCGGGGCGCAACAAGTCTGGGCGCATTTCCTGAAGAAGAAGTTCGTGAAGGTCTGCGTACAGGCCGTTTCGTTCCCACGGATCTGGGATGGCGAGAAGGAATGGCAAACTGGCAGCCGCTTTCGCAGTTTCCAGAATTGGGAGGCACGCCCCCCGCCGCACCGCCTGCGCAGATCAGTGCGGGTGCAACTCCAGAAGGTGGCGTCCCGCGCGGCGGCCTGCCGTGGGAACACCGCCAAGAGCGTGGTTTTTTCAACGCGTTCATCGAGACCCTAGTCATGGTCCTCACGAGGCCGAGCGAAGCGTTCACAGTCATGAAACGCGAAGGCGGTTTAGGCGAACCGCTCATTTACGCGCTGATCGGTGGGTGCCTTGGAGGCATCGTCTCGATCCTGTTCTCACTGGGGTTGCAGTCCGCCGGCTTCTTTGCCGATCGTCACGACACGTTCGCTGCAATGGCTGGAATGGGCGTTGGTTCTGCCGCATTTATCGTTCTGGTGCCTTTGTTCGTCGTAATCGGACTGTTCATCGGCAGTGCGATTATCCATCTCTGTTTGATGATCGTGGGTGGCGCGAATCAATCATTTGAAACCACTTTCCGCGTCCTTGCTTTCTCTCAAGGTTCCACTGGTCCTTTGCAGATGATCCCGGTTTGTGGCGGAATGATCGCTGGCGTCTGGGCGCTCGTTTGCAACTGCATCGGACTGGCGCGCGCTCATGACACCGACACTGGCCGCGCCGTTCTCGCAGTTTTCCTTCCTCTGATTGTTTGCTGCGGCGGCATAATGCTCGTTGTGTTCATGTTTGGTGGATTGGCTGCCTGGAGCTCGTCACAACATTGACTCCCGGCAATATGCGGCTTCGCGTCCGGTGGCTCGGTCCAGGTGAAATCGATCATGAGTTAATCTGGTTGAGCGTCTCGCTCGTGTCGCTGGGCCTGGCGGCAGCGTGGCTAACCGTGGGTTTGCGATGGCCGCGCTGCGCTTTTCATGCAGTCACGGGTTTGCCATGCATTACGTGCGGCATGACTCGGTGCGGAATTCAATTTTTTCACGGTCACTTTCTGACTGCGTTGAAATGGAATCCACTTGTGTTCTTGGCACTCTGCAGCCTGACAGCGTTTGATCTCTACGCGCTCGCAACGCTCGCAGGACGCGGACCGCGTTTGCGGATCTGCTTTGACACGCAAACGGCGAAAACATTTGTTCGCGTCGCGGTGATCTCGGCGCTCGTGCTAAACTGGATTTATCTGCTGCTGCACTGGCGCAATTTTTAGCGCGCGGCTCCTGTAGCCACGGCCCTGCAGTCCGTTAAAAACGCTGTGATTCTGAACGTGACCGGCCACAGGCCGGCGGCTAAAGTGCTTACACGCACTTGATGGCCATGAAAATCTGTGTCCATCTGCGTTATCTGTGGCTAATTTCGCGCCATGCGAATTCTGGTCACCGGCGGGGCTGGTTTCATCGGCTCCCATCTCGTTGAACGCTTGCTCCCCGCGGGACACGCGGTCGCCATCCTGGACGACTTCAACGATTTTTACGATCCGCAAATCAAGCACGCAAATATCTCCGGTTTCGCCAAAGATGTGACTGTTCACCACGTCGATCTTCGAGATGGCGCGTCAGTGCGAAATTTGTTTCATCGCGAGAAATTCGAAGTCATCGCGCATCTGGCGGCTCGCGCTGGCGTTCGACCATCGATCCAGCACCCGCACCTTTACTACGACGCGAATGTCACCGGCACGTTGCATTTGCTCGAAGCCGCGCGCGTCACCGGCGCTCACAGATTTATCTTTGCCTCCAGCTCGTCAGTTTACGGCGCCTCGAGGACCGTACCCTTTTCTGAAGATCAACGTCTGACTCAGACACTCAGCCCGTATGCCGCGACGAAGATTGCCGGCGAATTTCTCTGCTCGACTTACTCGCATCTTTATCAACTGCGCGTCGTGGCGCTGCGTTACTTCACCGTATATGGGCCGCGGCAACGGCCCGATCTGGCGATTCATCAATTCACCCGGCGCATTTATGCCGGCCGGCCAATCGAGCAATTCGGCGACGGTACAACGCGACGCGATTACACTTATATCGATGACGTGATACAGGGAACGATGGCCGCGCTTCAATACGAAGGCCCGCTCTTCGATATTTTTAATTTGGGTGAAAGCGAAACGATCCAGCTGAAAGACTTGATCGTTGCGATCGAGAACGCGCTCGGTAAAAAGGCGAAAATCAATCAGCTACCGGAGCAACCGGGCGACATGCCCATGACTTGCGCGGATATTTCGAAGGGGGAAAAAATCCTCGGTTACAATCCGACCACCAAACTCAGCGAAGGGCTTCCAAAGTTCATCGACTGGTTTTTGAAATCGGCGAACTAACCG
>JBKPLD010000155.1:0-10473 GCA_046731415.1 Verrucomicrobiota bacterium
GCTGAACCTGTGCGGTCAGATGTATGTGTTGGGAGGGGCATTTAACGCCATCTCCAACGAAGTAGACATCTACGATCCGATTAGCAACACGTGGTCAGTTGGCCAGCCATTTGTGAATGCGAGGCGGAACGCAGCTGCGGACACTGACGGGACCAATAACATCTGGCTAGCTGGTGGCTACGACGCGAGTGTAACACCGATAGCTTCGACGGAAATCTTCAATTGTCCGGTGAGTCCTTGTGGAGCGCCTAGCCCGACACCAACGGTGACCCCTTCGGCGACGCCAACACCGCCGGTCAGTCCTACACCCAGGCCGACTCCAACACCGCGGCCGCGTCCCACGCCGCATCCGCGTCCCTGACGGGAAATAACTGATAATTGATAGCTCTCTAGCGCAGCCCCGAAAGCTTTTCGGGGCTGCGCTTTTTTCCAGGGAACCGTACCCTTTCCGCTGCTTGAAGGCATAGGCTGCCAGCCTGTAAGTCTCGGCGGCTTGCCGAGAGTGAGAAATGGCGTAATTCACAGGGCCGCGCCCGAGTGCGGCGTGTTCGCCGACGCCGCAGTGAAGTTCCAAATTGTTTCCTGCCCTGGTATCGTCGGTGTTATACCTCAAATCTCGGGAAAGAGCTCCAACAACTTTTGTTGGAATGTTTTGGGACCCTTTAGCCAAGACCATCTCGTTCATCCCAGAGCGAGGCAGCTAAGATGCCTCTTCGCATTACGGCCTTTGAAAAGCGCAGTTAGAGTTTTCGCAGGGCGCGAATAATTTGGCGCCTCGAGGCGCGCCACGGGAATTCAGCATCACGTTTTCAAAAATCACTTGACCAAACGTGGCCACATATCTATAAACGCGCTTTTCCTGCATCTTGAGTTCCCTGAAACAAAGCATCCGCGGCGGGCGCAGCAGCGACTCAGCGTCGGTGCAGCACGCTCCACAAACTCCACCTTGATCAAAAATGAAACAAAACTCCTACACCCAACCCGTCCGCATTGGCGGATTCATCAATCTGCGCGCATTAATCGGCTTTACGCTTTGTTTCTCAGGCGTAGCGATAGCGCTTTTCGCGCATTTCTCACCTCTCACTAATCACGTTTCAAGTGCCGCGAAGACATCGCTTCAGCGCTATCTGCCGGTGCCAGGGGGCGATCCGCACGAAGAAAATGCCGGCCTGGCGCAGATGGAACAATACTGGCGCGATCGCGTGACGTATCCCACCGGGCGTTTCAACCCCGCGTGGCTGCGCGCGGCCGCTGCGCAACATGCGCGCATGGCAAGGGGCGTGCCGTCCGGACTGTTTCTAAAGCTCAACGTTGCTAATCCAAATGCGTTAAGCACGACTAATTTCACCTCACTCGGCCCGCAACCGGAGCGAATGACAGGCTGTTCCGGCTGCTATGATTATACCACAACCGAAGGCCGAGTTAACGCGATCGCAGTCGATCCAACAACAATCACCAATGGCAGCATTGTGGCCTACGCTGGAGCTGTCGGCGGCGGTGTATGGAAAACTAGCAACTGCTGCAGCGCCTCTACGACTTGGAACGTTGTAACGGATGATCCTCTGATTTCCACGACAGCAATCGATACGATCACTATCGACCCTAACGATCACAACACTGTCTACGCTGGCACGGGCGATCTGAATTTCGGTTCCTTTTCCATGGGTAGCCAGGGTATCCTCAAATCCACCGATGCAGGGGGCAGCTGGACTGTGCTTGGCGCCGACGTGTTCGGCATGGCATACGATGAGCCGCCGGGACAGTTTCCACAGTATAACGCTGTTGGCAAAGTGCGTGTGGACCCGAATAACAGCAGCAAACTTGTAGCAGGTACCAAGAAGGGTCTCTACTTCTCATACGACGCTGGGGCGAACTGGACTGGCCCGTGCACGACGAACAATTTCAGTACTCAGCGCCAGGATATAACAGGCCTGGAGTTAACAGACATGGGCGGCGGAACGACTCGTGTCATTGCCGCAGTGGGGACACGCGGCTTTGCCACTACGGTCCAGTACGATCTGGGGCAGAATGGCGCCAACGGCATTTACAGCGCTACGATGGGATCGAGCGGTTGCCCAAGTTTCACGTCAATCGCGAGCAACGCCAATGGGTTTGTGTTTGGCGCTTTCGTCAATGGGAGCGCCTATGCGGCTGGTGCACCAATGAATGCAGGGAGCGGCTCGGCTTTTGTTGACATTAACACTGGGGATCAGCTGGGCCGCGTGGAGATTGCCGTCGCGCCGAGTAACCCGAATTATATCTATGCCCAAGCGCAATCTATTGTTCCTAACAGCAACGGCGGTTGCGGGAGCGCACCGGGCTGCCAAATCGGCGCCTGGGCGACGACTAATGGTGGTACAGCCTGGACCTTCATGGAAGGTTCTCAGGGTGGCGCGCTAAGAGATTGCCAGGGTGGCGCCGGCGACTACCCGCAAAACTGGTACGATGAGGGAATCGTTGTCGATCCGAATAATCCAGAGCGCGTATTCTTCGACACGTTCGACGTATGGTTCGCGACGCGCACGGGAACTATTTGGAACGATACCACCTGCGGATATTCCTACAGCAGCGCGGCGGGCCCTGTCCATGTGGACCAGCACGCTCTGGCCTTTTTGCCCGGGTCATCCAGCATCTTGGTAATCGGGAACGACGGCGGCCTCCACGGAACAACGAATGCGGACATTGTAAATCAGACACAAGATCCGACATGGTTTAACATGGATACCGGCGTCAATACGATCGAGTTTTACTCAGGCGACATTAGCGGGAACTTTGCCAACTCGGCATCGCCACAAGCTAACGGCGGCGCTCAGGACAACGGGTCTAGTTCGGTAACATTCGCCGGGACTCCAACCGGCCCGGTGCTATGGCAGCTAGGAGTGGGCGGCGATGGGTTCTACGCGCGTATTGATCCCGTAGGCACAGGTTCGAGTCTTCGATTTTGGCAGGGAAACAATAACGGTACGCTTCATCGCTGTGTCAGTAACTGCACGAATCAGAACGCCCCTTGGAGCGGCGGGGTGTCCGGCGGTTGGGGCGGGGATACAAAATCGTTCGTTCTGCCATATGACCTTTTCCATGGAGGAATTCCAGGTGGCGATGATTGCGACCCAGCTGGGGTTCCCGGAGGTTGCGGCCATCTGGTTGCTGGCACGACCCGCGTGTGGGAGACAATTCATGGTGGCAATGCCTCGTTCAGCTCGTCGGATTGGTATGTTACGAACAATCCTACGACTCAAAACATGACCAAACAGACATTGGGCAATAGGTCTTTTATCAACCAGGTTAAATATTCGCCGAAATATCAGAGTGTCGCCATTGTGGGTACGAACGACGGCAACGCCTGGATCGGTTTCAATCTTGGCACTGGAACTCAAGCACAGGCCAACTGGGTAGATGTTACTGGCAACAATACAGTCCTGCCTAATCGTCCTGTAATGGGTATCGCGCTCGATCCTTCGGTGTCAGCTGCAAATCTGCCGGTTGGTTATGCGGGTATTGGCGGTTTCAACGCTAACACTCCAACTACTCCGGGTCATATTTTCCAGGTAACATGCACCGGCAACTGTGGCTCGTTTACCTGGGCCAATAAGACGGGCGATCTCCCGGATATTCCGGTGGATTCCATCATCGTTAATCCTAATCAACCACAACAGGTCTTTGCCGGCACCGACTGGGGTGTTTACTACACCGATGATATAACCGTAGCGTCCCCGACGTGGCAGCGATTCGAAAACGGTCTGCCACACGCGATGGTATGGGACATGCAAATTGACCGGGGTAGCACTACTCTTTCAGTTTGGACACGCAGCCGCGGAGCCTACGTCTTTCCTCTGCCCAGCGGAGTGGTCCCGACTCCAACTCCTACGCCTTCGCCAAGTGCAACACAAACGCCATCGGCCACACCTACGCCTTCGGCTACTCCTTCATCAACGCCTAGTGCTACTCCGACGCCTAGTGTCACCCCGACGCCCAGTGCTACCCCGACGCCCAGTACCACACCTCGGGTAACGCCGAGACCACGCCCAACCCCGCACCCTCGTCCGACCCCGCGGTAAATGTAGAACAGCCATCTTAGCTGTGAGCCCGGCGAGCGTCCCGCCCGCCGGTGCCGTATAAACACCAGCGAGACGGCCCGTTGCCCCACGGGCTGGAAAGCCTGTGCTACCTACGTTGGCGAGCGAACTCACCTTCTTGACCGCGCACTGAGCGCGCTTGGTAATTTTAAGAAAAACTAAGAAAAAGTATTGAACTGCCTTCGACCGATGCGTTAGAACCGTTGTTGTCCCTCAACTCAACGCATCTGCAAATGAAAAACCAATCCAATCGTTCGGCCGCATTTTGTAATCCACATCTGGGAATCGGTCTGTTTGTCTTCTTGATCAGCATCGCTGTGGCCATTTTTAGCAATGTGTTTGCCCAGCAAAGACACACAAAAGTAACTCGAAACATTCCGCAAAAGCAGAACGTCAGATCCAGCGTCAACCGGCCTGCGGGCAATTTTTGGACACAAACGAACGGACCGGAGGGCGGGGATGGTATCGCGCTGGCGACGAATGCGACCGGCCATGTTTTTGTCGGTACTCAGGGAGGCGGGATGTTCCGATCGACGGATAACGGAGAGACTTGGAGCGCTGTTAACAACGGACTGGCCGATACCAATGTGCGCTCGCTGGCGATCAATGGGGATGGTCACATCTTTGCCGGAACATGGAGTGGCGGAATTTTTCGATCGACTGACAACGGGGGCAGCTGGACTGCGGTAAACAATGGCCTGGGATTTTTCGGAATTGTCTCGTTGGCGATCAATTCCAGCGGCGATATCTTTGCCGGCACGGCGCCACCAGGCACCGGCATTTACAGGTCCACTGACAATGGCGAAAACTGGATTCTCTTGGACACTGGCACGGCCGGCCACTATGTCCCCGCGCTAGCGATCAACGCCAGCGGACACGTTTTTGCGGCAACGTGGGATAACGGTTTCTGCACGGGTGTGATTCGTTCCACTGATAACGGCGATAGTTGGACCGAAACAAACAGTGGGCTTACTAATCTCGCCATCCTTTCGTTTGCCATCAATGAGAACGGCGATATTTTCGCGGGCGCCGACACTGACGGCCTTTGTGGTTTTGGCCGGGTCTTTCGCTCGACGAACAACGGAGACAACTGGGAGCTGGTGGCAAACGGCTTAAACACAGGGAATGGCATCAACGGGTTGCTGGCCACTCCTGGCGGCGCATTGTTTGCCGGCTCTTACGGTGATGGCGTGTTCCGTTCCACCGATAACGGCAACAACTGGACACAGGTCAACACTGGGCTGACCGAACACCGGGTCATTTCTTTCACCGTCAATCAGAACGGGGACATCTTCACGGGAACCTACGTTGGCGGCGGCGTGTTCCGGTCAAGCGACAACGGCGATACTTGGGTTGAGAAAAACGACGGTTTGATTGCGACCGATGTCCGGGCAATCGCAATTAACTCTGATAACATGATCTTTGCCGGCACCTATGGGATCGGCATGTCCCGATCAAGCGATAGCGGTCAGAATTGGGAAAAGATAAACAATGGCCTGTCCGCACACTTTATTAGGTCGCTGGCCATCGCTCCAAACGGTCACGTCTTTGCGGGAGCCGATTTTGTTGATGGCCTCGGCGGAGTTTTTCGTTCGACCGACAACGGACAGAGTTGGGCAGACGTGAGCCAGGGCGTCATTGAATTCGATGTTCGCGCTATCGCTAGCAATTCCAGTGGCCACATTTTCGCAGGAACTTATGCTGGAGGCACTGCTGGCGGAGTCTGGCGATCCACAGACGATGGCGAGAGTTGGACGCACCTGAACGACAACGGAGAGAACTGTGGGCTTATCTGGTCGCTGGCAATCAATTCGCAGGATCACATTTTTGCCGGAACCGCCGGTTGCGGCGACGGCGTGTACCGATCGACGAACAACGGCGACAGTTGGGAACTGGCTAACAATGGGCTAACCTCGACGGACATAGCCGGGCTGGCCATTAGCAACAGTGGTCACATCTTTGCTGCAACCTATTCTTTCATGGGTCAGGGCGGTGGTATCTTCCGATCGACTAACAATGGTGATAGTTGGACCGAACAAGACGATGGTATCACGACCCCTGACATAAACGCGGTGGCAATCAATTCGCTGGGTCACATTTTTGCAGGCACAGCCGCCGGCGCGTTTCGCTCGACTAATGATGGCGATAATTGGAGCGATACCAGCAGTGGGCTAATCCCTCCGAGTGGAAACGTGTATGCATTGGCATTCGATTCGGACGGTTATGCATATGCCGGGACCGGTGGTGGTGGAGTCTTCCGAAGTGAGCAGACCACGACACCCGGGCCAACGCCTACTCCAACTCAAACGCCCACCATAACACCGACGCCGACAGCAACGCCTAGTGCTACACCGCGGGCGACCCCGAGGGCGCGCCCAACACCGCATCCTCGTCCGGCACCGCCGTGATCGTGATCTTGTAGCGGCCTCGCATGTCGAGGGCGTCGGCACGCCGTTAGAGTTGGCACTACGGCGACACCTGAAGAATTCTACGGAGACGGTTTATCCGAAAGATTTCTCAGCGGAGGACCATCGTAGCCGTGATTGACCGGATCGATTCGCCGCATCGGCTTCTCGCGAGTTTGTTCTTCGATCACGTGCGCCACCAGTCCAGGCGTTCGAGCGATCATGAAAATAGCATTGAACGCTGCGGGGTTCATTCCCAGATCGGCGAGAATGGCGCCGATAGCGCCGTCGACGTTGATGGGAAGCGCTTTCTTTGCATCGGCAAAAGCTTTTTCAACCGCGCGTGCTGCTTTCATGTGCACGCCGTCCACGCCCGCGTCGCGCGCCAGATCAAAGAGACGCGCAGTGCGCGGGTCTTTCGTGTGATAACGATGTCCAAATCCTGGCATGCGCTCGCCGGCTTCTCTCATCGTTGCCAGTGTGCGAACGGCGGCTTCGTCCAATGAAATGGATTCACGCGTTGCGCCATCAGCGATTGCTTTCAGGTGTCGAGCGCAATCTTCAATTGCCCCGCCGTGATGACGATTGATCGACATGATGCCGGCAGCGACGGCTGCGCTCAATGTTGCTCCGGTCGATGCGAGAGTTCGCGCGGCCAATGCGCTTGGAGGCGTCGCGCCGTGATCGATTGAGGCGACCAAAATCGCGTCCATCAGGCGCGCGATTGCGGGCGAGGGCAGTTCACCGGTCAAAATCAGATAAACCGCTGCGCCAAAAGAAACGCGTCCCATGAGCTCGGCGATATCGTATCCGCGCACTCCTACTCTGTTAGGCTCTACGCGCGTGATCGCGGTGTTCCAGGTTGCTTTCCGGTCGGTTTCGCTCATGAGACTTTGTCCTTTCGTTTTCTTGAGAATCTCAACGACCGCGTCCGGCAATTCGCCAAAGGAATCAACTACTGTGGCGCCAGCTTCCCGCAAAGCTTTGGCTTTACCGGCGTGCGTACCGCGACCACCCTCGATAATCGCTCCGGCGTGACTGAATCGCGTGCCTTCGCGCGCAGCCTTCCCGCCGATATAGGCGATCACCGGCTTGGTTACCTTTCGATCAATAATCAGTTGCGCCAGTTCTTCCTCTTGCGACGAGCCGATTTCGCCGAAGATCACAATGGCTTCTGTGAAAGGATCAGCTTCGAACATCAGCGCCGCATCGGGAATTCGAACACCAAGAACCGCGTCGCCACCAATATGCACAATGGTTGAGATCCGCACGCCAGCTTGCCCAAGGTAATAACCTGTGCTGGAAGCCATGCCGCCGGAACGGCTGATTACTCCCACTCCCGTTGGGACACCTGGTTTGAACCATTGTCGCGCGCTTTCTGCGCGACCACCGATCATGCCGACCACGGCCCTGCCAGGACTCAATGCTCCAAGTGTGTTCGGTCCGAGAAACATCGCGCCATTTGCCTTTGCGGCTGCTGCGATTTCCATTGCGTCCCAGACTGGGACGCGATCGGGTACCAGCACGGTTAGCTTGATCCCTGCGTTAATAGCAGAAATCGCGGCCTCCTTCACGCCTGCCGCGGGCACGAAAAGCACCGAGATGTCGATGTTACCTAACGAGTTTACCGCCTCCTGTGGCGTGTTAAACACCGGAACGCCGAGAACGCTTTGTCCGCCCTTGCCCGGTGTTACTCCGCCTGCCACATTGGTTCCATATTCGCGCATCAGCCGCGTACGCGCCCGTCCTTCGCGCCCGGTGATGCCTTGCACCAGAAGGCGTTTTTTTTCGTCAATTAGAATTGCCATTTATTCAGCGCTCCCGAACGGTATCAGTTCATTCGATCCCGGAATGTCGAGCTCCAAATAGAAGCCTTCGACTTCGACGAGATGACATTCGACCTCGCAGGCGAGGAGTTCGGAATCTTTGGCGGCGAATTCCTCGTCAGGCAGCGACGGCGCGGGCGCGCCCTTGTGATCGATTATCAATCCGCCCGAATGCGTTTCGACAGCACTGCGAATTTGTGGCCACCGCTTAATATCGATCCAGACACGACCGTTTTTCACCTGGAACGTAGTAGCCGATGAATCTTTGATGAACTTGGGCATGCGGGGGGCGCGCGGTTTCCATTTAATGCTGCCGGCGCTTCCGATGAGTTCAGCAAAACGTGCGGCAATCGTGGCCGGCGTGTCGGTCTTGCGATAACCCTCGACCGGCGCGCGGAGGAGCTTGGACGTTCTCTGTAAAATATCTACTGCGCGATCTTCGGTATTGCCGCCCAAACGAATCACGGCGGGAATATCGAGATCGAGTTCCCAAAAAGCTTTCGCCAAACCGTAAGCCGACCAATACTGCTCCTGGCTTGCGACACCCGAGCCCGAACCGAAATATCCCACGAGCTCGGGCTGCGCCAAAATGATTCGCGCGGCGCGATAGACCTTGGATGCAGACGGGTTGCCGCTGGTATCGGTGAAATTGGCGATAGTGAATCCTGCATTCACGATCGCGTCCATCGACATCATTGAGCCGCCGCCGCCGGCGCCGTGAAAACCAACAAGGCCTTTGGAGCCTTTGGCAGCAGCCGTTGCCAGCTGTGCGAAATAAAATGTGCCGCGATGATCGCTTTGTTCCACTGCATAGGCGACGCGTTCGAGAGTAGTCGGTGGATGATCGAACTCGCGCGCGATTTCGATTCCCAGCTCGGGGTGACGCGCCACGGCGTAATCGTCGATGGTGATCCGGCAATCAGCTGCGACGAATTCACCGGCTTTGCTCAAGACGAGCGGATTGATTTCCAGCGATCGCGCTTCCACGCTGCGTGCAGCAGTAAATAATTTCCGGATCGAATCGGCGAGTTGCGTCGCCTGCTTTGGCGAAAGTCCACTCGAAGCAACGGCTTCGTTCACAGCTGAATCCACAGGGCCTTGATTCACATCGCACGGGATACGATTTGTCGAAGCCGCGCGTTCTTCGATTCCCGTGCCGCCTCCGGCGGCGAAGATGATCATTGGCGCGCGAGCCGCATCATCAATGGCAAACGAAAGAAAAAACTCGCGGTCGATATCGATCTTCTCTTCCACTAGCACGGCTTCAACGGGAAACTGTCCGACTTTCATTGCCAGCATTCGCGTGGCGTGCGCATGAACTTCTTCCGGCTTCCTTGCAAGCGCCACACCACCAATGCCGGCGCGGCCCGTCGTCCATGCCTGAATCTTGATAACGACTTCGCCGCCTAACTTCGCCGCTGCCGCGACGGCCTCCTCAGCGCTTCGAGCCGAGGAGCCGCGCGGGATTTTGAATCCATTAGAGGCGAGAATGGCTTTGCCTTGATACTCGTGAAGTCGCGCCATGGCTGGGTGCTATTTCCGATGAAAACGCCCAACGTTCAACCCGCCTACGCCGAGGCTTCGGCGTGGCAGGCGCTCACCTGTCGCGCCGTAGCGCGAGCGAAGGAGGAACATCCAACGTCCAACTCGGAAGGGTTCCGCGGATTGGGGAGCGCACGCTTGCAGCGTGCTGGTTTCGGCATTGTGCCGAAACAATCTTTCCGAGAAATATTAATCGGGTGGAGGGTTGCGCACACCAGAAAAGTTCGCGATCGCGAATGCGATCGCCAGCACGCAAGCGTACGCTCCCCAGAAGGCTGACATGAGCGCAATCGGACAGGGCGTTGAGCGTTGGACGTTGTGTCGTGTAATCGGCGGGCTATCCCCCGACGGCCTGGTAATGACCAAGGCCGCGTTTCCACATGTAGTTTGCCCAAGCCCATGCAAGAAACAGCCAGCCAGTCTGGATTGCGAGCGCTTGCACAAGGTCAGGCCCTTTTAATCGGCCGAGAAATATCGCGATTGGACAAAACAGCTCGTAGTAGAACGGCAGCCATTTCATCACAGCCTGGACCGCAGGCGGCATGATATCGATGGGAAACCTCTGGCCACCGAGGAAGTACTCGAACGAATACACGATGAAAACAATAGTGGAGATTTCCAGGA
>JBKPLD010000156.1:0-15417 GCA_046731415.1 Verrucomicrobiota bacterium
ATCACGAAATCCTAGGCGTAATTTGCGGGTCGCCATTTAATTGTCGTTTGCGGTTCGTCATTAATTCGTCATTCGTCATTCGTCATTCGTCATTCAAATCATGACCATCACTGTTCCACGACCAAAGCTGAACTGGCGCGAACGATTGTATTTACCTGCTATTTTCGCTGGTCTGGCCATTACGTTTAAGCATTTCAAAAACCTGTTGATGGGGCGCACCAAGGTTACGATGCAGTACCCGGAGCAAAAATGGGACGGCAATCTGCCGGACTATTATCGCGGTGCGCCAGCGCTTGTCCGCGACGAAGATGGCCGTGTGCGCTGCGTGGCGTGTCAGCTCTGCGAATTCATTTGTCCGCCGCGCGCGATCAAGATTATTCCCGGCGAGATTTCCTCAACGGACCGGTTCGCCAAAGTCGAAAAATACCCGGAGGCATTCGATATCGACATGATCCGCTGCATTTTCTGCGGCATGTGCGAAGAGGTTTGCCCCGAGCAGGCGATTTTTCTGCGCAAGGACTACGCCATCACCGGTTTCACGCGAGCGGACATGGTTCATCACAAGGACAAACTGCTCGAGATCGGCGGAGTCATGCACGGCGTTGTACTGAAATGGAATGAGAAAAAGTAAGCCAACGTCATCCCGAGCAATGCGAGGGACCTCACAGTCAAGGCCCTCAGCACGCTTGGTGCTCAGCACAATCAATCAGCTTGTGTGAGATCCTTCACTTCGTTCAGGATGACACAACCATCTACGAAGTAGTGCACGGCGTTGTGTTGAAAATGGGACAGGCACAATTGAGTTCAAATTCAAAATTTAAAACCTGATGTCTCCGTTCCTGTTTTGGATCTTTGCATTGCTAACATTGATTTTCGGCGCAGCTGTCGTCCTCAACCGCAATCCCGTCGCGAGCGCGCTGAGCCTGGTGGTGTCATTTCTGGGTCTCGCGGCGCTATTCATGTCGCTGAACGCCTATTTCATTGGGATTATTCAAGTGCTGGTATACGCCGGCGCGGTGATGGTGCTTTTTCTTTTCATCATCATGCTTCTCAATCTTCGCGCGGAAGAGGCACGCCGGATTAATTGGTTGGCCTCTGCTGCGGGACTCGCAGTCGCACTGATTTTGTTAGGCCAGATTTTTTCCGTAGTCCGCCACTTTAAGATCACGCACTCAACGTTTCCGCCGTTGCCAGGATCCACAATCGATGATGTTCGAAATGTCGGCGCAGCGCTCTTTGGAAATTACAATCTGCCGTTTCAAATCGTCGGGGTTCTCGTGCTGGTCGCGACGATTGGCGTGGTGCTTTTGAGTAAACGCGAACCTCGCTAGCATGATTACACTTGGCGATTATCTCATCGTGAGCGGCATCCTGTTTGTCATCGGGTTCGCCGGAGTGATGCTGCGCCGCAATCTCATCATCATTCTCATGTCACTTGAGCTGATGTTAAACGCAGCGAACCTGTCGCTCGTTGCGTTTTCACGATTCCGCGTTGGACCTACCGGGTTGCCTGACTACAACGCGCAAGTGTTCGTTTTCTTCATCATCACGGTCGCCGCGGCCGAGGTAGCGGTCGGCTTGGCTATTATCGTGGCGCTTTACCGGGCGCGCCAGACAACCGACGTCAACGACATCAGCAACCTGAAATTTTAGAGATCCGATGAGTTCATTTCTTCCGTGGATTCTCCTCCTCGCTCCGCTAGTTAGCGCTGCCGGTATCACCCTGTTGACGCTGCGATGGAAAACAGCGAGCAGCTTCATCTCGATTGCGGCTGTGTTCGTGAGTTTTGTGTGCGGTTGTTTGATCTTCACGCAGTCCAGCATCACGGCGGCTGAGTTCAATTGGATCGATATCGCGGGCGCCTTCAAAGTGCCGCTCGGTTTTACACTGGACCAATTAAGCAAGACGATGCTCGTCCTGGTTTCCGGCGTCGGAGCAACGATCCACATTTACTCGCTGGGGTACATGCGAGATGACGAAGGTAAATCCCGTTATTTCGCGGCGCTGTCGCTGTTTATGTTTGCGATGCTTGGCATCGTTCTCGCGAACAACTTTGTCATGCTGTTCATCTTTTGGGAATTAGTTGGTTTTACTTCGTACGTTCTCATTGGCCACTGGTTCTATCGCGACGCCGCTGCAGCTGCGGCCAACAAAGCATTCATCACCACTCGTATTGGTGATTTTGGATTCATGATCGGGATCCTGATGGTTTGGATGGCCACCGGCTCTGTCGTGTTCTCCGAGATCGCGCCACGTATCCCGACCTTGGGCAGTCACCCCGCGTTTGTGACAATCGCCGCGCTTCTAATCTTTTGCGGGGCAGTCGGTAAGTCGGCACAATTCCCGCTGCACGTCTGGTTGCCGGACGCGATGGAAGGCCCGACACCGATTTCGGCGCTCATCCACGCCGCGACAATGGTCGCAGCCGGTGTTTACATGCTGATCCGGGTCGCGTTCATCATTCAAGCATCGCAAACTGCACTTCTGATCGTTGCTTGGGTCGGCACAATCACGGCGGTGATGGCTGCGTTAATTGCAACGCAGCAAAACGACATCAAGCGCATCCTGGCTTACTCAACGCTTTCGCAACTTGGTTACATGATAATGGCCGTCGGTCTCGCCTCGAACGAAGCGGCCATGTTTCACCTGTTTACCCACGCCTTTTTCAAAGCGCTTCTCTTCCTCGCGGCCGGCTCGATCATTGTGATGCTTCATCACGAGCAGAACATCTGGAAAATGGGAGGCCTTTTCCGGAAACTCCCAATCACATTCGTCACGTTCACTGTGGGCGCCCTCGCGTTGGTTGGCTGCCCGCCCTTCAGCGGCTTTTTCAGCAAGGACGCAATCCTCGCGCTCGCCTACGAACGCAACACTGCGATTTTTATCGTAGGACTGCTCACCGCGTTTCTAACGGCTTTCTACGTTGTGCGATTGCTAGTCATTGTCTTTTTCGGTGACGCTCGCAGCGAAGTCGCACGCCAAAGCAAGGAGTCGCCGCTTGTGATGACGGGACCGTTGATCGTGCTGGCAACTGTCGCTGCATTCGGCGGGTTTGGATTTTTCGCGCGAAACTTTCTCGCGCTTCCGATAGAGAAAGGAGCCGCTTTTTTTGTTCCTGCCCTGGCGTTCGGTGCATTGATCGTCGGAAGCGGAGTGGCGATCGCCATTTACCGCAACCGAACAGGTGATCCGATCAACATCGAGGGATTACGTCACAAGTTTTATCTCGATGAATTTTACGCCTGGCTGATCAACTGGACACAGGAACTGCTCGCACGCATGTCCGCTTTCTTTGATCGATGGATCATTGATACCGCCGCAGTCGATGGCAGCAGCCGTGGAACCTGGGGAATCGGAGCACTGCTGCGATTGATTCAGGTTGGCAACCTACAAGCTTACGCATTTCTGTTCGGCCTTGGTGTTGTTGCCATCATCTACTTCGCCGTTTTTCGATAACGAGTTTTTAAGCGCACGAAACACACGAAAGAGAATAACAAATGTCGAACGACAGAATGACTGAGAAAAGCCAAGTGACGAATGACGGAACAACTACATGTCATTCCGAGCGTAGTCGAGGAATCTCGAGGCGAAACCTTAGACTTTCATCGCGGGATCCTTCGACTTCGCTCCGCTCCGCTCAGGATGACGGCATTCATGTTCTTATTTCGGCGCCCGCCATTCGTGCTTCGTCATTCCTTCGTCCTTCGTCATTCGTCATTCGTCATTTTCAGTGATGGTACTTTTCGTCATCTTTTGCCCAATCATTGCCGCCATTTTAATCATGGTTGGGACGCCCGCGCGCAAAACGGCGTTAGGCGCATCGATATTGACGTTTGCCGCGGCGTTGTTTCTTCTCGTTTCTTTCCACCAGGGCCAAAACGATTTTCAGCACGTTACCTCGTTCACGATATCTCCGGAATGGCACCTGAGCTTCACGACAGGAATCGACGGCTTGAGTCTCGTAATGATTTTGCTCGCTACGATCGTGACGCTGGCTGCCGTATGGTTCACAGGCACGATCCACAAGTATGAAAATGCGTTTTACGCTTGCCTCTTGTTCATATCCGGCGGCGCAATCGGCGCATTCGCCTCGATCGATATATTTTTCCTTTACGCGTTTCATGAGCTCGCGCTTATTCCAACATTTTTGTTGATCGGGATTTGGGGCAGCGGGAATCGCGTCGCCGCTGCGTGGAAGATCACTATCTATCTGGCAGTTGGCAGTTTCATCCTGCTGCTCGGCTTGATCCTGCTTTATCAAAGCTTTCCCGTAGCCGCGCGAAGCTTTGACATTCGTGCATTAACCGCCGCCGCGGGACTCGGTCAGATGTCCGCAGACGCACAACGCCATGTTTACTTACTGTTGCTTATTGGTTTTGGAATTCTGGTTTCGCTTTTTCCATTTCACACGTGGGCGCCGGAAGCGTACGCCTCAGCCCCTGCGCCGGCGGCAATGCTGCATGCCGGAGTGTTAAAAAAATTCGGCCTGTACGGCCTTCTGCGTTTGGCGATTCCCCTCCTTCCCGAAGGCGCGCATTACTGGACGACTTTCCTCGTAGTCTTGCTGCTCGGGAACATCATCTACGTTGGCCTGGTCACCATCGCGCAGAAGCGACTCGACTGGATGTTAGGCTACTCAAGCGTGATGCACATGGGCTACATTTTCCTCGGCGTTGCCAGTGCTACGATTCCTTCTACGACCGGTGCCGTTGTGTTGATGTTTGCTCACGGCCTTTCGATTGCATTGCTCTTCGGCGTTGCTGGAGAATTGCGGCAGCGCACCGGCACATTGGTTTTTGATGAACTGGGCGGCCTTGGCAAAGTGATGCCCCTTGCCAGCCTCGCTTTTGGCTTTGGCGTGTTTGCTGCGATCGGTCTGCCCGGTCTCGCGAACTTTGCCGGGGAAATTATGATCTTTTTTGGCGCGTTCAAGAACGGCTGGGAAATGGATCGCTTTCACATGTTCCAAATCGCCACGGTTCTTGCGCTCTGGGGCGTGGTGATCTCCACGGTTTACATGCTCCGAGCGTATCGTAACACATTCATGGGCGCGCTGAACGAGCGATGGAAAGACATTGTCGATCTTCGATTCGATCTCCGGCTTCCGATAGGAGTCCTTGTTGGCGCGCTCCTTTGCTACGGATTCTTTCCGCAGTCTTTCGTGCGAATTGTAACGCCGGCGTTCCGGACCTATCTCACTGCGGATAAACATAATTTCACAGACAAGCTGCGCTGTAGCCACGGCGCTGTTTCGTCGTGCTTCACGGAGGAACATCAGCCGAACGCCTCGACCCAGCGAGACGGCTACAACATGAAGCAGATCGCTTGGAAACGATGACCATCACGGCGCCAGAACTTGAGATCGCAGTGCTGGTGATTGGGATGGCGGTCCTGTTAGTCGAAGCGTTCGCCACGAAAATTGACAAACGAGTTCTGGCATTCGTGGCGATTGGCAGTCTCACGTTCGTTCTCGCAGTAAGCTTTTTCGTAACTCCCAACGCATCGCCGAATCAGGCTTCTGGCTTCTGGAGCTTTTATACCGCAGATCGGCTGTCGATCTTCTTCAAGCAATTCGCGCTGCTCACTACGATTTTCGTGATCGTGATGATGGTCGATTACGCGCCGGTCGTGCGGCGTTCCTTTCCCGGCGGCACCTCGCAAGCTGGGCTCGGCGAATTTTTTGCTCTCCCAATCTTCACATGTACCGGGTTGATGTATCTCGTGTCTGCAATCGATTTCGTTTTTATCTTTGTCTCGCTGGAGCTAGTCACGATTTGTTTTTATGTGCTTGTCAGCTTCACTCGACGCAACCCGCTTACTCTGGAAGCAGGAACAAAATATCTCGTGCTGAGTGCGCTCTCGACAGCATTTCTCGTGTATGGAATCGCTTGGATTTTCGGTGTGACCGGTCAAACGAATCTCCAGCAAATCGCCGACGTGGTAGCTAATCCAGCGACGGACCGCAGCGCAGCTTTGTTAGGGATGGTGCTGGTTCTGATAGCGCTCGGTTTCAAGATCGCCGCGGTGCCGTTTCAGATCTGGGTTCCGGATGTGTATCAGGGCGCGCCTACGCCTGTCACTGCGTATCTTTCCGTCGGCTCGAAGGCGGCGGGCTTCGTGGTGCTGCTGCGAGTGTTACAACCTTTCCTGGTCCTGCCTCAAGCGCAACGTCTGATCGTCGTGATCGCCGTGCTTACTTTGATCTACGGAAATCTTGCGGCTCTCCCGCAGGCCAACTTGAAACGACTCCTCGCCTACTCAAGCATCGCGCACGCCGGGTATCTTTTGATCGGTGTGGCATGCTTCGACGCTGCAGCAATCGGCTTTTACCTCGCTGCTTACCTAGTCATGACTCTGCTAAGCTTTGCGGTCTTGTTAATTGTAGCTCAGCAAACTGGCGAACAAATTGCGGACTTTGATGGCTTGGCTAAACGATCGCCTTTTCTCGCCTTTGCGATGTTAATAGGGATGATCTCGCTCGCCGGAGTCCCGTTCACGGCGGGTTTCCTGGGAAAGTTTTTTATCTTCTACGCCGCGATTGCCCACCGTCAAACAGTGCTTGTCATCATCGGAGTGATTACGGTCGGCTGCGGATTTTACTATTATCTCAAAGTCATTCGCGCGATGTACTGGGAATCCAGCGCAACGATCGATAAGATCCCGGTTAACGGGCTGTCACGTCTGGCGATCAGCGCATTGATCTTCGCGACGATCGGGCTGGGCGTCTACCCGCAGCCAATCTTGAATGCTTTGAAACACGAGCAATCAATAACTGCACAAATAGGCAGTCCTTGAACTCAGTCGCTCAACTCCACGTTCCAGTACGCGAGATCGACAAAGTGTTTCCAGAGGTCGTGCTGCGGAGTGGCAAAAGTGATTTGGACGAACGGCCGCCATTTCGGCCGCTTTGGTTTGCGGACCAGGCTCATGTGCGCTTCGCGCGGCAGCCGGTTGCCTTTGCGCGTGTTACAAGGGATGCACGAGCAAACCACGTTCTCCCACGTGGTCGTTCCTCCGCGGTCGCGCGGCACGACGTGATCCAGATTGAGTTCGCTACGGTCGAAAATTTCGCCGCAGTACTGGCAGGTGTTTTTGTCCCGCTCGAACACGTTATGCCGGGTAAATTTCACTTCCTTTTTTGGGAGCCGATCAAAAACCAACAGCACAATGACCCGCGGAATACGAATCTTAAACGAAATCGTCGTGACCACTTCATGGTCCGGCGCATTAGCCGACAAATCGCGCCAGCTTTCGAAATCGTGCGTCATGAAATTGTTCGCCTCATCCGACGAAACAATGTGAGCGTGACCCGCATAAACCAGCGCGAACGCGCGACGCGCCGAGCAGATGTTAACCGCCTGCCACAGGCGGTTAAGCACCAAAACCTGATTGTTTAGCACGGTTTGCAAATTCTATCGGACGGGCCTTTTACGGACTTCCGCGTAAATTCGCGCGACGGTAGCATTGGCGCTTTTCGCTGTCAACGAGAGGGGCCCGGACAAACCGCGAATCAACATGAATGGACACAAATGCTCAGCTCCGTTAACTCGATGATCGTATTAGTGTTCATTCGTGTTCATTGGTGGTTAAAATGAAAGCGCAATTTCCAGAGGAGCAGGCCAAGTCGGGAGAGTTTCATCGGCAGCCAGATGCGTTTCGCGGATGGATCTCAAACGACGGGTCGAGCCCCTACCCCGCTGCGGCGGATCGGTATCACCTTTACGCTTCGCTGGCTTGTCCGTGGGCTAGTCGCACGGTTATTTTCCGAAAACTAAAGGGACTCGAAGAAACAATCGGCATGACCGTTGTCGATCCAATCCGGGACGAGAAAGGCTGGGCGTTTCGCGATCCCGAAATTCCACCGGGCGCGCCGTTTGAATCGACCGATTCGATCACCGGCTTCCATTTCCTGAGCGAAGCGTACAGGGCAACCGATCCTAATTACACCGCCCGCTTCACCGTGCCGGTCCTATGGGACAAGCAAACGAAAAAGATCGTGAACAATTCAGAGGACGACATCTGCCGCATGTTCAACACGGTGTTTAATGAATTCGCCGCGAACAAAGATCTCGACTTTTTCCCGAAAGAGATCGAAGCCGAGCACGCGAAGCTCTGCCGTTTTTTGCACGACAACGTGAACAACGGTGTCTATAGAGCTGGTTTCGCCACGCGGCAGCGACCATACGAAGTCGCTTGTCGAAAATTATTTGAGGCTCTCGATCAGCTGGAGGAACGCCTCTCGAAGAGTCGCTTTCTTTTCCAAGGCCGCATCGTTGAATCCGATTGGAGATTTTTCTGCACGCTCATCCGGTTCGACGTCGTTTATTATGGTCACTTCAAATGCAATCTGCGGCGCATCATCGATTACCCAAATCTGCAGGGTTATCTAATGGATTTATATCAGCACCCGGGCATCGCTGAAACCGTCGATTTCGATCATATCAAGCGCCACTACTACATGACGCACACTCAAATTAATCCGACGCGAATCGTCCCCATTGGTCCGGTGCTCGATCTCACAAAGCCGCATGCGCGCGAGAAAATCCGATAATTGAGATTCGAGTTTCCAAATTCCGTGGTGGAGAAGTGGGTACGGCTTGACCAATCTTCTGGGTCGTGTAAAACCCGCGTCCATGAACAAAATTTCTTTAATCGTGTCGATGTTATACGCGTTCTGCTCACTAGCGTACGCGGGGCCGGAAAGATATTCGGGCAAGGAAATAAAGCAGGTTGTTCCGCCACCGCCTTCTCCCAGGTGGACTGGTTTCTACGTGGGCGCTTTCGGCGGTTATAAATTTGGAAGCACTAATCTCGATCTTAGCCTGGGTGGAGATTGGAATCTTCGTCTTGAGGATCGCAACGTAGTCGAGGCGCATGCTCCGGAGAATCTGGATGCAAGCGGCGCAGAAGCCGGTGGTCTGATCGGCTACAATTATCAATTCACCAACAATTGGGTCGTCGGCTTGGAAGCAGCGGGCGGTTACCTTTGGCTGCGTAATTCAGATGAAAGCGGGATTTTTCACACGCCGGCGACGGGGGATTTCGCTATCAAGACGTCTTTCAAAACGCATTACCTGGTTACGATTGGACCACGGATTGGCTATGCCTTTGGCAGGTGGCTGCCTTATGTGACCGGTGGACTCGCCATCGGTGATCTCGATCTTTTTCAACGTATTCGTGGTCTTACCTATTTTTTTGAAGAAGGAGGGAAACAAATAGAGACAAACGTCGGTTGGATGGTCGGCGGCGGATTGGAGTACGCGCTCACTGCTCACTGGAGCGCGAGAGCGCAATACCAATATGTTGATCTTGGCGAACTCGATTTCGATCACCGTCCAGGCTTCGGTGGCATTAGCAACTTCATCGGTAATAGCGAAGCCCACTTGAGGGAACACAACGCCAGTGTCGCCATTATCTACAAATTTTAGTGTCGAAGTAACAACGGGTTTCCACAAGAGAAACAGAGATTGGCCTAAGACAACCGAGCAACAGTTTGGCGGCTACGATGCTTCGCTCTCCAGAATGCTTCGATCTGCTCCAAAGTGCGCCCTTTCGTTTCAGGAACGAAATAGTAAGCAAAGAGCCACGACGCCACCGAAGCGAGCGCGTACAGCAGAAAAGTTGAACTCGCTCCAAGTTTTTCGACCAATGTCAGAAAGGTAAGCGAAACGACCAGATTCGAAGCCCAATTGAATGTGGCCGCCGTGCCCTCCGCAAGGCCGCGAATCTTTAGGGGATAAATCTCGGCGATCAAAAGCCAGAAGATCGGTCCGAGGCTGATTGCAAATGAGGCGACGTAGCCCATCAGACACATCACAGCGATCCAGGCGAGTTGTCCCGATATATACCGGAAACTTAAGCCAAGCACGCCAAGCGTAATGATCATTCCAGCGATGCCGACGAGCAGCAATGGCCGGCGGCCGGCGCGGTCAACTAAAAACATCGCGAGAACTGTCATAGCGACATTTACGATGCCGACGCCTACGGTCGCCAGGATCGCGCCGGAAGCAGAGCTGAATCCAGCGGCTTGAAGAATTCTCGGCGCATAATAAATCACCGTGTTGATGCCGGTAATTTGTTGGAAGACAGCGAGGCCTAATCCAACGATAAGAGCCGGGCGTACCTGCCGACGGAGTAAATCCGTCCAGTGCCCGCTTTCAGCCTGCTGCGCCAGGCTGGCCTTGATCTCTTCGATCTCGACGTTGACATCGTCTAGCCCGCGGATACGCACGAGAACGCCGTGCGCGACTTCATGGTGACCGCCACGAATGAGCCAGCGCGGAGTCTCAGGCAGAAAAAACATTCCTGTGCCGAAGACCAGCGCTGGTGCGACGGCAAGTCCGAGCATCCATCGCCAACCTCCGACACCAGCGAAAGCGTAGTCCGTCAGATACGCAACGACGATCCCGACCGTAACAGCAAGTTGAAAAAGCGATACAACCCAGCCACGCGCATGGGGAGGCGCGACTTCGGATAGATAAACCGGAACGTTTGTTGAGGCGAGACCAATCGCCAGACCGAGAACGACGCGGCTGACGATTAAGATCGCGGGCGACGGCGCTACGCCACTGGCGAGCGCGCCGATACTGAAAATTGCAGCCGTCACCAGCAGGACTCTTCGTCTGCCGAAAAGATCGGCGGCTTTTCCGCCGATGACAGCGCCAATGGTTGCACCCAACAAAACTCCACTGACGACGACCTCTTCTGCGGCAGTCGTCAGCCCAAAGTCGCGTTTGATAAAAATGAGCGCGCCGGATATGACGCCCGTGTCGTAGCCAAACAGAAGACCACCCAACGCCGCGAACAACGCCGCAATGTAAACGAAACGAGTACCGCCCAGGTGTGAATCCTTTAAGGCAGCAATCTCCTTATCAGCCACGTTTTGATCTTACTCAACCATACGACCTCGAGAAGTCTGACAATCGATCTCTGATTTCTCAAAGGAATTGGACGGCACAGCAATTCCGGTATACGGGTTCCCCCCGGGAACGCGACAATGAGCGAGGATCGAACGAAAGAGTCATACAGTTCGGGTAAGAGATTGCGGATTCTGGTCATCGAAGACCACGGCGACACCTTGCAAGCTTTATCCAATCTGCTCAGGCATTTCGGGCACGAAATCTCCGTAGCCGATGATGCGGAGAGTGCACGCGAGATTATCCGTTCAAAAGAGTTCGATGTCGTTCTGGCCGATATCGCTTTACCGGACGGCAGCGGCTATGATCTGGTTGCCGAAGCTAAGCGAAAGCAACCGGTAACAGCCGTCGCGCTGACAGGCTTCGGAACACCTGATGACATTGAGCGCGGCAAAGAAGCCGGCTTCGATTTTCATCTGACTAAGCCTGTGGACTTCCACGAGCTGCGCGCGGTTCTAGGCCAGATCGCCATCTGAACATTTAACAACCCAGCAAAGGTTCGATCTCCCACAGCAGCGGAGAAATCGCCTGGCTAGCGACTCAGTTTGCGCCGTAAGGCGGCTACACCGAGCACTGCAAAGCCAAGCAGAGAAATTGCCGAACCGCTATCGGGAACAGTCGCCACGCTGGGTCCAGCTTGGATCGTCCGTTCTGCCTTAACAGGTTGTACGAGAAAAAGCGCGATAGCTGTCGTCAAGATGAGTAAGAGCGTGGATGAGGATTTCATGTGCTGTTGAAAGAGCACCGAGCATGCCAGCTTCAGTAAGGCATCTCCCTTTACCGATGGAAATTTGTAAGAAGCAGCAGACATCGATTGTAAGAATAAGCGGACATTCGTAAGGAATAGCAGACTTTGTAATGAAAATCGACGATTAGAGCGTCGAGTCTCGGACGAAATAAACCGACCCCAAATCGCGATTCGGCAATTGTTATCGCTTAGCCGAGTTTGAAATCTGGCTCGTAATGCCTGATATCTCCCTCTGAAGTGTCCCCGTAGTTCAACGGATAGAACGGAGGTTTCCTAAACCTTAAATGTGGGTTCGATTCCCGCCGGGGACGGTCTGTGTTATCTTGCTGCGTTTGAGACTCAATGGGAACGTGCGCCGGTTTAGCTTCGATTGATTCGCTCGCTCCCGCTCACTCACCCTTGGGGGCTTCGTCCATGTCGCTCGACTCCCGTCGGCCCCATTCCCCGCCGGGATGTTTTGTGTGATTTCACGCGGTTTCAGACTATGTGGGAATGCGCGCGAATTTCGGGGGAACATTCCATGGGAGAACAGGTGGTTTGGGAGAAAAATTAAAAGCCTCAGCGGGCTCCCCCGCCGAGGCTTTTGTTTCTCCGCTCGGGACATTTTAGCGTCCCGCCCAAAAGTTCACCTCACGCGTTTTTCCAGCCGTTGCCGTTTCCATCCTGAGCGAGGGCCGGCGCCATTTCCGGTGTAAGATCTGCCGCCTCCTCGGGGGCGTCTTCCCATCCTGCGTCCATGAGAGATTTTTCGTGGTGCTCTTTAGCGATAAGCATGTAAAGGGATGGCACGATAAAGAGCGTGAAGATGGTTCCGATCGTCATCCCACCCACGAGCACGAGACCGATTGAGTTCCGCGCAGCAGCGCCTGCGCCAGTCACAAGCGTAAGCGGAAAGTGACCGGCCACAGTTGCAACGCTCGTCATCATAATCGGACGCAAGCGAATGCGCGCAGCTTGTGCAACCGCCGCCAGTTTTGTAAGACCCTGCCGTTGCAATTCGTTCGCGAACTGCACAATGAGGATTCCGTTTTTCGAAACGAGACCGACCAGCGTAACGAGACCGACTTGCGAATAGATGTTGAACGACGTGGTCCATCGATCGGTGACGAACTGACCGAACGGCATTTTCAAGAACATGAAGAGACCTGCGCCGAACATCGCGAGCGGCACCGATCCCAACAGAATGATAAACGGATCGCGGAAACTGTTGAATTGCGCCGCCAGGACGAGAAAGATCAGCACCAGCGAAAGCAAAAATACGCCTAGAAACTTGCTGCCCTCGGTCTGCAACTGGCGCGACTCGCCCGTGTAATCGAGGACGTACCCTTTGGGCAGAATCTTGTTTGCCTCATTCTGCAGAAATTTAAGAGCAGCGTCGAGTGAAACGGCTGGAACTCCGCTGATGGTGACCGCGTTAAGTTGTTGCATCCGATTGAGCGAACGCGCCACGGTCTTGTGCTTGATGGAAGCGACCGTGCTCAGCGGAATAAGCTGATTGTTCGGTCCGCTAACGTAAATATTTTTCAACTGCTCAGGATTCAATCGATCGACGCGTTTGATTTGCGGAATCACCTTGTAACTGCGCCCTTCGATGTTGAACCGGTTGACGTAATTGCCGCCAATGCTGGCCGAGATATCGGCGCCCACCTGCTGCATGTCGAGACCGAGGGCTGCGACCTTATCGTGATCGAAGACGATCGCCGATTGAGGCTGGTCGATTTTCGTATCGATATCGCCAAATTGAAAGATATGCGCCTTCATTGCTTTCTGGAAGATCTGCTGTGCGAATTCGAGAATGCGTTCCTGGTCAGCGGTCGAGGTGATCACGAAACTGACTGGAAAATTATCAGCGCCGGGAAGGGCCGACGGCATGATCGGAAACATCTGGATGCCGGGAATCGCGCCAAGTTTTGCCTGGATTTGCGGGAGGTAGGCCTTGGTCGGCGTTTTGCGGACACCCCACGGCTTCAAAACCATTCCGCCGAATCCGTTGTCTGGGAACGTAAGTTGAAACGTGAACCGCGTGTCCGGGATGTTCTGAAAAACTTTGCCGGCAGCGTCCGCGTACCGGATCGTGTCGTCGATGGTCGCGTTTGCCGGTGCGGTGATGATTCCAAAGATCACCCCTTGGTCCTCTTTCGGCGCCAATTCCTTCGTCCCAACTTTCGGAATGGTCGCGAACATGAGAAGCGCGAGGAGTGAAATTCCCGCCCAAAAAATGTAGACCGCCGGCCGCGCATTCAGCGTGCGATCAAGGTGACTTCCGTACCACTCCCGAAAGCGGTCGAACGTTCGATTAACGACCCCACTGAATCCCTTATCGCTGTGGCCGGCGCGCAAAAGATGCGCCGACATCATCGGCGAAAGCGTCAGTGCAACGACGCCGGAAATGAAAACCGCCCCAGCAAGAGTCAGCGCGAATTCGCGAAAGAGCGCGCCGGTTAAACCGCCTTGGAGCGCAATCGGCGTATAAACCGCCGCCAGCGTGATGGTCATCGCGATAATTGGCCCGATCAACTCACGCGCGCCGACCAGGGCGGCATTCATGCGCGATAATCCCTCGCGCATATGTCGCTCGACATTTTCAACGACGACAATCGCGTCATCCACCACCAATCCGACGGAAAGCACAATCGCCAGCAGCGTCAGCAAGTTGAGGCTGAAACCGAATAGCTGCATGAGAAATAGCGCGCCGATCAGCGAAATTGGAATCGCAACGACAGGGACCACCACCGAGCGGATCGACCCGAGGAACAAAAAGATCACCACCATCACGATGAGCAATGTGTCGATCAAAGTCTTTACGACTTCGTGGATGGCGTCGTTAATGTAAGCCGTAGCGTCGTAGGCGATTTCGCCTTTCATTCCGGCCGGCAATTCCCTCTGGATTTGCTCCATCTCCGTGCGAACACGTTTGATTACGTCCACCGCATTCGCATTCGGCAGAACGTAAATCCCCATGAAGACTGCCTTCTGTCCCGAGAACCGCACTTCCGCGTTGTAATCTTCCGCGCCGAGCTCGACGTCCGCGATGTCACTCAACCTGACGAGATTTCCTTTTTCCTGGCGAATGACCAGTTTTTTGAAATCATCCACCGTGTGCAGGTCGGTGTTCGCGGTCAGATTGACCTGAAGCAGTGAACCTTTCGTGTTGCCGACGGCCGAGAGAAAATTGTTTCGCGCAAGCATGTTGCGCACTTGGGCGGGATTGATATTCAACGCCGCCATCCGGTCGGGCTTCATCCAGATGCGCATTGCGAATGTCCGCCCGCCGAGAATGTCCGCCTTCTGAACGCCACCGACTGCAGTGAGACGCGGCTGCACCAGTCGCACGAGATAATCGGTCACTTCGTTAGGCTGCAGAATATCCGAAGTGAAACTTAAATAACACGAGGCTTGCTGCGAATCGGCCGATTGGATTTCCAACACCGGAATTTCCGATTCGGGAGGCAGGTCGCGCCGGATCGCATCCACCTTCGAGCTGATGTCTGACAACGCCTTATTTGCATCGTAGTTCAGTTTCAGCCGCACGGTAATTGTCGAGCTGCCCTGCGAGCTTTGTGATTGGATATAATCGATTCCGTCAGCTGCGGCGATGGCACGCTCGAGCGGTGTCGTGATAAATCCCCTAACGAGTTCGGCATCGGCGCCCACATAAACTGTCGTTATCTTGATCGATGCGATGTCGCTGCGTGGATACTGGCGCACGGTAATCGTGCGCATCGCCTGCAAGCCGGCGATGAGGATCACAA
>JBKPLD010000157.1:0-2212 GCA_046731415.1 Verrucomicrobiota bacterium
TGGCGGCTGCTTTCGCAGAGAGCGGACGTTTTACTGAGGCGAGAGAAACCGCTCAGCGTGCATTGCAAGCAGTCGAAATCCAAGGTAACGCCACTTTGGCGAACACGCTTCAGGATGAAATTGCACTCTACGAACTGGGCCTGCCATACCACAGGTAAAATTCAGGTAAAACTTCAACGAGCGGCGATTTCTCACCGAGCATCGCTACGATAACCGACAAAGCCCAGGTCTATCGGATATTGAGACTGATCACGACGAACGATCGGATCGCTGGCAAAAATGACGCGACCTCTCTCGTCCACGAATTCCGAAAAGCAAACGGCCGGGCTCTGTGAGGAGCCCGGCCGCTGTGAATATCTGCTGGATGATCTTAGAAGCGTTTCTTCAGTCCGACGTACCAGAAGCGGCCCTTAATCGTGGTCAGCGACTCGTCGTAACCGTTCTCAAAGTTGCCGGCCACAAACGGCGGATCCTCATCGGTCACATTCTGCATACCGAGAGTCACCGTGGTGTTGTTAAGCCACCATTTCCAGTTGCTGCAGCCATACTCTGCCGTGGAGACCGGAACGACATTCTTCTCCTTGCCGTCCTTCACCTTCACGTTCTTGCCTCCATCCTTGGCAAAACCAGGCACTTCGGCCGGAGCCGGTGGCGGGAAGTTAAACGTGTAGTTCAGAATCAGATCCAGTGTGACCCAGGTTTCCACTTTGCGCGCATGTGCGCCGTCCTGGCCGGTTGTTGGGTCTGTTCTCGGGGTCTGGGGCTTGGGTGTTCCGCCATCGTAAGTTCCGACCAGATCGAGATTGTCGTCTTCATACTGGTTGATCCAGTGAACAACCGCTCCTACATCCAGGCCACCCAGCCATGTGTCAGCCGGGCCGTCGTAGAAGATACTGAAATTAGCCCGATTCCTCGGCAGCGAACTGGTCAGTGTGAATGACGTTGGCAAGAATTCACCGGCGATACCAAAACGCTTGGTACCGGGAGCAGGCTGAAGCTCAGCACGGGACAACCAGGTGCCATTGATTGTCGTGGTCAGTCGGCCGAAATCTCCGTGCCCGAAGATGCTTGAATCCAAGATATAGATCGCTTCGTAGTCGAGACCTTCGAAAATCGCCCCAGCAAGGTTTTGGCGAGGATCGATAACCAGTGTGACTGGCCCGGGCTCCCCAGCCGGATTGGTACCGGCAGCGCGGGTCACCTGCGTCCCGTTGGGGTTTGTAATGACTGAAGCGCCGTTTGGCGGCCGAGTAGTTTGGATAATGAACTGGGCACCGAGGGTCGCCACGATGTCGCGCATGTCGATGTGCCACCAATCAGCACTAACGGTCAGACCCTTGATCCATTTTGGACTGTAAACCGCTCCATACGTCCACTCGTAGGCGACTTCTGGATGCAGGAAGGGGTTGCCGCCAATGCGTTCCTCGACCTGCGCGTCAGTCTGACTGGAAAACGGATCGACAACCAGCGGGAAGCTCTGCTGGCCTGCGGGCGAAAGTTCAAGCACGTTCGGTGCGTGAAACGCTTCAGTGTAACTGCCGCGCAGGGTCAGCGCTCCGATGTACTTGGGATCAATGGGTTGCCAGCGAACAGATACCTTCGGTTTCTGCGCGTCGTACGTGCTATGCGCTGCGGGGAAGTTGGTGCTTAGCACTGGCGAGGTGTTCTGACTAAACCACTGCTCGCGCTCGGCAAAGTCAACTTCGAAGCTATAGAAGCCGGGAAAGTTCCAAGTCGGACTGGTGAACGGTACCCGCACTTCCTCGTAGATCGACCAGACATCCCGGTTCACCCTTGAGCCCTCGCTGTCGGTGGAACCGATTGTTGAGAACGTCGTGTTGAGTGAGTCAGGATAGCGGCTCCATCTCTCGCCGTAATACTCGCCGCCGATCGCAAATGAGACCGGCCCGGCGGGAAGATTAAACAGGTCGCCGTTAATAGTGGCGTACGCTAACGGCAGCTCATAGGTCGCCGAGTTATGCAGGTTAACATAAGTTCGGGCTATCGCCGCGTTTGTGTTGCGACCAAAGTAGCCCAGGAAAGGATTAAAGGCCGTGGCCGGGTTCGTATCGAGCAACGCCTCTCGCAGACCAGGCTTGCTGACCTCGCCTATGGACAAATCCTCGCCCTCGTTGCGAGCGTAGCGAAAGCCCAATTCCCAGTTCCATGTTTTGAAGTAATCCCCAAATTCGCCCATCTCGCCTTTCAGTCC
>JBKPLD010000158.1:0-32190 GCA_046731415.1 Verrucomicrobiota bacterium
ACGCGCCTTGCGCGCGGGCGCCTCAGGCTACTGGATGAAAACCGCAACACGGGAAGAATTGATCCGTGCGATTGACACGGTTCTCGCAGGAGAGCTGTATGTTAGTCCGCGGATCGCATTGCGCGCGGTTCACGAGGTCATTGACCGCCCGGCAGCACATCCCAAGCTACCTGACCTAACCGATCGCGAACTACACGTCTTTGCATTGAGTGGTGCCGGACTCGGAACCAGTCGGATCGCGCAAGAACTCGGGATCAGTCCTAAAACCGTAGAAACCTACCACGAGCATATCAAACTAAAGTTGGGCTACCGCGACGCTGGCGCGCTTCGCCGTGGCGCGCGCGACTGGTTCACGCTGAATCACCGGTAACACACGAGGGAACACTCACATCTCAATCGGGGAGCAGGCTCCGAAAATATCGGGGAGAGTCCCCGATAGACGACTAAGCACGCAACGCATTATTCTCGCGGCCAAATTAAGCGAGGATCGCGTTCATGAAAAGACTAACTCAGATAGCCAGAACTGTAGTCATTCTTAGTTTAGTGTTCTTCCTAAAGGGCAATCCATTTCTGGTGACAGCCCAAACTCAAAGTAAGACACAGAGGCAAACGGAGGAGACTAAGTCGACCCGAGACGCGCCGCCCGATACCTGGCCGTACAATCGGCCGGCGGTTCGGGAGGATTCGGCTCCAAGAGGAGCAAAGGCGCTTCCTCTACTACCCGCGGTTTTTATTGTTGACGCAGTCGTGAGTAACACCGATCCGAACCTAACGAATACCGATACCTTTAACGATGGTGAAACGTCGATAGCAGTGAACCGCTCGAATCCAAACGAGATCGTCATGACGGCGTTCAGCGGTGGCTGGGGCACCAACGCTCCTCTGTGGCATTCGACAGACAGCGGGAACATTTGGACAAAGCAATTCACGATTCCAAACCCGCCTCCCAACGACGACGGGTGTCCTTGCGATCAAGCAGTCGACTATGGCCGAGCGAATCAGATGTCCGGCACGTTTCTGATCCATAACTTCAATTCGCCTCCGCCACCTCCCTTCCAAGGCAATGTCGTGAGCGGCACGACGACCGACCCAGGCAACGCTGCGTCATGGGCGTATCTTTTACTAGCCGGGGTCACCCAGCTCACAAACAACCTGGTTCCAACGAGTATTGGCAACTCAGACCAGCCTTGGCTGCTCGTAAACCCAGACCCGCTAACTGCAACCCAGGATAACGTGTACGTAGCCTACGATGACTTCGGCACCAATCCCAGAGATATGCGGATCGCGGTCTCTTTTGGCGTCAATCCACCCAACTTCATGGTTGATAACCAGTCCGGAACTGCCACAACAGGCGTGAACCCCGGTCACCGCCTGGCAGTCGATCCACGAAATGGCTTCGTCTACAGCCTCTTTCAAAGACGGACCGGCCCGGGCGGTGGAGATTCGCAGAACATAGACTTCATGCTAAACAGATCCACTGATGGCGGCGCTACGTGGATCCTGAACGGCATGGCAGCTGGGATCTTGGTCGCCAATGCCGATAGCACGCAGCCCACTCCTAAGTTCGGCACCGTTAACGCTCTCCTTGGCGGAGTAGACCACGCGGCTGTAGATCCAAATAATGGCGATATCTACTATGTGTATGGGAACCGCGACCCAGGCACCGGCAACGATCGTCTCGCGATTCGCCGAATCCAAGACGACGGAAGTGGTGGGGTGACCGTAGGCCCGGAGAATTTTGTTACAGGCCAAGTAGAAGCAGCCATTCCGTCCGTAGCCGTAGCCGGTAGCGGCACCATTGGCGTCTTCTACTACACATTCGATGGCTTTTCGGTGGACGAGTTCCCAATCTTTACAGCGCACTTCGCGTCGAGCGACGATCAGGGAGTTACCTTCACGGATTCCCCATTGGTAACGTTCCTTTCGTCGGCCAAGGACTGCAACATCGATCCAAGCTTTTGTCAGCCAGGAGCTGATCCCGACAGGCAGCGAGTGCTTGGAGATTACATGCAGATGAAAGCAGTGGAAAGCTGCTTCTACGGGTCCTTTACTGCAAATGGGGTGCCTTTCGGTCGGCCTTTCGCCAACCACGACCCACTCTTCTTCAGAGTGTGCGTTGGTAATGCTGATCTGGCAATCACCAAAACCGGGTCGCCAGACCCAGTGATAACCGGCGATGACCTGACCTATACGGTTACTGTAACCAACAATGGGCCGGATGCTGCGACATCGGTTACTGTAACCGACGATCTTCCCCCTGAGACAATCTTTGTCTCGTGCGCTTCGACAGGTGGAGGAGTCTGTGGTGGCTCAGGCAACAATCGCACAGTGACGTTCCCATTGCTTGCCTCAGGTCAATCTGAGACCATAACCTTTGTTACCAATGTAAACTGCTCAGTGGCCGACGGCACAGCGATAAGCAATACGGCCAGTGTCACTTCTTTTACTCCTGATCCGGACCTGGGTAACAACTCGGCTACAGCAAGTACGACGGCTTCTAATCCTGCTCCTACGATCAGTAATGCCACAGCAGACCCGTCAATGCTATGGCCACCAAATCACAGGATGGTACATGCGACTGTTAACTATGCTGTTTCCGATAATTGTGCATTGCCCCCTGATTCGTGCACGCTCGATGTCACCAGCAACGAACCAGTCCTTGGCCATGGAAGCGGCCATACATCCCCAGATTGGATTGTCGTGGACAATCATCACGTGCAACTTCGAGCCGAGCGCTCAGGCAATGGGAATGGACGCGTCTATACCATTACCATCACGTGTACAGACAGCGGCGGCAATTCGTCGACCGAAGAGGTGGAGGTAACGGTGCCTCACGACCGTAGGTGATAGGTTAATTCTGAGAGTGGCGAAACCTTCTCCGGCGAAATGACTAAGGAGCGTTAGGTCCGCAAGGTTCAGCAACCAGCCGAAAAAAACCCGCGCGGAAACTGATTTTTCGAAGAGTTTCTTAGCCGCCGATCTATCGGGGCGGAACGGAAATCGAATAGGTGATTAACGCGCAAATAACCACCATTCCGATCATGGCGAGAATAAATATTCCATCGGCGATTCTTTCGAGCCGATGCATTCTCCGCAGGCCCCGCGAGCGAAGCGCCCAGTAAGACAGCAGACAAGAGATCAGAAACAGAAGGGCATCGGCAGCCAGCAGATCATCTGCAAGCGTGTCGGCAGTTCCAAGCGTAATAACAACGCGAATCAATCCGATAACGGTCAGGCAAACACCGACCATCGCAGAAGAAACAGTGAAGATGTGGATGCAAATGTCCTGCTCAAGATAGGTGTTTGCGCCCCGTTGCCGACGCGTTTCTTCTTTCATGCGATCGTTACTTAGACTGATCGCGAAACCGACTGTTCACAGAATTGCGCGACTGATAGAAGAATTAAGGTGAAATAACAAAAACCACATTTGAAATTCATTAACCTGACGCGCCGCACCGAGATTGGTGCGAATTCATATTACCTCCAGATGGGGAACCATCGACTGGTGCTCGATTGCGGAATGCATCCGAAGAACACCGGTGAAGATGCGCTCCCGAATTTCAAGGCGCTCGCAGGTCAGGAGATCGAAGCAATTCTGATCTCGCATGCCCATCAGGATCACATCGGCACGTTGCCGGTATTAATGCGACGCGTTCCAACCGCGCGCATTTTCATGACGGAAGCCACCGCTGAAATCGGCAACGTGCTTCTGCACAATTCAGTCAACGTGATGACCCGCCAACGAGAGGAGATTGGTCGCGCCGTTGCGGGGTCATATCCGCTTTTCACGCATCGGGAAACCGATCGCGCATCGGAGCGCTGGCGTTGGTGTCCATTGCGTCAACAAATTTCCATCACTGGCGAGCGGGCGCCTCAGCGTGAAAAGGACAGTCTGACATTCGAGTTTTTCGACTCAGGCCACGTGCTGGGATCGAGCGGAATTTTGCTGCGGACGGAGGGCCAAACGGTCTTTTACACCGGTGACGTCAATTTCGATGACCAAACAATCATGCAATCGGCAGTTTTTCCGGAAGAGAAGATTGACGTCCTGATCATGGAATGCACGCGGGGCGACCACGAGAAACCCGCCGGTTGGACACGCGCAGGTGAAGAACAACGCCTGGCAGAAGCGATTGCCGCAGCTTTTGAGCGCCGCTCGTGTGTGCTCATACCGGTTTTCGCACTCGGAAAAACACAAGAGATTCTGGCAATGCTTTACAAATTTCGCCGTGAAAAACTCCTGCCTGAGTTTCCAATTTATATTGGCGGTCTCAGCTCAAAGATGACCGATATCTACGATCGCCGCGCGCACATGACTCGCCGGCAACTGCCACGTGTGCAATTAATGCGAGAAGCTGCACCGTTCATTTTGAACGATGAAACCGTGCGTGACGCGCCGCTGCGCCCGGAGCGGGTTTACGTACTCTCCAGTGGAATGATGATACCAAAGACGCTCTCCAATGTCCTGGCGCATCGACTGATTGAGAATCCGCAGCATTCGATCTTTTTTGTTGGCTACGCCAACCCGGAATCGCCTGCCGGTCTTTTGCGGGAGGCAGGCACGAATGGCGAAGTTGCGCTCGATCCTGACAAACCCGCGCAGCGCGTGCGGTGCCAGATCGAACAGTTCCAGTTCAGCGCACACGCGACGCGGGAAGGGCTTATCGATTACGCCAAAAAACTGGCGCCCCGAAAAATTGTTCTCGTACATGGCGATCCACCAGCTGTGGAATGGATGCGATCAACATTGTCAGCCGAGCTTCCGGGGTCGGAGGTGATTGCGCCGGAACCGGGAATGGAGTTGGAACTGTAGCGGCGCTCTATGAGCGCCGATGATAAATTGTCCGCGGCAATACGGCGGTCATAGACCGCCGCTACAGAAAATGCGAATCGTCTCCTGGAACATTAATTCGCTGCGCAAGCGCCAGGACCGCCTGTTTGCATGGCTCGAGGCTACCGAACCCGACATCGTTTGTTTGCAGGAGACAAAATGCACTGACGACCAATTTCCGGCGCTTGCTTTGCAGGCGGCGGGTTATTACCCAGTCTACCACGGGGAAAAATCCTACAACGGCGTGGCGATTCTTTCGAAAATTGAGCTGCTGAATGTGCGGCCATCGCTTTGCGACGAAGTGATCGATCCGCAGGCACGCGTGATCGCAGCGACTATTGACCACGTCCGGGTGTTTTCGATCTACGCTCCGAACGGGCAGGCGGTCGGTTCCCCTGCGTACAAGTACAAACTGCATTGGTATGGCCGACTGCGAGATTGCATCGCGAAAGAAAAATCGGACGAGGTTTTGGTGTGCGGTGATTTGAATGTCGCGCCGGAAGACATCGATGTTTACGACGCGGACTTGTGGCGTGGCGCCATCATGTGTTCCGACGGGGAACGTGCCGCGTTTCAGCGACTGTGCGAAATCGGCTTACGCGACACGCTTCGGATTCATCACAAGGAAGGCGAACTGTTCAGCTGGTGGGATTATCAGATGCGCGCGTTTGAACGAAATCGCGGCCTGCGTATCGATGCGATTCTGGCTAGTGAAAAACTAGCCAGGCGCTGCAGCGCTTCGGGCATCGACATTGAAATGCGCAAGGGCAAGGAACCATCCGATCATGCCCCGGTATGGGCGGAGTTCCAGATCACGTGAGAAGTGATTGGTGAGATGAGAAGTCGAGACAGAATCGACTCAAACTTCTCACTTCTCACTTTTCACTTCTCACGTTCTACTAATCTGAATGCACCCGCGCGTTTCGCACGCACCGCCAAAACCTCTCATGATTTGGGACGGCGAGTGTCTTTTTTGTAAACGATGGATCGAACGTTGGCGCGAAATTACCGCTGGCAAAGTGGATTATGCCACTTATCAGGAGGCAGCCGCGCGCTTCCCCGAAATTCCGATCGAACAGTTCAAGCGTGCCGTAGCGTTCGTTGAGCCGGATGGCGAAGTCTTCTTTGCCGCCGAAGCCGTGTATCGCTCGTTACGATACCGATCGTCGAGGAAATGGCTGGCGTGGAGTTACGATCACGCGCCCGGTTTTGCAGCGATTTCTGAGGCTGGTTATAAATTCATCGCGCAGCATCGCAGCTTTGGATCAATCTTTACTCGATTTCTTTGGGGCAAGAATGTGCGGCCGCCGACTTATTTTTGGGCGCGGCGCTGGTTTCTCCGCATGCTTGGGCTCGTCTACCTGATCGCGTTCGTTTCGCTTTGGGTGCAAGTCGATGGGCTTGTTGGCAGCAATGGGCTGTCGCCGGTTAGTCAGTTTCTGCCGGCAGTGCGGCAGCAAGTCGGGACAAACGCCTATTTTCTTTTACCAACGCTTTGCTGGTTCGATTCGAGCAACGCCTTTCTACATTTCCTTTGCGGAGGCGGCATTGTCCTTTCGTTGCTTTTGATCTTCGGCATCGCACCCGCGCTTTCTCTAATCGCGCTTTTTGTCTTTTACCTGTCACTCGCCATCGCTGGACAAGTCTTTTGTAACTTTCAATGGGACGTTCTTCTCCTGGAGACCGGATTTTTGTCGATCTTTCTTGCGCCATGGCGACTGTGGCCGCGTGAGCTCATGTGGCGGCCGGCGTCTGCGACCCCGACTACGGCTTGCCCAGTTTCCCGGGCCGGTTTGTTCCTGCTCAAATTCCTTCTCTTCAAATTAATGCTCATGTCCGGCATCGTGAAGCTGACCAGTGGCGACGATTCGTGGGGTTGGCTGAATCACTCGTTTCATTGGAGCGCGCTGACAGCGCTTGATTATCATTACTGGTCGCAACCTTTGCCCACCGTCTTCGCCTGGTGGGCGGACAAAAGTCCCGAATGGTTCAAACATTTCTCGGTCGCATTTTGTCTCGCAGTGGAAATCATTGCGCCATTTTTCATCTGGGCTCCGCGACGCCCGCGGTTAGTCGCTGCGGGCTTGATGATCTTCCTTCAAACCGTAATTGCGCTCACCGGCAACTATTGTTTCTTCAATCTGCTGACGATCGCTCTGTGTTTGCTGCTGATTGATGACGCGGTGGTAGAGACGGACCGCCGGTCCGTGCGTACACAGATCATCGGCACGCCAAATGCCAGTCCGGCTCGGACCGGTCGCGCCCTACCGTGCCGATTGTCCACCCAATGCGCGATCGCCGTGATTGTTGTCACGTTGCCGATCAACGCGTGGCTCATTTTCAGTGCCTTTAAACCGCAGAGCCGGCCGCCTGAGTGGCTGGCGAACTTCTACGAACAACTGGAAGCATTTCGAATCGTGAACGGCTATGGACTGTTTCGCGTGATGACCAAGGACCGTGACGAAATAGTCATCGAAGGCAGCCATGACGGCAGCGATTGGGTACCGTATGAATTCAAGTGGAAACCAGGCGACTTGAAACGCGCACCCGGTTGGTGCGCCCCGCACCAACCAAGGCTTGATTGGCAGATGTGGTTTGCTGCTTTGGAGAGTCCACAGCAAAATCCATGGCTGGTCGGACTAATCGCCAGGCTGCTGGAGGGAGCGCCTGATGTGACTGCATTGCTTGCGCGCAATCCGTTCCCGGAGAAACCGCCGCAGTACGTCCGCGCGAGGTTTTATCGCTATCGTTTCACAAATAACGAGGAGCGCCGGCAAACCGGCGCCTGGTGGAAACGGCAGGAACTTCGGGAGTATTTGCCGACAATCTCACGAGATCAGCTGCGTTAGTAGCCTGGGTTGACTGCCCAGGAGTTTCGGCGAGGGCGCCGAAGCATGGTCGCGAGGCGCGTGCGCTCCCCGGAAGCTGCGCGACCCTTGAGAGACGGAAGTTCGGGGGTATATTCGCGCCGAAATGTCGAAGGAAGGTCAGATCGTCACGGAAGGCACGGTTACTCAGGTGTTGCCGGGTACCATGTTTCGGGTGGATCTACCGGGGCAACGCAACGTGCTTGCACATATCTCGGGTAAGATGCGCAAGCATTTCATCCGGATCGTGCCAGGAGATAAAGTTTCTGTCGAACTTTCACCGTACGATCTGACAAAAGCGCGTATCATTTTTCGCGAACAGTAATTTCTTCGGGCCAGCCCAAACCCGCCAAAACCTGAAGGGGGTCGAGTTGCGAATGATTATAGCAGCAACGCGCTGCTCAACTTCAGCACCAGATTTGTTTGCCCAAGTTGGAAAGCACGCGGATAGTTGTAGCGAAAATAAACCGGAGATTACTTATGGCAGAAGAGAATAGAGCAGAAGAAAAGACAGCTACCACAGGAGACGCTCGCGACAAGCTTGAAAGCAGCAAGCAACACGCCCGTAGAGCAGCTGAAGATCTGAAATCGGCGGCAGGCGCGATTGCCGGAGAATATCGCGGCAAGGCCGAGCAGGCTTGGGGTGACGCACGTGGCAAAGCGGAACAAGCATGGGGCGATGCAAGGGATCGCGTCCGCACATTCCAGGATGATGCGGAACAATATGTGCGCGAAAATCCAACCAAGGCGATCTTTAGCGCGCTCGGTATCGGGTTCGTTCTGGGTTTGATCTTCCGGCGTTAACTCCGAAGGCCTTCGGAGATGATCAGCGAGAGCTCTCGGTCCCGCAATCCTGCGGGTCATGCCGGTTTGCTTGACAATCTGCTCGCCCTCGCGAGTGCGCTTGCCGAATTTTTTGAAAGCCGCTTTGCTCTGGTCGCACGGGAATCAAAGGCGGCGGCGGTGCGAGTGCTGATACTTGCTGGTTGTGGGATTTTTGCGGTGCTGCTTTGTGCCCTTGGTTATGTCTTCCTCATCACAGGCGCCGTTGTGGGGCTCGCTCATCTGCTTGGAATTTCATGGCCATGGGTCGCAGTGGGCGCCGCTGCACTGCATTTTTTAGTTGCAGTGGTGCTGCTCCTAGTCGCGCGAAGCCAAATTACCAAACCGCTCTTTCGCGCCACTTTGGCTGAATTAAAGAAGGATCGTGAATGGCTGAGAAATCTGGACGCAACAAGTCAATCGACGAACTAACAGCGGAAATCGCAGGGTCGCGTGAACGCGTTCGGCGTGATTTGCGTGGTCTTCGCCATGAATTGGATTTTCCTGCAAAATTCCGCAAATCCTTTCGCGAACAAACCATTTCATGGGTCACGGCCGCTGCTGCCGTCGGCACCTTGATTGCATTGGCGCCGATGCGAAAGAAAAAAATCTACATCGACGCGAAGAGCAGCAGTAAATCGCAAAAGAAACTCGTCGAAACCGGCTTCGCGTTGGCCGCTTTGAAAGTCGTCGCCGGACTTGCGCGACCGGTGATTGTCGAGTTTGTCAAAAAACGGCTGACCGATTTTCCAGGGAAAGCCCGCCGCAAAACATAAGTCCAGTAATTGAAGTGCCCGATGAGGCGGGCTCGTTTTAGGATTTACGCGCCCGGCTGGACTGCGTAATTATTCCCCTGGGGCGCACATGATCGCTAAGTCTCCGGATCTTGCCATGAAATCGCAGGCCATGCGGCATGTGGATGATTATCTCGAGGTCGGTCAAAAAGCCGGCGCGTCTGATGTCCATTTGGCTGTGAATGCGCAGCCAAGATGGCGGTTGCATGGACGGTTGGAACCTATCTGGCCCGACGCACCGCTGTTGACTGCCGAAACAACCGCAGCTCTGGCCGAGGCATTTGTGCCAGACGTTTATAAAAACGAGCTCAACACGCGCGGCGACTCGGATTTTGCGTATGAAAACGAATTTGCCCGCTATCGCACCAGCGTGGTTCGTCAGCGACTCGGGGTCGAGATTGTCTTTCGCGTGATCAACAGTCACGTCCGAACCATGGACGAACTGGGATTGCCTGAGCGTCTCAAGCTACTCACGCGTTACCAAAACGGACTGATCCTGGCGACCGGTTCGGTAGGAACGGGAAAATCCACGACCCTCGCCGCGATGGTGGAACAGATAAACATCGAGCGCCGCGATCACATCATCACCTTGGAAGACCCAATCGAGTACATTTTAACGTCGAAAAACTGTCACGTTACCCAACGTGAAATATTCACTCACAGCGACTCGTTTGCGACCGCATTGCGCGCTTCACTTCGTGAAGATCCCGATGTGATAATGGTTGGAGAAATGCGTGATTTGGAAACGATCTCACTGGCCATCACTGCCGCTGAGACCGGCCACCTTGTTTTGGCAACGCTGCATACCAGCAGCGCGGCGCGGACACTTGATCGATTACTCGACGTTTTTCCGCCGCATCAACAGGAACAAATCCGGGTGATGGTTAGCGAATCTCTGCGCGGAGTCGTCAGTCACCAGCTGATATCGCGGGCGGATGGCACCGGGCGCGTGCTGGCTTTGGAGATTCTTACGAACACGCCCGCTGTCGCCAACGTTATCCGCGAAGCAAAGACTTACATGTTACCCGGCATTATTCAGACCGGCAAAAAACAAGGCATGCGTTTAATGGACGATACCCTGATCGAATTGTATCAGCGCGGCTTGATCAGCGCTCAAGAGGCTTATGCGCGCGCCGAGCAGAAACAAATGGTGCGCCAGCAGCTGAAGATGTAGGACCACATGACCACCAACCACATGACAACGGGACTGCGAGTGTGTAGGTTGGTGGTTTTGTTGTCTCGCGGTCTGGTTGTCCTTCTGTAATGGCTTATCTCGACCAGTTTCTAAGTGTGATCGTGAAGCACGGTGGGTCCGATCTTCACTTCGCCGAGGGGCAGCCACCGAAAATGCGTGTGCATGGAGATATCATGCCCATTCGAGCCGAGACGATTTCACGGGAGGAAGCCGTGAAGATGATGAGCGAAATTTGCGGCGCGCAGAACTGGGAGCTGTTCGAGCAACGCGGGGATCTCGACTTTGCCTATGAGATGGATGAAGCCTCTCGTTTCCGCAGCAACTATTTCAAGCAATCGAATGGTTATGGCGCAACGTTTCGGCTTATCCCCACCAAGATTGCTACACTCCAGGAATTGGGGATTCCATTGATTGTAAGAGAGTTTGCGAACCTGCGCGGCGGCCTCGTACTGGTCACAGGCCCCACCGGCTCCGGCAAAACCACCACGCAAGCTGCGTTGATCGACTACATTAATCAAAACTTCGCGAAACATGTCGTGACGATCGAGGAACCGATCGAGTTCGTGCATGACAACAAGAAAAGCACCATTACTCAGCGTGAAGTTCCGACTAATTCCAGTTCATTTGCCGCCGGCCTCAAGGCGGCATTGCGCGAGGATACCGATATTGTGCTGGTGGGAGAAATGCGGGACCTCGAAACCGTCTCGCTCGCGCTCACGGCAGCTGAAACGGGTCTGCTCGTGTTCGGTACATTGCACACGAACAATGCGCGCAAAACCGTTGATCGAATGGTGGACGTTTTTCCGGCCGAGCGCCAGCCACAGGCGCGTGCCATGCTTGCGAACTCGCTGCGTGGTGTAGTTGCGCAACTACTTTTGAAAAGGGCAGATCAACCCGGGCGAATTGCAGTGAACGAAATTCTGATCGCCAACGCCGCTGTCGCCGCGATCATCCGCGAAGGGGCAACGCAGAAGCTCCAGGACGTGATCGTTTCAGGAAGGGCACAGGGAATGCAATTCATGGACGACGCCATCTGGGCGTTCCTTGAAAAAGGCATTGTCTCACCGCACGAGGCGTTCATGAAAGCGATAGACAAAAGCCGGTTCGCACCGTTTCTCTCCGCGGACGAGGAAGCCCTCGGCAACGCGGCTGGCGCAGTCCGAGACGATGAAAAACGGCTTCCCGGCAGTTCCGTGAAACCGATCGGCACTCGCGCGCGCGTGGGAATGCGCTGAAACCTACTGAGCAGCCACCCTGCTCGCGACGGTTTGAAGTTTTTCCAAGACCATGCCTTTTGTGAGCACCTCCGGAAAGACGATTGGTTCTTCGTTTTTTCCGGGATAGAGCACATACAGCGGTACACCGGGTCGGCCGAATTTTTGCAACAATTTCGTGATCACTGGATCGCCGTTAGTCCAATCGGCTTTCAGTTTCACAATTGCGTGACGTTGAAATGCGTCTCGCACCTCGGCGCTCTCGAGCACATTGGCTTCGTTAAACTTGCAAGTAATACACCATGCGGCCGTAAAATCGACGAACGCCGAATGGCCTTGATCCAGCTCCGTTTGCAAGCGTTCCGGTGTGAAAGCCTGCCAGTTTCCGCGTAGGCGTGAATCACCTGACGCGAAATTCGTTAACCGAAATTTGCCGCCGATGAAATAGATGCCGCTTCCGAGCACGAGCACAAGCATGAGCACGAGAACGATGCTCCGCTTCGCTGCCGATGCAGTTGGCAGAACGAACGCGCCTTTCATCCAGCACGCGACGCTAATCACCAGAAGAAAGCAGCTTGCCCAAATCGCCCCTTCCAATCCTCGCTGAGCGCCTAGCACGTAAAGAAGAAACAACAACGTAGCCAGCAGCAGGAAGCCCATGAATTGTTTCACGTGCAGCATCCACGGGCCGGGCTTTGGCAGAAATCGCAGCCAAGCAGGCTGAACGCTCAAAAGCAGGTAGGGAGCGCTCATTCCGGCGGCGATCGCGACGAACATCGCCATGATAACTGCAGATGATTGCGAAAACGCGAAGCCGAGCGCGGTGCCGAGGAACGGCGCAGTACAGGGCGTTGCCAGCACAGTCGCGAACACGCCCTGGAAAAACGAGCCCAGATCGTCCTTGCGCTCAGTAGTTGAAAGCAAACCGCGTGTCATGCCTTGCGGCAGGGAAATTTCGAACACGCCAAAAAGGTTTAACGCGAACACAAGTACAATCACGCTCAGCGTCAGAACGAAATACGCGTTCGTGAATTGAAATCCGCCCCACGTGACATCGCGCCCGGCGCCTTTGAGCAGAATCAAAAGCAACGCAAGCCCGAGGAACCACGCGAAGATTCCAAGCGTAAATGCGATGCCGCTCCGCAAAATTTTCCGCCGGGTTTGGCCCGCCTGCTGAATAAATCCAAAGATTTTCAGCGAAATCACCGGCAACACGCACGGCATCAAATTCAAAATGATGCCGCCAAGGAAACCGAAGAATAGGAAAGTGAAGATTCCGGGGGCAGGTGCTGTGCTGCCCACCGAAGCAGTCGGCGCGGCTGAAATTTGCCACGCCGCACGGTCATCTCCATTTGGCTGCTGAGAAAAGACAATCAAGCCCGGGATGGCGGACAGGTTTTTCTCCGACGACTCAATCGGAACTCGAAAGATGACTTCATTCGCGTTTCGTGATTCGACCGTTGGATGGCCAACGACAATGCCTTGCCCTGGTGAAGGGAAAAAATCCAGCGCTGGATACTTGGCCAGCGATTCGCTCGTAATCTTTAGTCGAAGATCGCGTCCGGCCGTACTCCAGTTCGCCGAGGTCACATTTGATGCCGGCCAGTTTTGCGGCAATAAACGCCGGTAACGCGCGAAGAGTTCCGAGTTCGCCGGCTGACTCGTTGTCGATATGGGTAACTCAAGTTGCGGCGTCGCGCTGCCAGGAATGCAGATTTTTTCGCAGACCAACCAGTTCGCTTCAGCTGACAGTTTCACCGTTGAATCGTCGAGCTTCTGCGGCGGCGTGATTTCCTGCATCAGCAGGACTTCATTTTCGTAGCCGTAAGTTTCAATGTCGCCTGGATCGATTGTTTTCAGTGGAATAGGCCATTGAACCTCGCCTACTTTCCAGCCCGATGGCAGTTTCCATTTCAGTTCCGTGGGAAGACCCGCGTCACCAGAGAACGCCCAATAGGTGTGCCACCCCGGAGCCATTCGAAGAAGCAAACCGACGGTGAATGGCTTTCCAGGAACAATGGCGTTAGTATCGGCAAGGAGCTCAGCCTTAACGAGCTCTTTGCCTTGGTAAACCTGCGCTGGGCTCCGCAACGCAAAAACCAAGAAAGACCAAGCAACGAGGAAGGTCGCGATGCGCGATGCCGGTCTCATGTTATTACGTAACACTCGCGCAACTTTCCCGCAATCCACGCTGTAGCCGCTTCGCTGTGCGAAGCGCATCTCGTTTGGACGTGGGGTCATCATGCCTGTCCCACACGCGCCACGTCGCGCACAGGGCAACGGCTACAGATTTCGCGCAAGTTACGGGACGAGAAAAATTTTATCCGTCCAAGGATCTTTCACCTTGGTGCCAGGTGGGAAGCCACTGACATCCACATATCTTCCTTCTTTGTCGAACGGACTAAAGACATATCCAGGTTTATCGGGAACCGGTTTACCTGTTGGAAAGCTCGGCTGAGAAGCGGAAGCGCGCGATGCACCCGTGCTCGTCGACGATTGCGCCGTATCTCCACGAGTCGTGCGCGAGGTGGCGCCTGATGTGCGAGTTTGGCGGTGCTCCGCTTCAACCCGCAGCCGTGTCTGCTGCTCCGAGGCGGTTTCGGGCGGTGGAATTGATTGACCAGGCTCGGTCACATCCGATGGCGGAGTTTCCGTTCCCACCATGGTTGGTGATTCATCGCCCCTCCTTCGCGTGGCATAATGCACCGGAGCGCTGGCAACGCGGTAGGAACCGACCGCTACCGCTCGAGCCACTTTGTAAGAACCCACTGCCGCGCCACGGGTCACGTGATACGAGGTCGCGGCTACATCGTGGGTCGCCCGGCACCCGATAAGCAAGATCGGAGCAAATATCAAAATTCTTCCTGCATTCATTTTCGTTTCATACAGATGTCTCGTGTTTGCGATTCGTTCAATGATTTAGGGGTAACGTCCCGAACAAAATCGACGATATCGTGCTGAGTGGTCGCCCAGGAACACATCAAACGGTAAACATCAGGCTCGATAAACTTGTAGAAGCGCCATCCGCGCGCTTCGAGACCGCGCACAAGTTCGTCGTTCATCCGCGCAAATACGGCATTTGCCTGCACCGGAAATACGATCTCAATGTTCGCCTTGCTTTGCAGAGAACGCGCTAGCTCGCGCGCAGCACGGTTCGCCCGTTGGGCATTCCGGAGCCATACGTCCCCCATTAGTAGTCCCATCCACGACGCAGCCAGAAAGCGCATCTTAGAGCCGAGCTGTCCGGCTTGTTTCAATCGATAGTCAAACTCGCGCGAAACTTCCTTGTTAAAAAATATCACTAACTCGCCAGCGGCCGTCCCATTTTTTGTTCCGCCAAAGCAGAGAACATCAACTCCAACCTCCCAGGTGATCGTCCTTGGTGCGCAGTTGAGCGACGCGACTGCGTTGGCGAAACGCGCGCCGTCCATGTGCAGAGACAATTCATACGAACGCGCCAGATCCGCGATTGCCGCAATTTCGTCGCGCGTATAGACCGTTCCGAACTCGGTTGCCTGTGCAATGCTGACGACGCCGGGCTTGTGTGAATGCAAGTCACTCTGATGCATCAGCAGCGATTTGGTTTGGCCAATATCGATCTTGCCGTTTTCGCCCCCGACCAGAAGCAGTTTGGATCCCCCGGTGAAAAATTCCGGCCCGCCGCATTCGTCGGTCTGAATGTGAGCGTTCTGATGGCAGATAATACTATGAAATGATGGACATACTTGCGCGAGAGCCAGCGCATTGGCCGCCGTGCCGGTGAAAACAAAATAAACATCGCAGTCGGTCTCGAAGATTTCACGGATCCGATCGCATGCCCGCGCTGTCCAACGGTCCTCGCCATAAGCCGCGGCGTACTCCATGTTGGCTTCCTGCAATGCTTCCCACACCTCCGGGCAAATTGGCGCGGTATTATCGCTCGCAAATTGGTTCCGCTCTACGGTCATAACTGTTGCTACGCGCGTTTCCCCGTTCGATCAATCAGTACAAAAAGAGATTGCCTGACAGATCCGAGCCCTGGGCCTCCGGAGTCTGCCAGGCAAATCTCCTCCACTTGCTCCTCAAAATTGCTTGAAGCAATTTCATCTTCATTTCGGAAACCGACTGCAATGTGAGCGTGTCTGCCCGTAATTTTTTTCGAGGCCCATGAAGACGTCTGGTTCCGTCTTTGCTTAACGCATGGGGGCGAACTAATTTCGTGGATGAGGTCGCTCCAAAGCGAAATCGAGCAGCGCGGACAGCGCATCTTCGAGCTGGTCGACAAACATCCTGAGCCCGTTTTCAGCAAGGCTGGGTTTTATCAGCGACTGATGACGCTTTCGATGCGCGATGAGCAGCTCAAACAGCAACTGTTTCGTTTTGTTGATGTTCTCCCTTCGTTGCGGAGCTCACGCGAAATTGTTCAGCACCTTGAGGAATATTTCGCTGAGGCGCACGATTCGCAAAAAGTGTCGGAATTTTTGGGAGCCGGCGTTCGTCTGGCGCGCATTGTTCCGTGGATCAGCGGGCCCATTTTGCGTTGGAACGTTTCTGAAATGGCGCGCCAGTTTATCGCCGGGCGAAATCCAGATGATGTCATCCGGACGTTGCGGAAGCGCCGGACCGAGAAAATTGGATTTACTGTGGACCTCTTGGGGGAGGCCGTCGTCAGTGAAAAGGAGACTAACCAGTATGCGGCGCGTTATCTGGACCTACTGGAGGGACTCGCGCGTGAAACAAAAAACTGGACCGATCCGTTGGGCAAAGATTCGGGGCTTTTCCCGGTTGTAAATCTCTCGATCAAAATTTCAGCGCTCTATTCGCAAATAAATCCGGCCGAGCCTGCGGACGCGATTGCTCACCTCGCACCCAAGCTGCGGCCCCTGTTGCGTCGTGCGCGCGAGCTGGGCGCTTTCATCAATTTCGATATGGAAAGCTATTCGCACAAAAATATTACTCTCGAACTGTTCAAAACTATTTTTGCCGAGGAGGAGTTTAAGGATTGGCCGCATGCAGGAATTGTCACCCAAGCCTATTTGCGAGATTCCGAAGCAGATTTGCGTGATCTTATTGACTGGGGTCACGCGCGGGGAACGCGGTTCGCTGTTCGACTGGTCAAGGGCGCATATTGGGATTACGAAACAGCGAAATCGCGCCAGAACGGCTGGGATTGCCCGGTTTATCTTCAGAAACCGGAAAGTGATGCAAATTTCGAAACGCTCACGCGTTTGCTACTGGCGAACGAATCCGTAGTTACGTCCGCATTTGGCTCGCACAATGTTCGGAGCATCGCACACGCTCAGGCGTTCGCAGAGGAACTCGGGATCGATCGCAGCCGTTTCGAGTTTCAGTTGCTCTATGGAATGGCAGGCCCCATCAAGCGCGCACTGGTGGAAATGGGTTATCGCGTCCGCGAATATTGCCCGGTGGGCGAACTCCTACCGGGGATGTCCTACCTGGTGCGACGCCTGCTCGAAAACACCTCAAACGAAGGATTTTTGCGCGCAAAATTTTCCGAGAACGTCTCTTCGGAAGAACTGCTGCGCGATCCATGCGAAACTTTGCGCCGGAGCCGAAACGGCGTTTTACCATCTGCAAATACCTCGATAAATATGACAACAACCACACCAAAGAAACAGGCGGGCGCACCCTATGAAAATGCGCCCTTAACGAACTTCGCCCTGCCCGAGAACCAGAAAACAATGCGGATCGCGTTGGACGAACAGCGAAGACAACTTGGGCGCAAAGTTCCCCTCACAATCAACGGCGAGAAGATTTGGACCGATAAAATGTTTTCCTCGGTCAATCCAAGTCAGCCCGACCAAATCGTTGGCTACGCCGCCGAAGCCGACATTCCCGAAGCAGAACGCGCGGTGGCCGCAGCGCGCGCGGCATTCGAGAAATGGCGTTGCACTCCGTTTGAAGAGCGCTGCCAATTACTGGAACGCGCTGCTGAGATTCTGGAGCGCCGCCGATTCGAGCTTTCCGCGCTCGAAGTCTTTGAGGTGGGCAAGCCGTGGGCTCAGGCGGACGGCGACATTGCCGAAGCGATTGATTTTTGCACCTTCTACGCTCGCCGGATGCGCTCGTTAGGCCGGCCTCGGCTCACGCAAAACGTGCCCGGCGAAGAAAGCTACCAGCATTATTGGCCGCGCGGCGTTGCCCTGGTAATCGCGCCGTGGAATTTCCCGATGGCGATCTTGTGCGGCATGGTCAGCGCAGCGCTCGTCACTGGCAACACGGTGATCATGAAACCTTCCGAGCAATCGGTCATCATCGGAGCCATGCTAATGGAAATTTACGAGGAGGCCGGCGTGCCTCCCGGTGTGTTGAATTTTCTCAACGGCAAAGGCTCGGTCATCGGTGCGCACATGGTTGACCACAAAGACGTCGACTTGATCGCTTTCACAGGATCGCGCGAGGTCGGGCTGTGGATTTGGAAGAGTGCCGGCAAGACGCGCGAAGGCCAGCGCGAGCTCAAACGCGTCATTTGCGAGATGGGCGGAAAAAACGCCATGATTGTCGATTCCGACGCCGATCTCGATGAAGCAATTGTCGATTCGATTTATTCGGCCTTTGGTTTTCAAGGCCAGAAATGTTCCGCACTCTCACGGCTGATCGTTCTCGAAGAAAACCACGACCGTGTCATGGAACGTTTGCTCGCAGCGGCCGCCAGCGTCCGCGTCGGCAATCCGGAAGAACCGGGCATCGTGGTCGGGCCGGTAATTGATGAGGCCGCTTACCGCCGCATTCTGGATTACATCGATATCGGCAAGAGCGAGGCGACACTTGCGTATCAGGCGAAGGATGTTCCGGCACACGGTTATTTCATTCCGCCTACGATTTTCACCGGCGTGAAACCAAATACGCGGATCGCTCGCGAAGAGATTTTTGGTCCTGTGCTAAGTGTGATCAAGGTGCGCGACCTCGATGAAGCAATCGAAGTTGCCAACGGCACCGATTACGCGTTGACCGGCGGCTTTTTCTCGCGCAGCCCGGCCAACATCGAGCGGGTCAAAGCGCAGCTGGAAGCCGGCAACGTTTACATCAACCGCCCGTGCACCGGCGCAATCGTCGGTCGCCATCCGTTTGGCGGATTCAAGATGAGTGGCGGCGGCACCAAAGCCGGTGGCGAAGATTATTTGCTGAACTTTCTCGTTCCGCGCGTCGTGACCGAAAACGTCACACGCCACGGACTCGCTCCGGAAAAGACACCCGAATATCGCGACGAATTTCTCTGGCCGAGAAAGCCCTAAAGAGCCGCACTACGCTGCCGCCGAAACCGCAAATAAATCGTCCCCTTTCCTCGCAATTGAAAAAGCTGAACCGAGGCCCAGAAGGAAAAATCTTCCCCGCTACTGATCCAAGGGACGCCCCTTGCTCAACACCTTTACCACTGTGACCACCATGTAGAGCACCGGCCAGGCTGAGGTGAGAACAATCAATGCAAACACCGCCATTTCCCTGGCACGTTCCCGTGCGGCCTCGATACGAAATTCGCGCCCCAGATTGTAAAAATTTCCGAATCCGTATCTGTCCTCTCCGTCGTACGGCGAAAAATTGCCGCCTCGCCATTGGCCGAAACCAGAATGGAAAAAGTAGTCCGTGCATGGAAATTGCCCCCTACCCTCCGTGGAAGGACTCCTGGGTTTCATAATCAAAACCTCGTGTCGGAACCGTCAATATGATATCACGTTCAAAAAAGGAATCAGCCCGAAAAATAGCCTTTTCTCACCATGGCGAGTCAGCGAAACGCTCAACCTTTCGAATTTAAAACGATATTCTATCGCGGCGGTAAACTGCTGGTGAGGCTATTACTCGGCCCTGTCACGCGTGTTCATGTAATCCGGCCGGAAAACGCGAATCGGACTGGCGGATTTTTGGTTGCAGCCAATCACATCAGCCATTTCGATCCCTTCATTATTTCGCTGGCGACCCGGCGAAAAATCGTCTGGATGACAATGGCGCAATTCTTTCGGTCGCCGTTCGTCGGATTGCTTTTACGCGCCGTCAGTGCGTTCCCGGTGGATCGAGACCGTGCGGATCGCAAAACGATCCGGACTGCGATCGGGCGACTGAAACAGGGAGACGTTGTTGGTCTTTTCCCGGAAGGCGGGATTCGAGATGGCACGCGATCATTGCTCGAAGGGGCACCGCTGCGCCCCGGCGCTTCAACGCTCGCGCATATTGCCAGCGTTCCCATTTTACCGTGCGTTATCCTCGGCACCGACCGCCTGTATTCAATCAGACGTTGGCTGCCCGCTCCAGGCGGACGCGTGCCTATTTGGATCGCTTTTGGCAATCCAATCTCGCCCTTTCCCATGCTTGCAAAATCAGAGGCGCGCGCGCAAATCGAATCTGAACTGGCGTCTTCATTCAAAAATTTGTACGCGGAACTTCGCGAAAGCTTTCAACTCACTGCTGATGATCTGCCGCATCCGCCACGAGAACGGATGAAGCGTTGTAGAGCAACCGGTGGTCGCGACAACCTTGCCAGCTCCAGAACCGGCGACCCGAGCGATCGCGCCGGAATATGCCGGAATGGGTTTCATCGCTTCACTGCGAGCGGAGTCGATTCGTTTCTATGCGCATCGATCAATTTCCTTCATACGCGGCACCGGCTAAATGGGTACAGCCGAGCGCAAATGGAGAGCTACGTGGAGGAATGCGAGCGGCTCGATGCACAGCAGTATTACGCCGCCTCCCTCGATAAAAATCTTACTGAAGCGCTGAAAAACGGTCAGGCGACGATCGAATGGCGCAGTCCGATAGAGACGCAATTTCCAGCAAACAATGTCGCTTGTGCGGATTTCTTCCCGTCAGAACGCGGCCGAGACGCACCGACAGTTCTTATCTTGCACGCGCTGATGTCCACGAGCCCGGCTGGTTATCGACGTTGCGCGCAGCACTTCAACGAACTTGGCTGGAACGCATGCTTTATTCATCTGCCATACCATTATTCACGTGTCCCGCGCGGCTATTGGAACGGCGAGCTTGCGATCACCTGCGATCTTATCCGCAACGCCGAAGCGTTGCGGCAAGGTGTAACGGAACTGCGTCAATTAATGAGCGCATTGCGCGAACGTGGCTCCGGTGAGTTCGGCGTGCTCGCCACCAGTTACGGTGGATGGATCGGGGCATTGCTTACGATGGTTGAACGCGACCTGCGTTTCGCAGCTTTGATGGCGCCAATCGTAAATATCGAGCACGCCATCTGGGAGAGCCCTGCAGCGCGGTCGATCCGCCGGGAACTGCGTGGTGCTAATATCGAGCCGTCTCTCGTCGCCCGGCATTTTCATCTGAGCTCGCCGATCCATAATCTCCCGCTATGCGACTCGGCACGAGTATTGTTTGTTGCGGGCGAATTCGATTCGATCGCGCCACTCGAACAACTCGAGACAATTCAGCAAAAATGGCGGGGCTCTGAATTGCTACGCGTTCGCCAAGGCCATTTTGGTTACCGCATGTTGCGCGACACAATTGAGCGACTGCACGAACGCGGAGATTTGTAATTTGGATTCGCGCTGCATTGCGCAGGATTGCATGGTTTACGCAAAACAAATGTTACCCGCCGCATTTCCCGGGTAAGGCACTGCTGAGATGACACGGCGCAAAAATAACATGCATGTTACTTTTTGGTGACGGACGAGTGCGGCTGATAAGGCGAACCTCTATTGCTAAAGGAGGGAACGTCCTATGTCACGAAGTGCGAATAATAGCGCGCCGTTGCGGCGAGACGAGCGCATGGCACGAAGCCGCACTAACTGTTGGCGACACGTTGTTTTAGCGGCGGCAATAATCGGGCCGTTTTTCGTCGCAGCCTCAACGTTAGTTCCGACCGATGGAGAGCTCGATCCTGGATTTGGCGACGGCGGTGTAGTGATGACCGATTTTAACAATAGTACGGACATCGCTTACGCGGTCGCGCTTCAGACGGACGGCAAGCTCGTCGTCGCTGGTACTACCTATACGGACAATGATTTTTCGGGAGAAGATTTCGCCATCGCGCGCTACAACACCGATGGCTCGCTCGACGCGTCATTTGGCAACAACGGGAAAGTGACGACCGATTTTCCCGGCCTGGCTGCGGTGATCTCAGCCGTGGTAGTTCAACCGGACGGAAAAATCGTCGTCGCCGGTGGCGCTTTTCCTCTCTTCACTTTTGCTGGCGATTTCAAGGTCGCGCGTTACAATGCGGACGGCTCACTGGACATTTCGTTTGGCGCTGGTGGGATCGTGACCACCGTTTTTCCCGGCGACGGCAGTTATGCGTTCGCGCTGGCCTTGCAATCGGACGGCAAAATCATTGCCGCGGGGACTGACTTCGTCGATTTCAATCCGGGCGATATGTCCGATACCGATTTCGCCCTGGCCCGATATAACCCAGATGGAAGCCTCGACAGCAGCTTTGGCAACGGCGGCACGGTAACGACCGATTTTCTCGGCGCTGAAGATGATGCCTCTTCGGTTCTGATTCAGCCGGATGGAAAAATTGTCGCCGTCGGCTCGGCTAATAGCCCGATTGATTTTTATGACTTCGCGGTTGCACGTTACCTGGCCGACGGGACTCTCGACACAACATTCGGTACCGGCGGAAAAGTCCGAACCGATTTCGGCAACAACGATCTAGACATAGCCTACGCCGCCGCGCTCCAGCCTGACGGAAAGATCGTCGCCGCGGGCACAACAGTTTTTGATCTCGGCGTGCAGCAGCAGTTCGCTCTTGCGCGCTCGAACTCCGACGGAACACTCGACACAACGTTCGGTACCGGCGGCCTCGTGTTGATCGATTTCGGCAGTTTCGCTCAGTCTGCCTACGCAGTATTGATTCAACCAGACGGAAAGATCATCACGGTCGGTTATCCTAACACTGAGTCGAACGACTCCGACTTTCTGTTGGCGCGATGCAATCCGAACGGGTCGCTCGACCCGACTTTTGGTGTCGGCGGGAAAGTACGCACTTCGTTCGGGGATTTAAACGCCGGAGCCAACGGCGGTGTTTTGCAACCGGATGGCAAAATCGTAGCGGTGGGATTCAATCCGACGCAGAAAGCCAGTGGCGTTGAATTTGCACTCGCGCGATACCTGGGCACAGCGAACGCAACGCCAACACCTACGCCTACTGCGACTCCGAGCGTAACACCCGGCCCGAGCCCGACCGTGACTCCAACTCCGACAGCAACGCCGACGCCTTCTCAAACCCCACGGCCTACTCCGACACCAAGAAGCACTCCAAGACCGAGGACGCGCCCAACTCCGCACCCTCGCCCCTAGCTCCAGGGATGAGTCCAGCGTAAGCAGGCGTTATTTAAGTCCGAGGAATTCCAGGCTAGGTTCGAGGTCCCGAAAAGCGGCTTCTGCGAGAACATTGTGGCCTTCAGCCGAAGCATGCCAGCCATCGATTGGGTGAAGCAGTTCAACGCGACTCAGGTCTGCTGTTGCCAACGCGTCCGAATATTGCAATCGGATGTTCGAGTTGTGAGGGAGTTCCCCGTTCAATTCGCTTACCATCGCGCGCAGCTCCTCGTTCACCATCCGTGCAAGCCGAATCAGATTGGAGCGGTAAGCCGGCCGAAACGAGGTGAAATATTTGTAAGTCGTGTCCAGATGCGGATAGCGCGATGCGTCGTTCGCCCGGATGCTCTCTGCGATTTCACGCCCTCGAAAGTATGACTCGAAATTGACGAGACCGTACACGACGATGGCAACAGCGTGAGGCCGGGCGCAGGTGTGATCAATCAACCGGCGCATTTGTGGCGCGAAATTTTCCCGGAAACCACCGCTGAGTTGTCGCAAACGGTTCTCCGGTTGTTCGATCTCCTCGGAGGAGCACCACCAAGTCCAATCAACGTTGTTGTGGCCGATCGAGATGAGAATTAAATCGGGAAAACGTTTCATCGCCAGCAATTCGCCGATTTGTCGTGAGAAATTGCGCGTCCGAAGAATTGTGCGAAGAAAATTCTGCCGTTGGCCTTCGTGATCGACCAGCGCACCGATGCCCGCGCATTCAATCGCAACAAACGGAGTGAACGCCTCGAGTCTCTTGGAAACGCTCCGAATGCCCGCTGGCGCCGGACGAGTATCAAGAAACCAATTGTTCCCACTGCAAGTGCGGGCGCGCCAAAACGTGCCCCAGATCGATGAGATATAGACTCCTGTGCAAACGCTGTCGCCGATCAACGCCACGTGAGGTAGCCGCGTGATCAACTCAGCTTGCGTGATCTCGCCATTTCGATAATCCAGGAAATCAGAATAAAAACGAGAGGTTGGCTCGCGAATCCGTTCCAGAAAATCCGCGGTGACAACCTGGCGAGGTTTCCACATGAATTCCATCGGTTAACGGAATTTCTCACCGCCGCGCCTTCGGATCCAACCAATCCATCGCTTCGAGCAAGTGACGGAGTTCAAGGTTATCCGTCGACAGCGCAGGCAACCATTCGCCGATAGGTTCGCGTTTCCACCACGCCTTTTCGCCGCTCGGTGCGAATTGATAACGAAAGAGTCGCGCTCGAACGTAGTGAGGTGGCGCACCAGGAAATGGATTGCTTGCCAGGAGCGACAAGGTGCCTGGGTCGTTATGCAGAAGCTTCCAAACAAAATGCAGTGTCCACGGATAGTCGTCTGGTGAAGCCATCGCAGCGAACCAGATTTGCCAATCTAGCCGCGGCTGATAAGGCGCGACGAACGGCGGCCGCCGGTTTGGGTCGCCCGGTTTGGCTTTAAACTCATATTCCTTCCACTTCGTGTCGCCCGTGATGATCGAGTCTTCGGTACCTTCAAAAACGATTTCGTCGCGTTCCCGCCCGACTGTACCAAATGCGCCGTAGGTATTTACAAGATCAAGCGGATCGTAGGAGTAATTCATCAGTTGTCGTCCGGAAACGAGATTGAGCACCGGCGCGACGCTTAGATAGACAACCAGGACTGCCAGCGCGATCGCGATTGTATTGTTGATACGCGACGGCTCCGATTCCTGTGCTGCGCGCTCGGCACATTGCACCACTGCTCTCGGCAGAAAATGGCGCAGGAATGTATCATCAAAGCACGCGAGAAACGGAATGATTGTCAGGTAATTGAGGAACGAAAGATTGCCGCTAACGATGAGAAAGATTTGAAATGTGACGAGCAACACACCTGCGACATGTCGCACATGTCGCGGGCCAAATGAAAACCATGGCACGACGACTTCGATGAAATGATTCCATGCGGTCCCGAATTTCTGGAACCAGAGCGGAGCAAAATGAAGATAGCGGCTGACGGGACTCGGGATTGGCTGCGTCTCGTAGTGATAATAGAGGCAGGTAAGATCGCGCCAGCATGGGTCGCCGCGCAGTTTGATCAGGCCGGCGCCAATCATGATGCGAAATCCAAGCCAGCGAAAGAGCAAGACAACGAGAATCGGCGGCCTGCACTTGGGAAACGGCCGTCCATCCAGCAACGGGCAAAGAAAGATCGATGAGAACCCGGTCTCGAGCAGTTGAATCTCCCAGCCGTAACCGTACCAGATTTGTCCTATGTGCACGATCGACATGTACATCGCCCAAAGCACCGTCAGCAGAATTGCATTGGCGTAGCCGCCAAGAACAACCAACGCCAAGCCGAAGCCAATCCAGGCGAAAATCGACAATGCATTATCAGAAATTCCGAACCAAAAGAATGTCGGCAATCGCAGCATTCCGGAAGTACTTGAACCGAGCTGGGTTTGAATCCTCTGAAGAAAATGATGAGCAGGCGTTAACCCATGCTCGCCAACCAGCGGCACCAACTGTTGCGCCGCTATCAGGAATGCAACTGCGTAAACAAAACCGAGCAGTCTAAGAATGACAAACCGCGTGAGCCAATAAGAATTTCCGCCTGCCAAAAGTTTTTGGACAAAACTCTCACTGCTCGTCATTCCGCAGTTCTGCTTAGCAGGGCGGCCATAAACATTCAACGCCCGCGTGTCATCCCAAGGCGCCAAGACGCCGATGGACCTCGCGCCTGATCGCGATCACACAAGGTCACTAGCGTAATCTTCGGAATTTGTGTGAGGTCCCTCGCTTTGCTCGGGATGACAGACCAAACGCTGATGCATCTCCGCCCGCATTGACACCTCATGTGGTGGGATTCAGCTTTTTCCTTTCGCGCCAGGGTAGCTCAGTGGTAGAGCAGCCCCGAAAGCTTTCGGGGTTGGTCGGGAAGGGAAATCTCGTTAAGCTTGCGCGAAAATACGTGCCAGGGTAGCTCAGTGGTAGAGCAGGGGACTCATAAGCCCTTGGTCGGGAGTTCGAATCTCCCCCCTGGCACCCCCTGATATACTTGGCCGCGGAGTGCTGCCGGGCTGAGCGTTAGATGTTGCGGGCGTTCGACGTTTTCCTTTTGAAAAGAGGCCCCTACTCTTTTGGCCCAGACAGATACTGCGCCAAGTCCTTTTCACGGCCGCGGAGCGCGGCCATGAAGCAAACGCCGTTTTGCTCCGTAACTGCGCCGACCCAGCCTTCCTGATGAACATAACGCCAACCTGGAAACCTTAGTACCGCGCCGGTCTTGGTGTCTCTCTCTGCTGGGAAAAGGAAAAACTGCATGTGTTTTTCAGCCACCCAGATTTGGGCGATCCGCTGCGATTCGTCATCGTCAAAGACTCGGCAGCCGATTGTCTGAAAATCGGCGAACTCGTCTGGAACGTCATAGTGTTCCAAGCCGTGTTTCATAAAGAACAGATCACTCAACGTCCCTGCTTCGGCGCTCACGGGATCGAGTGTGACCGACCGAGTGGAACCGGCCACGGTCAATAATTTCCGCGCTGTCGCCGACCCGGGAAAATCATTCAGGCGGCTAATCAAGTGGAAGGTGAATACCCCGGCGATTACCACCAGTGCAATGCTGATCGCGAGAACGGCAGGATTGAGCACGATTCTTTTCCACGTCCACTTCCGGTCCCGAACCACCGCTTTGTCCAGGAACCATTCAGCCGATTCAGGAGGGATCGGGACGAGACGAACCAGTTCCGCCACGGCTCGATCAAACTTCTGTTGATTAACAAATTCATTCGAGCCGTCTTCACGCGCGACCGCGGTCCGCATGGAACGGTCAACCAGATGGTCCTGGCTAATTGGCGCGCAATTCAAAAGGGCGCGACGCCGTCGTAATATTCGCAGAGTCTTCATGCGTTCGGTGTTCCGCGGTGCTTGGCGTCCAGCCACGCCTGCAACTGTCGCCGCCCCTGCGAAAGACATCGCGATAGGGTGCTCAGTTTGAGCTCTGCGATATCGAGAATCTCGAGGTAATTGAATTCGTCCAGATAAAAGAGCGCCAGCGCGGTCCTTTGAGGATCCGGTGCGGCGGAAATCCAAATTGCCAGTTGCGCAGGGTCAAGTTGCTTGATCTGTGATGCAGCCTGCGGAGCTATATCGTGTTCCTCGATTTCGAGCAATTCCGGTTGCAGATCTGTCTTGCTTGCTTCCAAACAACGCCAGCGCGCGTCGCGAAAAAGCCAAAAGGGTTCCTTGGGCAGTTCCCCTTGTGCGGCGTGCACCGCTGCTTCGCGCAACGTGGTGTTAAAGACCTCTTGTGCCTTGCGCGAGTCGCCCAGCATCAAGAAACAAAAACGATACAGTTGTGGCAAATTTTGCTGTCGATCCGACACTCTCCCATCCTTCGTCTTTGCAAAATTTAGCGCACTCTACCCAGCTACCTGCCATCGACAAGAGCGGATTCGCTTATCTCGCAGGAGCGCTCCGTGCGCCTTGAGCGAAAGCGACTACAACTTTTGCAACCGGCGCGCTACTTCCTCCGCGTTCTCCCGGCTGTTGAACGCTGAAATGCGAACATAGCCTTCGCCTTGTGCGCCAAAACCGGCGCCGGGTGTGATGACAACATTCAATTCTCGAAGAATCCGATCGAACATTTGCCAGCTCGTTAGGCCATCGGGTGTCTTCACCCAGATGTAAGGCGCGTTGATGCCACCGAAAACATCCAGACCCGCATTCGCGGCGGCGTTTCGAAGAATCTTGGCGTTGCCCATGTAATGCTCAATCAGCGCGCGAGATTGCTTGCGGCCTTCCGGGGAATAGAGCGCTTCAGCGCCGCGTTGCACTGGATAACTCACGCTATTCGATTTCGTGCTCCAACGCCGCTGCCACAGCGGCTGCAAAGGAAGCCGGCGACCGTTCTCCGTTCGTGCGAGCACGGATTTTGGCATCACTGTAAATCCGCAACGCACGCCGGTGAACCCGCCGTTCTTGGAAAAACTGCGGAATTCAATCGCGCACTCGCGCGCGCCCGGAATCTCGAAAATGGAATGCGGAACGTCAGGCTCTGAAATGTAGGCTTCGTATGCGGCATCGAAGAGCAGTAGCGCTTCGTGCGTGTGCGCATAATCGATCCAGCGCGCGAGCTGCTCTCGTGATGCAACGGCTCCTGTTGGATTATTAGGAAAACAAAGATAAACAAGATCGCCATGTTCTGCCGGTGGATTGGGAACAAAGGCGTTTTCAGCCGTGCACGCTAAATAAAGAATTCCCTCGTAACTCCCATCTTTTCCTGCCGGTCCACTGTGGCCCGCCATCACGTTCGTATCGACGTAAACCGGATATACTGGATCTGGGACCGCGACTTTGTTTTGATCGCCGAGAATGTCGAGAATGTGACCGCAATCGCATTTTGAGCCGTCAGAAACAAAAATTTCGTCGTCGGCAATGTCGATGTTGCGGTCGCGATAATCGTGCTGAGCGATTGCCGACCTCAAAAATTCATAGCCATGTTCGGGACCATAGCCGCGAAACGTCTCACGATGGCCAAGCTCTTCAACAGCCCGCTTCATCGCATCGATTGCCGCGCGTGGCAGCGGCTCGGTGACGTCCCCAATTCCGCAGCGAATCAATCGCTTGGCCGCCTCCGGATTGGCCTCGCAAAATTCGCGCACTCGGCGCGCTACCTCTGGGAAGAGATAGCCTGCCTGAAGTTTAAGATAGTTTTCGTTTAGATAAGCCATACCTGGTAGGCACGGACCGCCGGGCCGTTCGTTACGTTCGGCGCGCCAGGGCCGTCGCGCCCTACCAAACTCGGCAAACCGCCGCGCGGCTAATAATTTTTCGCGACGGCGTCCCAGTTTACTACGTTCCACCAGGCTTTGATGTAGTCAGGCCGCTTGTTTTGATACTTGAGATAGTAAGCGTGCTCCCAAACGTCGACACCCAGAATCGGCGTCTTGCCGTCCATCAGAGGACTGTCCTGGTTTGGCGTAGAAATGATTTCAAGGTTTCCGTTTTTATTTTTGATCAGCCATGCCCAGCCGCTGCCAAAACGTCCCGCGCCAGCGGCAGCGAATTTCTCTTTGAAATCATTGAAGCTTCCAAACGTTGATTTGATATCGTCGGCGAGTTTGCCTTTCGGTTCGCCGCCGGCATTCGGTCCCATTATTTTCCAAAAGAACGAATGATTTGCATGGCCGCCGCCGTTGTTCCGCACCACCGTGCGAATGTCTTCCGGTACCGAATTGAGATCACTGATTAAATCCTCGACTGACTTCTTTTCGAGATCAGCTTTGCCTTTGATCGCGTTGTTCAGGTTATTGACGTAAGTCTGATGATGCTTGGTGTAATGGATCTCCATCGTTTGCGCATCGATATGCGGTTCCAAAGCATCGTACGGATAAGGTAATTTTGGTAATTCGTAAGCCATAATCTTTACAGTTAGATCGAATTACCCCGCGCGACAGTTTTATTTTTCGTGGGCTTGTAGAGGCTTCACTGTGCGAAGCGCCGCCTAGAGGTCGGCGGCTACAGATCGCAGTGATAAAAACTGGGACGATGTCCGACGCCGCTGCGATAATTAATGTAGGTCGCGAGGGCGAGTAAGGGAAAGTTCTGCCGATACATGTCATACTTCAGATAGAAGACGCGTGGGAAACCGGTGCCCGTAATTTGTTCCTCCTCCCATGATCCATTGGGATTTTGAGAACTGAGCAGGTAACGCAAACCCCGCTGGATACTCGGTCGATCGAGATCGCCGCACGCACAGATACCCATGATTGCCCATGCCGTTTGCGACGCGGTGCTTTCGCCGATGCCTTTGGTCGAGGGATTTTCGTAGGTACCGCAAGTCTCCCCCCATCCACCATCACTGTTTTGACAGCTTTCAAGCCAATCGCGGCCGCGCAAGATCCAGTCCTGCGTCATGTCCTGACCAATAGCGCGCAAACCTCGCAGCACCTGCCAGGTGCCGTAGATGTAATTGACGCCCCACCGTCCATACCACGAACCGTCCTCGTCCTGAGTGTCGATCAAATACTGGATGGCATCGCGAACAGATCGGGCCTTGCGATCGAATCCAATGTAACCAAGCGTCTCAAGGGTGCGCGCGGTGAGGTCGCTGCAGGTTGGATCCAGAATCGCGTTGTGATCGGCGAACGGCATGTCTTCCAGCCACGGCGTAGTCACGTTCTTATCAAACGCGGCCCAGCCACCATCGCGGCATTGGAAACTGAGCTGCCAATCGAGCGCGCGGCGAAAGATTTCGTTGAGCGCTTGCGGTTCCTTCGGCTGGACCAGCCGCAGCGCCATCAGCACCATCGCTGTATCATCGGTGTCGGGATAATAAACGTTGTTGTATTCGAACGCCCACCCGCTGGCTTGCGAATATGAGTTGTTTTCTGACCAGTCCCCGCGAATGCGCACCTCCTTGTTAACGAGCCATTCGGCGGCCTTTTGCAGCGCGGGATGCTCGGAAGGAAGACCGGATTCCGCCAGCGAAATGATGTTGATTGCAGTGTCCCAGATTGGAGATAGACACGGTTGGATGCGGAAATCCTCGGAATCGTCCACGAAAAGTCCGGCGAAGTCTTTCTCCGCCTTTGCGTAAATCGGATTTGTTTTTGAGTAACCGAGAGCCCGTAACGCGATTAAACAATTCAGCATCGCGGGAAACACCGCCGCGAGGCCATCGCTCCCCTCACCAATCCGCTCGAGCATCCACCGTTCCGCTTCTTCAAGCGCACGCCGACGCAGTGGGCGAATGCGGAGGGGCGACAGGAATTTAAAGGTGTCGTCGAGTCGAAGAAAGAAATTGCGCCATGTCCAAAAAGGTTCGCCGCGCGGCAGGCGCAAATCGCTTTGCTCGGTGCCGAGGGGATAAAGTTCGTGCAATTGCTTTTCACCGGGCAAAATTCGAGTCGGTTTGAAATGGTTAATAATCCCCAGTGGAATGAGCATCGCGCGGCTCCACGACGACATTTTGTAAATGTGAAACGGCGCCCAGCGCGGCAGGAGCACCATTTCTACGGGAATCGCCGGAAGATATTTCCAGGGAAACTGGCCCAGTAATGCCAGGTAGAGCTTGCTGAAGGTATTCATCTGCGGAATCCCCCCGCGACGAATGATATTCGCGCGCGCCTCCTGCATAAATGGCGCGTCTACCGAACAGCCTGCCAGCTTCAGTGCAAAATATGCTTTGGCCGATGCATTAATTTCGCTCGGGCCGCCATGATAAATGTTCCATCCCCCATCCGGCAGCTGGCGTTTGAGAATGTGACGCATGCAGCGCCGCTGCAATTGCGCGTCCACCTCGCCGCACCAATGCATGAACAGGATGTAATCCGAGCAAAGGGTGCTATCCACGATCAGCTCCCCGCACCAATGGCCATCTGGCTTTTGCTGGCGCAACAGGTTTTCTTGCGCGCGCGTGATCGCGTACGCAATCTCTTCGTCATTTGCCGAATAAGACTCCGATATGTCTGGTCGTGCGCTCGGCAACGCAATGAGGTTCTTCGACGATTCCAGCATCCAGATCCGATCTCTTACGAGGCTTTCGCCGCAACTTCTGCGCGTTTCCCCGTCAGGTGCCCGTTACCGGAACTGACTCCATTAAAGGCCAGGACTTCGCTGCCACGGCCAGAGGGTTTCGGTTTCGAGCCGAAATTGAACTTGATTGTTTTCCACGTGTCCCCTCGGCGAGCTTGCAATCCCAACGTTGCAGTCGGTTCGTAACCGCAATGCACCATGCAATTCTCGCAACGACTATCGCGCGCGACTCCGTTCACGACGCCATAGCGGTCCCATTCGGTCTTTTCCAGCAACTCCGCATAGCTTGAATAGTGCCCGTCAGTCATCAAATAGCATGGCCCTTTCCAGCCGCGGATGTTCCGCGTTGGAATCGCCCATGCCGAGCAGGTCAGCTCCCGTTTGCCAGCAAGAAACTCGAAATAGACCGGCGTTCCCAAAAAGGTGTAACGACTCATCCAGCTCTCGACTTTCTGGAACTTCTCAACCGTCATTGCCCGGGTGAGGAAGAAGTTTTCCGGACGCAGATTGAGCCGCTTGATCATGTCTCTCTTGGCAGCGTCGTAATCGTAGCCAGGAGTAATGGTGTGACCATCTACGCCAAGATCGGATAGATAATCGAACATTTGTTCGATCTCCTGCATATCGGCTTCTTTGTAGACGGTTGTATTTGTCGCAACCTGATAGCCGAGCAGCTTCGCCATTTTGATTGCCAGAATGCACTCCTTGAA
>JBKPLD010000159.1:0-22200 GCA_046731415.1 Verrucomicrobiota bacterium
TTCCGGTGATCTCGTGCAGCAATGTTTCAAGAAATTTACGATTAGCTTGCGTACCCATGATACCCATCATCGCTTTGTCGCCAGGTGCAAAACCGAGTTGGAAATTGCGCCCGTCTGTTTCGAGGACGTGCGCTGTCGCTGCAGCATTTCGCACAAAGGCTTTTTGCGCGGGAATTTTTGCGACGAGCTGTTCCCAAACTTTTTCCGGCTCAACATTTCCAGCTGTCTCCTGAACCCGCACCACCTCCGACTTGTGGGCGGGGGCGGTGACCCCGCCTTTTTGCTGGCGAGACTCCTGATGAGCGCGGTCATCCGCCTTCGCCGAGGCTGCCGCGGACGAGCCGCCGGCGGCGACAGGTTGCGCTGAAGACTCGGACGATCGCTTGCCGCCGCCATTGCGGAGTTCACCAAGTTTTTCGATTACCTCGTCCAACGTTGCTTGGGCTAGACTTTGAATGGCCTTGATGATTGCCACTTCGAAATGCAGCTTTTTGTTTGGCGCCCACTTCATCCGGCCTTCGGCCGCGGCAAATTGGTCTACCAGTTCAAGTAAGCGATCTGTTGTGACCAGCTCTGCGTGCGTCGCGAGTGACGTTTGTACCTCAGACTCGACATCTTCTTTAAGCGCATCAGGCTTTACCTTGAATACGAGCAGATCGCGCAGGTAACCGATCAGGTCCGACATTAAACGCATCATGTCTTTGCCGGCGTCGCATTCCTGATGCAGCAGATCGATCGCGCCCGGGGTTTCGCCCCGCAAAATTCGCCCCGTCAGATCGATAACCGTTTGTTCACTGGTGAATCCAAAAACGTCGAGCACATCGTTCTCGCTGATTTTCTCACCGCAAAATGCGACGAGCTGATCGAGCATCGATTCCGCATCGCGCAAACCCCCTTCGGCTCCGCGCGCAATCGCATGCGCTGCTGCGGGCTCAAGTGAAATTTTCTCTTTTCCCGCAATGAATTGCAGATGTTTCGCGATCAGGTTTGCCGGGATGCGGTGGAGATCAAACCGCTGGCAACGGCTCAGAATGGTGGGGAGAATTTTTTGCGGCTCAGTGGTCGCGAAAATAAATTTCACATGCTCGGGCGGCTCTTCGAGGGTCTTTAAAAGCGCATTAAACGCCGCCGGCGAGAGCATGTGCACCTCATCGATCAGGTAAATCTTGTAACGTCCTTTCGCCGGCGCGTAGCGAACGTTCTCGCGCAGTTGGCGGACGTCTTCCACGCTGTTGTTGCTGGCGCCGTCAATCTCAATGACGTCGAGACTATTGCCCCCGGCGATCTCGCGGCAGTTATCGCACACTCCACATGGCGCGACAGTCGGTCCTTTCACGCAATTGAGCGATTTCGCTAAAATTCGCGCAGTGGATGTTTTACCGATACCGCGCGGACCCACAAAGAGATAGGCATGAGCAAGCCGATTTTGCGCAACGGCATTTTTCAACGTCCGCGATACATGCGCTTGCCCGACTAAATCGTCGAATGTTTGGGGCCGATATTTTCTGGCGAAAACCTCGTAACTCACGCATTCAATCTAAACGGATTGATTGACGCGTGAAACAGAAAATCGGAGCTGAGTAATATTGCGAGGGCTGGTCATTCCGAGTTGCGCAGACGGCGAGGGACCTCACACAGGGATCACGATCACGCAAAAATTGCTCGGAGACGCCAAGAGTTTGTGCGAGGTCCCTCACATCCGTTCGGAATGACACGCATTTCATTTAAGCGTTGGACGTTGAACGTTGAGCATTGGACGTTTCGCTTCATGTTCAAAACATCGACATCCGATTTGATCTTTGTATTCCTTTTCTCGCTGTTAATCGCCTTCGAAGCCTCCGCGCGCGAGCCCATCAAGCATCCGCCAGCCACACCTGGCAAAGCAGTTCGTGCGCGCGATCTCGGTATTTCATTTGAAGGAACACCTGCACAGTTTAACGCGATCACGGATGTGCCTGGTGTCGAGGTCGGCTACACGACGTTAATCAGCGGCCAAGGAAAACTGGAAGTTGGCAAAGGCCCGGTGCGAACCGGCGTTACCGCGATCCTGCCGCGTGGCCATGCTTCACTGAATGATCCAGTTTATGCCGCGTTCTTCAGCTTAAACGGCAACGGCGAAATGACTGGAACAACTTGGGTCGATGAAAGCGGATTCTTGGAGGGGCCGATCATCATTACAAATACGCACAGCGTTGGAGTGGCGCGTGACGCGGTGGTTGCCTGGCGTGTCAAACACGGCGCTGTCGATAAGACTGGCTATTGGTGGAGCTTGCCCGTGGTCGCAGAGACCTGGGACGGCTGGCTTAACGATATTAATGGTTTTCATGTTAAGCCCGAGGATGTCTGGCACGCGCTCGATAACGCACATGGCGGTGCGCTGGAGGAGGGAAGCGTCGGCGGCGGAACAGGGATGATTTGTTATGAGTTCAAAGGCGGAAATGGGACTGCGTCGCGCAAGATCCAGATGAAAGATGAAGCCGGCGCGACTCGCAGCTTCGTCGTCGGCGTTTTTCTGCAGGCAAACTTTGGCCGCCGATCACAGCTGGTTATCGATGGTCACCCCGTGGGCAGGGAAATTCCCGGTGAAGTCTACAAAGAAGAGAGCGGTTCGTGCATAGCAGTGGTTGCCACTGATGCGCCGCTGCTGCCGAATCAATTGAAACGGCTTGCTCGCCGTGTTTCGCTCGGGCTTGCGCGCACAGGCACCATTACGGGAAACGGGTCGGGCGATCTATTCATCGCGTTTTCGACTGCAAATGCCGGTGCAGCAAATCCGGAATCGCTGACGCATTGGGTTGAGACGATTCCTAATGACCGTATGGATCCGATTTTCGCCGCGGTGGTGCAAGCGACCGAGGAGGCCGTGGTGAATGCGTTAGTTGATAACCATTCCATGATTGGTCGCGACGATCATCATGTCGAAGCGCTGCCTCACGATCGCCTTCGCGAAATTTTGAAGCATTCTCCGTAGTTCGTAGCACAGGCGTCTTGCCTCTGGGGCAACTAGGCGTCTCGCCTGGTTGATTGCTTGTCTTCGCCAGGCAGGATGGCCGCCCGCCCACAGCCAGGATGGCTGTGCTCGGCCGCTTACGTCTCTAAATCATCATGATCAACACCGGCACAATTTTCGTCGCAGCTATCTCCAGAATTTGGAGCGTCAATTTCTCAGCGCGCTCCTGGGACTGCGCCGGTTGGCTGTCTACAAAAACCCTGAGATCGCGTTTTTGATTTTCTACGAAGAAATCGAAGTCCTCCTTGTCGATCTTTCGCTTCTTAAGAAGAACAAGACGCTCTTCGAGTTCCTGTGCGTTTTGGCGGATCAGTTCGCTGGTATCGCCTTTTGCTTGTGCGAGTAAATCCTGAAATTCCTTCATTGAAGCTGCGACCGATTCATCGGTGACCTGATCGAGCGCTGAATTGAGCTCTGATTTCCGAGATTTCTTGCGCTTGGGTTGCCCGCGGTTGCTACGGCGTTTACCGGCCGAGGGCATGATCGTAAATCTTGTTAACGTCTCTCTTCATTTCGCTTGCCAGCGCGGGAGTTACCTTGCCTCGGCTAGCTTTACTTCGCAGATGCGCCGCATCGGCGTCAAATTGGCCTTTCAGATCGACAAGCACTGGGCGACGCGCGGTGAATTTGTCATTGGCGATTGCCTGCTGGAACTTGGCGTTTCCCTCGTTCACCCTGGCGTCGAACGCGGCCGCATTGAAACGCTTGCCAGCCACCGCAAGGTCGATGAACGCGAGTTCAAAATTTCGCAGGCTTTCGATCTGCGCGTCGCTTCCGGTCTTGCTGAACGTAGCGGTGCCGCAGCTTGTGATAGCAATTGCTGCCGCACACAGAAACACGTTCCGAAAAATGAGATTCTTCGCGGTATTTGGATTCATAAGGGGCGGGCTCGTTAGGCGTCGATCTTGGGCCCGCGCGGTTCCAGGTGTCAAGGTGGAAGACAAGCATCTTGCCTGTCAGATCGGGTTACCATGGGTTGTTTCGATGTTCGACAGGCTGAGAAGCCTGTCTGCCGTGACAGTCTGGGAAGGGCTGCCTTCCGAGTTACTTCGTCGCCTGCTGCAGCGCGGTTGGATCATCGAGCAAGATCCATTCGATAACCGACAAGGGAAGACTTCCATTCTTGATCAGGTCATCGTGGAATTGACCGAGCCGGAAGTTTTCGTCCTGTCGGTCCTTGTAACGGCCGAGCAGATTCATGATCTGCCATTTGCCGGTGATGTAGCTGATCTTTTGCGTTGGACTTGAAGCTGCTCCTGCTGCTTCGCCTTCGGCCGCCTCGCGGTCCAGGCCGCCGGCTTCCATGAAATATTTAACCGCTTGCTCGAACGTCCATCGGCCGGTGTGCAGGTTCACATCGACTCCAATGCGAGCCGCGCGATAACGTGACAGGCGCAGAATTTGTCCCTGCGCCGGGGAGTTGTTCGGATAAAGGCCAGTGCGCATTAACATCTCTTCGCCATAAAGTGCCCAGCCTTCGATGAACACCGAGTCATCGTGCTGGCGGCGGATCTCATTGCTCAAATGATTCGCGATCGAGAGCTGCATGAAATGTCCGGGAATCCCTTCGTGTCCAAGAATCGGGCGTGGATCTTCAATCGCCGCGCGAATATAAAAATTCTTCGACTCCGGGTTGTACGTGGGAATGAAAAAGAATCCGGTCGGGTCCTTGTCGTAAACGCCGGGAGGATTCATAAAACCGCCGGGGCTGGTTGGCTTGAAGGCCTCTGGCAACTGGCGAATTTGAAACGGTCCCAGGTAATCCGGCAAAGTCACAAGGTTGTGCTCCTTTAAGAAGCTGATCATTTCTGCTTCTCGGCTTTCATACGCTTTCAGGAATGATTCCTGATCGGGTGGGATGTGAGCAGCTCGTTTCGGATCCGGATCGGCTAGCTTTGGGTCAGGCAGGAGAGCTTCGAGGGCGCGATAACGCGCGAGTTCGGCCCGGCCGATTGTCTCCACCTCCGAGGCGTTGAGCGGCAGAAGCAAGACGTGCTTGAGATAATAGTTATAATTCGCTTCGCCCATCGACGAGAAGTCGACCATGTTCGGCAGGCGCTTTTCCAGCTCGTCAGCATAACTGTGCACAGCAGCAAGAGCGGCGTCCCGTGCTTTGATGAGATCATCGCGTTCGTTAGGCGCGAGCCCAACATCGAGCGCCATCAAACTCTTGTTTAAGAGCGGATCAATCGAGCGCGCCGATTGGATCGCGAGCTGCGCATAAAGTTTTACCGGATTTTGTAAATTACTCAGGCCTTGCTTCAAGAGCGCCGGCATTTGTTTGAGACGCGCCGCGGCGGCAAGAGCGCGTTTTCTCGGCGTGTTGTATTCCTTTTTGAGCAGGGAAAAGATCGCATCCGTGCATTCACGGATGTAAACCTGCGGGTTGGTCCGCTCGAATTTCAGAACGCGATCTCCAAAATCGACATTCTCTAATTGCGCGCGGAATAGGATCCAGTCGATGCGATCGTTCTTCGGCCAGTTATCGGTTTTCATCGCGCGCACCTTTTCCAGTAGCGACCGCACATGTTGTGCGCGCTCTGCGATTTTCGCCGGCGAATAATCAGTCATCCGATCGTCCCAGGTATGAAGCCCGACATCGCTGCTGCGAACGGGATAATTTTCGTTCCGCCACGCGTAATACTCGTCAGCTATCTTGCGCAGCGCGACCGTCGCGTTTGCATCCTGATTCTTAAACGCGTCGGTGTTTATGCCGGGCGTTGATTTCGTGATCAGCGCCTTGTTCGAAACATCCGGGTTACGCTGCGGTGGCGTTTGAGCGTGGCCAATGACACCCGCTATTACGAGTAATGAGCAAGTGACGACTAACAACTCGGCTTTACGCATGAGGCGAACTTTAATACCTGCTGCCAAATCGCAAAACGCAAACCGATGATCTGTAGTTTGAATCGGCGACCCTGGTTGTCACAAATCGGCAGCGTCCAATTCTTCCAGTAATTGCCGTCTCAGATGACGACGCGCCGCCTTTTTGATTGCGCGCCGCTCGGCGGCTACTGCTTCCTTCTCAGCTTGACGTTCTCTTCGCGTCCGCGTTTCGACCGACTGCGCCAAATGCGAAATTTTCGGGCGACGCGCACCGACTTTTTTCTCTTTTGGCTTTGCGTAGGGATCCACGAAGAACTTACCGCTTCTTATTCGCTACAAAAAGAACCGGAATAGCAGCCAGTTGAAGAATGACTGAGAACAGTACCACTGCGGGGATTGATTTATCGTATAGCAGCCCCATCACCACGCTCCCAAGGAACCATGCAATTCCGTAGCCGGTATCAAACAAGCCAAAGGCCGTGCTTCGTTTTTGCGGTGGAATAATACCGGTAAGCATCGCTTGAAACAGCGAGCCCTGGGCGCTCATGCCAATTCCCCAAAAAATCATCCCAAAAAACGCAAAGACCGATGTGCCTAAGAAAACTAAGGGCGCGGCAGCGGCAGAAATCAGAAAAGCAAACAATGGCACGTTCGGACCAAGCCAGTCAAATAGCCGGCCTAGGGGAATGGATGCAAGGGCGCTGGCTGCCATCGCAACTGCATAAAACACCGGGATCAAATTTCCCGGCATGATGTTCGCCTTTTGAAAATGAAAACCGATCAACGCAAAATCGGCGAAGCCAGCGGCAAGCAATGCGCCTGCCGCGAGATAAGTCCAGTAAGCTCGCGTCAGGCTAGTCGGTGCGAGAGTGTGTCCAGCGCCTGCTTCCAATTCGTGCGGTCGCGGATGAAGAAGACGCGCCAGGACCAAAGTCGCAAGACACAGTAAGGCTGGGATGAGCAGGATACCAAAACCGGTTTGATACCTGCCATGCAGATGAAGAACGAGCGCCATAGCTAACGGCCCGATCGTCGCGCCTGCTTGATCGAGTGCTTCGTTCAGTCCAAATACCCAACCAGCGCCAATTGATCTGCCGGCGTACGAAAGCATCGCTTCCACCGTTGGCTTGCGAATGCCTCGACCGACGCGCTCGGAAATTACAAAAGTTGCGGCGAGTGGCCATTGTCTGGTAAGCGCCAACGCGGGCACGGCGAGCATATTGATGGCATATCCCAGGAAGGCAAACACCCAATGTTTATGCGACTTGTCCGCGAAATATCCCGAGATAGAACGCAGTCCATAGCCTAGTAGCTCGCCCAAACCTGCGACAAATCCTACAATCGCCGCGCTTGCGCCTAACGAACCGAGAAATGGACCGATGATCCCGCGAGCGCCTTCATAGGTAAAATCGGCAAAGAAGTTTGCGATGCCGATAATCAGGACAAAATGAAGGGCCGATCTGTTTTTCATTTAACCACGAATGAAGACGAATTGACACTAATTAGAGGAAGGGTCACTCGTATAAAGCCAGAATTAGGAAGCGACGGCGCACTGCCCGCTAAATATTCGTTGTTGGCCAGTGTTTCGATCCGCGTCGCTGGCATTTCGTTATTTTGATTGATTCGTGTTTATTCGTGTCCATTCGTGGTTAGGAAATGAAAACGCTTGGGATCATTGGCGGCCTCGGCCCTGAAAGCACAATTGATTATTACGAAAGGGTTGTCGCGCTCTATCGTGAGCGCACTGGTGATGGGAGTTATCCGCAATTCATAATTAACAGCATTAATCTGAAAAAGGGACTCGATTTCATGGATGCAAACAATCTCACCGGGATGGCTGATTATCTGGTGGATGAAATCGGCAAGCTGGCGCGGGCTGGTGCTACCTTCGGGTTGATCTCGGCAAACACACCCCACATCGTCTTCGAAGAGGTCGCGTCCAAGTTAGCGATTCCATTGATCAGCATCGTCGAAGCAACATGCGCAGCGGCCAAAGCACGAAAGTTGAAGCGGCTCGTCTTATTCGGGACGCGTTACACCATGGAAGCAAATTTCTATCCAAAGGTCTTCTCACGAGAGCGAATCGATCTTCTCGTGCCAGACTTGGGGGATCAGACTTATATCCACGACAAGTATCTGAATGAACTGGTTTCAGGGAAGTTTCTGCCGGAGACGCGAGCCGGATTGCTGGCAATTGTCGATCGCATGAAGGCAGTCAGCGACATTGACGGCGTGATCCTCGCCGGAACAGAACTGCCTCTCATCCTGCGTAGCTCAGAACACAACGGGATTCCCTTTCTCGATACAACAGCGATTCATTGTGAAGCAGCGGTGACTGAAATGTTGTCCTAAGCGACGTTTCGGACGCGAGCTGGGGGGAAGATAATTCGAACGTCATTGCCAGCGAAGCCGCCTGCCAAACCGCAACTTTATGCGAAAGCTGGAGGAATCTCTAATTCTAATCTGGTAACTGCAAACGCTGACAAAACCAATCACCACTCACTTATCACTATTCACTAGTGAACTGGGCGGTGAGGGTTTCGAACCCCCGACCCTCTCGGTGTAAACGAGATGCTCTACCACTGAGCTAACCGCCCCTACGGTGCTTTGATTGTAGTGACATTTGCCGTCCGGCAAGCAAAAACAATTCTGGTGCGATCCTGTAAAGGTGTAGTCAGAAATCAACTAGTCAAAAGCGCTCTGCAATCTCGCGGGAGTTTTCGTCATTTCGTATCGCGACTTTTAATGTCGCGATAAAGTTACCTCCTAATGAATCAACGACTGAATGATATGCTTTTTCGCCAGTGTCCGCGTCTTGACTGCGGAGTTGTATGCTTTTGCGTGGGCTTCGCTTTGCGCTTGTTTCACGTGACATTGAATTGAAACATAGAACGCAGTGAGCCGCTGAGCGTCTTAGATTGCGATTGCGTAGTCAACTGCGTAAGCGAAGTGTTATCGATGAAAATGAAGATTTTCCACAGCGCTGACTGGGGCATCTTGGAGCAAACGGTAAACGAGTGGTTGAAGGAGGAACGGGTCAGCCGGCTTCTCTGCGTCACGCACACAAATCACGAGGCGATGATCTTCATTACCGTGTGGTGGTCATAGCGCACCTGGAATTGCCGGTGTTACTGCGACACCTAATCAGTTGGACCTATTTCGAGGGCAACCAATCCGTAAGGTGACCGTCCCGAAATTTCTTAAACCAAGTGCTTCCGAATATGTTGGATCGACGCTTGGAAATTATGGCAGGCCAGACGAGTCGCGCTACAGCTGACATGGGAAATTCTCTCGCAAGCCGATAGTTCCGTGCATCGAATACGCAAGACTTCCTTGCTTCGAAGCGGTGCTTTGTCGTCTGCTGCTCTGCAAGTTGCCGTTCATCCCAGCGACGTTTGCGAAGGTGTCGAAAGATGAAAGTCTTAAGGCTATCCTGCATCGGACCGCGATCCATTAGTAGAATCTTTTCATTCATTGTTTGCCTCCCAATGATTCAATAGGAGCGCGATAGGAAGTTTGCGATCCGATCATCTCTCCTATCAATCGCATCGAGTTTGTTTCGCTATCCGGATGTTTGCGGCTACGGGGCAACCAAAAAAAGACCGCAGGGTTTAGGACCCTGCGGCCTTTGTAGGTAATATTACCTGGCCCGTGGACTCAGTCTAAAAGGACCACGTGATCAACCGCACGTGAATCGCCTGTGTGTGCGTAATAAACGCGTATGCGAGCGCCGGGTTTGATCGCGCTTTGGACGACTTTCCCCGTCTTGTCGAGAACACGACCGTGTCCGTTCAGAACATAACGGTCAGGGTTTTTCGCGTTGTCCTCGCGAACGACGAGCGTCTTGAGAGGTTGATAACTGGCGGCCGAGCCTTCCTCAGCACTCATTTTAATAATGGTCCCGGTTACCGTGACTGTTTCTGTGGTTGTTTGTTTATTATTCGTTGAGCCCGGCTGCGCAAATGCCAACGGAGCAAGTAGCAAGCAAGCGAGCATAACAATTGTCTCTTTCATAATATCTCCTCTATGATGTTGATTGTTGATGCATTTTCTACACGTTGAATTTCCGCAGGCGATGTGAACGGAACAAGAGCCAGTTCGCCGCTTTGCCACAGGCCACTTTATCCTGCCGCAGCGCTATAGCCGCTGAGTTTAGCGAACATATTAGACGTTGCTCAATGGGGAGACCTGAAGCATGAATGTGGGCTTTGTGACCGTCTAGGATGAAAGAGATTTACTTCGAGGATATGAAAGTGGGCGACCGGTTCCAATCCGAGCCCCTAAGCGTTACTGAGAAGCAGGTCATTGAGTTCGCTCATAAGTTCGATCCGCAGATGTTTCATCTGAACCGAAAAACTGCAGAGCGAACACTTTTCAAAGGATTGATCGCGAGTGGCTGGCACACGGCCGCCATGACGATGCGGCTCTTTGTGCAAACATTAAACTTCGCCGAGGGCGCCATCGGGCTCGGTGTTGATGAATTGCGGTGGCCTGACGCGGTGCGGCCCGGTGACGTGCTTACTGTTGAAACTGAAATTCTGGAGCTAAGAACATCGCGCTCCAAGCCGGGTTACGGAATCATTCGACTGCGCAATGTGACGACGAATCAGAATGGCAAAATTGTCCAGACGATGATCGCAAGCGCGATGGTGCCAAGAAGATCGCAAGGAGCGAAAAGTTAGGCGCAAAGAGCGCCTTGTGCTCGGACTGTGACGAAGAAAGTCGCAAGATCACGGCGTTCTCGCGGACATTGTAACGTGGTCTTTGCTCTCCGCGCTTGCCGCTTGGCGGGCTCAGCGCCCCACCATTTCCATCGCCCAATCCGGATAACGCGCCCCGGCGACAGCTTCGTGAGGAGCGACCTCATCAATGCGCGCCAGATCTTTGGCGGTAAGCGCGACATCAACCGCGCCGATATTTTCCTGCAAATATTTGCGGCGTTTCGTTCCGGGAATGGGTACAATGTCGTTGCCCTGTGCCAGAACCCAGGCAAGGGCTAATTGCGCGGCGGTGCATTTTTTCTCGCGAGCGATTTCCTCGACTCGCTTCACAAGTGTAAGATTACGCTGGAAATTTTCTTCCTGGAAGCGGGGCGACGTTCGCCGGTAATCATCTTCGGGCAGATTGTCGACGCGCTTGATTTGCCCGGTCAAAAATCCGCGGCCCAGCGGACTGTAAGCAACCAACCCGATGCCAAGCTCGCGGCACACAGCAAGAACATCATTTTCCGGGTCGCGCGTCCAGAGTGAGTATTCCGATTGTAACGCTGTGATCGGATGAACGGAATGCGCACGGCGGATGGTCTCGCCACCTGCTTCGGATAACCCTAGAAATCGCACCTTGCCTTCGCGCACAAGCTCTGCCATCGCGCCGACGGTTTCTTCGATCGGCGTGTCTGGATCGACACGATGTTGATAATAAAGGTCGACGACATCGACGCCCAGTCTGCGCAAACTTCCTTCGCAAGCTTTGCGGACATAATCCGGCTTACCGCTGATCCCGCGGTAATCCGGTCGGGCCGGATCGCGCAAAATTCCAAATTTCGTCGCAATGACGGCGTGTTCACGATGTCCGCGCAAGGCCCGACCGAGCAGCTCTTCGTTTGTATGCGGCCCGTACATGTCGGCCGTGTCGAAGAACGTGATTCCGAGATCCAGTGCGCGATGAATCGTTGCGATGGATTCCTCATCGTTTCGCCCGCCATAAAAATCCGACATTCCCATGCAACCGAGACCGATTGCCGAGACAATCGGTCCGCCGCGTCCAAGCTTTCGCTGCTTCATACTTGTTGAGAATCGATTGTCAGTTTTACCGCGGCCGCGAAATCATCAGGCAACGGCGCTTCAAAGCTTTTCCATTCCCCGGTGCGCGGATGACGAAACCCAAGCTTCCACGCATGCAACATTTGTCGCGGGAAATCCTTTGCGAGGCGAGACGCATAGACTTTATCGCCAAGCACCGGGTGATGGAGATGATGAAGATGAACGCGAATCTGGTGGGTGCGTCCGCTGTGTAGCTGGCATTCGATAAGACTGGCCCGATCGCTCGACCGAACAAGACGATATTCTGTTTTGGCTGCGCGTCCGCGAAGAGTAGTCGCGCTCATTCGTTTTCGATGGACTGGATGCCGTCCGATTTTCTCTTCGATTACGCCGGCCGTCTTGGGCAATTTTCCGCTCACTAACGCAAGATAAATCTTTTCCACCGTGCGCGCAGCGAACTGCCTGGATAAGTCCCGATGGGTGGCATCATTTTTGGCGATCACAAGACAACCACTCGTCTCCTTGTCGAGACGATGAACAATTCCAGGGCGCTCTTTCCCGCCGATTCCCGACAACGTCGCGCAATGGTTGAGGAGTGCGTTTACCAGAGTGTGTTCGCGATGGCCGGCGCCCGGGTGAACGACCAGCTCCGGTGGTTTATTGACGACGATGAGGTCGTCGTCTTCGAAAAGAATCTCAAGCGGGATCGGCTCTGGCAGGGTTTCGATTTTTTCAAGCGGCGGCTCAGTGAGCTCAACCTTGTCGCCACTTCGCACAATTTGGCGTGGTCGCGTAGTTAAGTTGTTACGCCGAACGAACCCGTCACGGATCAACTGCTGAAGTCGTGAGCGGGAAAATTCTGGAAGTCGCTTCGCCAGAAATTGATCGAGGCGAATCTTTGCTTCGTTCGCTGATACGACAAGCTCGATCCGATTGAAATTTTCGGCTGGGTCTCGGCTCATAAATACATTGTCAGATGGAAGGGGCTTTGAGTTTGGACACTAACATTAAACTGTGCATCGGACGCGTTGGATGCATGCCATGCTTTATTACACGGCTCGAGTTGTAGCGGTGCTTGTTTCAAGCACCGAACCCATTGATCCGGCGTTTGGCACAAACGCCTCTACAGCGACTGAGGCGTCGTCAGCTTGAGCTAACCCTGACGTCAAGGGTTCGGTGCCCGCCTGCGTGTCATCTCATTGCTCCAAAGGCGCTGAATGTTACAGTTGCTACCCAATGGCGAGTGAGCCCACCGCCCAAACGTGCCCCGGTTGCGGGACGACTGTCGATACGACAGAGGCGGAGCCATTGGCGCGCATCGCCTGTCCAAAGTGCGGCAAGAAAATTCGCGTGGAGCGAACGTTCGATCATTTCGCTGTGGTCGAGACGCTTGGCGTTGGGGGAATGGGCACTGTTTATAAGGCGCGCGATATGCAACTGGACCGGTTCGTGGCGCTGAAGCTGTTGCGCAAAGATCTCGGCAGCGAAGAAGATCATAAAACTCGATTGCAACAGGAGGCGCGCATTGCTGCCGCCGTGAATCATCCTTACGTGATACAGGTCTTCGATACGGGAACCGATCATGGTCAGTTCTATGTGGTAATGGAGTTGGTCGATCATGGAAGCCTCGACGATCTCATGGCGTTGCAAATGCGGTTACCGGAAAAGAGGGTCCTGGAGATTGGCATTCAGGTGGCAAAAGGACTGCGCGCCGCCCATCGGCGAGGTCTGATTCACCGCGATGTAAAGCCGGCTAATATTCTGTTTGTCGATGAACACGCCGCAAAAATCGGCGACTTCGGTCTTGCCAGCACCGGGACACAACGCTGGGGAATCGGCGGTGTTGTTTGGGGAACCCCCGAATATGTCTCGCCGGAAAGACTAACCAACGACACCGAAGACTTCCGCAGCGACATTTACAGTTTGGGCGCAACCCTCTTTCATGCGGTTGCGGGCAGACCGCCAATCGAAGCCAGTACGAATTCCGCGACTGCGTTACTCGAATCAAAACGACGACCTCTCGATTTGCGGGTGGCCGCGCCGGACGTCTCCGCAGCGACGGCAGAGGTTTTACAGCGAATGATCGCAGCTGACCCGGCACAGCGGTTTTCCTCTTATGACGATTTGGTGACGGAGCTTGAGCAGGCATGGCGTGCGTTGGAGTTGGAGGATGCAACCAGCAGCGGTGAGATGCGGCGCCGACGCTGGTTCTCGGCTTTGTCTCGCAGTACCCGGCGGATCCCATTTCTGATTCGTGTGGGTTTAGCGGTAATAGTGGCTACTGGAATTTTGTTGTTTATCGCGCGCAGCTTTTTGCCTTCCTGGACGGGACTAACGGCAAATGCAACGGCCTGGTTGGATCGCGGTCGGTGGAGTAAAGCGTATGCCGATTATAAAGAGCAAGTCGCCCATTATCACTTTGTTCAGGCGGTTGAGCGGATGAGGAGTGTGAAACTAATCAGCGGATACTATAAGCCTGCTAAAGAAGTCGCAGAGAAAAGAGCGCGGCTCCTGTTGGATTGGAAAAACACTCTGGTTGACGATCTCAATCGCGCGCATTTTTCCAGAACACTAACAGACAACTCGGGCGCGCAATATACAGGCATAGTGAGCGCCACGGATGAAGGCCTGACTATGAAACTTCCATATGGGATTGCATGGGTTACCTGGGACAAGCTCTCGCCACAAACCCTATTGATGGTTTCCAGATCGTTCATCAACCCCGGGGCGCTTGACGCGGCTGATCGGCAATGGCGTTGCGCTGTCTTTGCCAGTGAAACCGGGCAAATTGAAGCGGCGAATGAATTAGCTGACGCTGCTGCGAGAGCCAATACTCAATATCGGCAGCAGATCCCGCAACTGTTTCCCAATTTTGCCCAGCCGCGTTAGGCTATGCATTTCGGGACTCTTAATCATGAAGGAAATTACAGGGATGAACACATTCTCGGTCGCGAGCCTCAGATTCCGGACGAATCATTGCCATAATTGATTTTTAACGCGACGTTTCTTTGATCCTGCCCGCAGTGCTACAGCGTTGCAGGCGGGTCGCGGTATGGAGCAAAACCCACCACCACAGTTTCCTTCGCCCGAAGAACTGAAAACCAAGATCACGGAGTTCATGAAACAAAACTTCGGCGACCGGGTCTCAGTCGCGACTTTTGCCGAACAGGAGCCGGCTGCGACGGAGGAGGAGGAAAAGCCGGAGAAACCCGATCAAAAGGAATTTGAATTCAGTCTTCTGCCGCGTGATATCAAAGCGCACCTCGACCGGTTTGTGATCAAGCAGGATGAAGCGAAGAAGGTTCTGGCGATCGCAGTTTGCGATCATTACAACCACGCCAATTACCTTCGCCGTCTCGAGAAACAAGATGCCTCCCGTGCGCAGGAGATTGAATACATCAAGCAAAACGTGATTTTGGTTGGTCCGACTGGAGTCGGGAAAACTTATCTCATTAAACACATCGCCGACCTGATCAAAGTGCCATTCGTGAAAGCCGACGCGACGAAGTTTAGCGAGACCGGTTATGTTGGCGGCGATGTGGAAGATTTGGTGCGCGAGCTGGTGCACAAGGCCAACGGGGATGTGAACCTGGCGCAATTTGGAATCATTTACATCGATGAAATCGACAAGATCGCTGCGGCCGGAAATTTAATCGGTCGGGACGTTAGCGGACGCGGTGTGCAGACCACATTGCTGAAGTTAATGGAGGAAACGGAAGTGCCGGTCCGCAGCATGAACGATCTGCAGGCGCAATTGCAGGCGGCGTTCGAATTTCAACGGCGCGGCAAGGCCAAACGAGAGACGATCAACACGCGGCACATTCTTTTCGTGGTCAGCGGCGCGTTTGAGAAATTGAAGGAACAGGTTGCGCGACGTGTTCGACATGGCCAGATCGGATTCAGCGCCGAACCAATTCAAGTCATGGACAAGGAATTGTTCCAGCATGTGACGACGCAGGATTTTATCGAATACGGGTTCGAGCCGGAATTCATCGGCCGACTGCCGGTGCGAGTCGTTTGTGAGGATCTCGATGCGGATGATCTCTTTAACATCATGAAGTATTCCGAGGGCAGTTTGCTCCGGCAATACGAGCGCGCGTTCCGCGCTTACGGTATTGAAATCAGTTTCGAAGATGAAGGGCTGCGGCTGCTAGCCGAGGCGGCCGCGAAGGAAAAAACCGGCGCGCGTGGCTTGCTCACAGTGTTCGAAAAATTGTTCCGCGACTACAAATACTACCTGGCAGGATCAGGTCTGAGCCAGTTACGTGTTACGGCTGCGCTCGTGCGCGAGCCACAGCGTGTGCTCGACCGGTTGATGGCCGAGGGACACAAGCTGGAGGCGCAAATGCTCGAAGGTGGCGCGCGTCAATTTGCGGAGAAATTCAGCAGCGACCATGGACTGGCAATAGTTTTTGATGAGACTGGGGTGCGGCGGCTTGTCGAGCGCGCGCAGACCGAGCGAATGACCACGCGTGATCTTTGCGCCCACTTATTCAAAGATTATCAGTTTGGATTGAACCTCATTAAGAAGAACACCGGCCGGACAAGATTTGTACTCGACGCCGGAGCCGTCGATGCGCCTGATAAATTCTTAAGTGAACTGGTTGTCCAATCCTACTATCCAGCTGCCGCCGTTCAAAAGCCCTGATTTGTTCATGAAGCGGTCGTTAGTCACAACGCTCATCATTGGAGTTGCGGTCACAATCGTTGTGGGAGTTTTGCACGCAACCAGGGCGACAGCGGGGTTTGAAGCTGGTGTTGCCCGGCTTGTTTCCGATTACGCCGGTGCGACGAGGGTCGTAGGTGAAAAATGGCAGTACCTCTTTGTCTTGATGACCGCCACCGGGGTAGCGTGGCTCAGCCTGAGGAACCTGCCACGAAAGCGAAGCTACTCGTTGTTTGGTTTCTTACTGATCGAGTTGCTTGTCCTTTCATGGGTTTGCTCGCTCTACCGGATTTTTTTCCAGCCAGTTCCCTGCATTTTTGCGGTCGCACTTGCCGTGGCCGCCGCGGAGGGTTGGGCCGCATTCCTGCAGCGGGATCGCTCGTATTTAATATGGACGCTCTTCGCGAATCGCCTCTCGAAAAAGGAATTTCACCGTGTCAGCAACGGCCCGTTCGATGGCGAGGCGAAAGCCTACGAAGCGACTGTGGTCGTCTGCGATATTGCCAACAAGCGTGGATTTACGAATGACTCTAATCCCGCCGGTTTCGCTAAGACGATGGCAAAATTTATTCGTGAGACCGCAGATGGCCTGATCGAAAGAGGAGCCTTTCTGCAAGCCGCCGACGGGGAAGGGGTGGTTGCCATTTTTGGATTTCCAAACGCCGGTCATAAACATGATGAGGACGCTGTGCGTGCTGTACTCGACTTAACGAAGAAATTTCGCGAGCGGCGCCAGGAGAGCGCAGAAATTTTTGGCGACTGGGAAATGCACGCCGGCATTAGCTCGGGTGCGATAATTGCCGGAGCGCTAAAAGACAGCGTTCATCCCGCGCTCCTGGCCAGCGGCGAACCGATTGAACTCGCGCGCAGGTTCTGTGCTCTGAATCACCGGTATGGATCAAAGGTGCTGATTGACACATCGACTTTCGACGGTGCGAGCGAGAGCATCATTGCGCGCCCAATTGATTTTGTAAGCGGAATGAATTCGCATGACCGAATAGAAATCTACGAGCCGCTTTGGCTTGCCGCAGAAGCTACCCCGCAGCACGTCGCGCGTAGAGATTCGTTCTGGAGCGGCGTGGTTCTCTATCGAGAAAAACGTTGGGCGGAAGCTTATTCCGAATTCCAGAAGGCGCGCGAACCCGAAGGGGAGGACGATCCTGCCTTGCAATTTTATTTGCGCCGCCTGGAGCCGCTCGTTCTGCAATTAGCTGAATCGCCGTTAGAAGAAAGTTGAGCGCGTTTTGAGAAGGACGGAATATCCGGGCGCAATCCGGAATTTGATTACACAATTGCGACAAATGCCGGGAGTGGGTCCTCGCTCAGCGGAGCGGATTGCGCTCTGGATGGTGCGGGCTCGGAACGATCAACCGGAACAGATCTCGCGGGCTATCGCGGAAACCCGTCAGGCAATTCGTTCCTGCGAACTGTGCGGATTTTTCTCCACCGGCGAAATATGCGAAATCTGCGCCGATTCTTCGCGCTCGACAGATTTGATCTGTGTCGTAGAACAACCCACCGACATTCTTCCTTTGGAAAAAACCAATGCTTTTCGGGGACGCTACCATTCGCTGGGAGGGAAGATTTCTCCACTCGATCATGTTGGTCCTGACGATTTGCGTATCAAAGAGCTACTTGAACGCGTCGATGAGGAAAAAATCGCCGAGATCATTTTCGCGTTGCCTGCCGATGTCGAAGGCGAATCGACCACAAATTACATTGTCGAACTCTTGAAAAACAAAGCGGTGGACCTCACGCGTATTGCTCGCGGTATTCCGGCTGGCGGCGGTCTTGAATCGGCCGATGAATTAACGCTTTCTGCCGCGCTTTCCGGTCGCACGAAACTCTAATGCGTAGTCATCCCGAGCCGCGAAGACCGCGAGGGACCTCACGATTGCTAATCACAGTTTAGAAACGTTCGTGTGCTTGCTCAGGCAAATGCGAGGTCCCTCACTTAGTTCGGGATGACATGGCTTCGCCAAAGCGTTGAGTTTTGCCGCTACAGATCGATTTAACTTTTGTAACTTTTTTAACGTTGTAACTTTGTTCCATGTCTTGCGCAAAGATGGATCCGGCGTTGCATCAGGGGCAGAAGCCGCCCTGGATCAAAGTGCGTTTGCCATCCAATCCGGTTTTCTTTTCAACCAAGGCGCTCATTTCTGATCTGCGATTGCACACGGTTTGTGAGAGCGCGCAATGTCCAAATCGCTGGGAATGCTGGAGCCAGGGCACGGCGACTTTCATGATTGCCGGGGATCGATGCACGCGTGCGTGCGGGTTTTGCGCTGTGACAACCGCCAAGCCGTTCGCGCTGGAGAAAGATGAACCGCAGCGCGTGGCCGAAGCGGTGCGCCGAATGAAATTGAAACATGTCGTGATCACGGCTGTCGCGCGTGACGATCTCAAGGACGGTGGCGCCGATCATTTCGCTCGCACAATCACGGCCATTCGAGAGATGGATTCCTCGGTGGTTGTCGAAGTGCTCGTTCCCGATTTTCACGCGCAGGATTGGTGCCTCCGGGTGGTCCTCGACGCCGGGCCCGACATTTTCAATCACAACGTGGAAACGGTGGAACGCCTCACGCCACTGGTGCGTTCGCGAGCAAAGTATCGGACTTCTCTGGAGGCTCTACGGCGTGCAAAGGAACTTTCGTCAGAAGTTGTGACCAAAAGTGGAGTGATGCTCGGTCTTGGCGAGATGGAGACCGAACTTTTTCAGACCATGGACGATTTGCGCGAAGCCGGCTGTGAAGTGCTCACGATGGGCCAGTATTTGCGCCCGACTCCGAAACATTTACCTGTTGTCGAATACATCGCGCCGGAGGAATTCAATTACTATGGCGACATTGCGCGCAGAAAAGGATTTCTGCATGTAGCCTCTGGTCCGCTGGTCCGCAGCTCTTATCACGCCGCCGACTTTCATCCGGTGAAGCGATAACCTGAGCTATAAAATCCGCTGTCCTCGGCGAATTGGTATTGCTCTGCCGGGATCTTGTGCACTGAGGACAGGGCACGCTACAGCACACGTTGCTTACAGAGCTTGTCATTCCGAGCGAAGTCGAGGAATCTCAGTTTAATAGCGAGAGATGTCTCGACCTTGCTCGATATGACAGGAATAGCACGAGAGACTGTTGCCGCAGTTATTCCTGCCTATCAGGATGAAAAACATATCGGGGACATTGTTCGTCGAACCCGCGCGCGACTCGCCCACGTCCTCGTCATTGACGATGGTTCGAGCGATCAGACCGCGCAACGCGCGGGAGAAGCCGGCGCTGAAGTCATTGTTCACGATCAAAACCGGGGCAAAGGCGAAGCGATCAAGACAGGGCTGGCCCACTGGCTCGCCGCAGCCAGCCCGCCCCACGGTGCGGCGGACGGATTGAATCCACAAATCAGTTGGGTGAGCCTGCTGGATTCCGATGGTCAACATCTCCCAGAGGAGATCGATCGGTTCCTGGTAGCGGCAGCGGACGCGACCCGGCCGACCTTTTTAATCGGCAACCGCATGAGCAATGTCGCCGGAATGCCATTTATCCGGCGCGTTGTGAATCGTTACATGAGCAGGCAGATCAGCCGTGTCTGCAAACAGGAAATCCCCGACACACAGTGCGGTTTTCGGATGTTGAATCACCGACTGATTCCACAATTACTTGGCGGCGGAGGCCGATTCGATTACGACACCGAAGTGCTTATCATCGCCAGCCGCGAAGGTTACCGGATTGAATCGGTCCCAATCACCACTGTTTACACCGATCAGGTGAGCAAGATTCGTCCATTACGCGATGCGATTCGCTTTTTGAAATTGATGTGGCGATATCGAAAAGCAGCATAATCATGGTTTTCTTGCGGGCACTGGTTTCGAACTTTTCAGGATTTCCGATTCCGGCGTAAGCGTTGCCGGTTTGCCGCTGAAAATGACGCGGTTTGGTTTTGCAGCGAGCGTTCCAACGAGCTCCTTGGCATATGTGGTGACCACTTTCAGATTCAAGAGAGTCACATTCAGTTGTTTCAAGTCTTCCTGAAGCTGTTTGTCCGTGGTTTTGATGAACGAATTAGCTGAGCCGAGGAAAGTGTCTGCGCTCTTCTCTACGCCTTGAAGGTTCGTGATCATGTTCTGTAAGTTGTCCACGTCCAGTTTCAACGAATCGGCGAGGGGACCGAGCTTCGGCGTGAATTCACCAAGATCTTTTTTCAATCCTGTGACCGTCACATTGAGATTATCGAGGAGTTTGTTTGCATTCTCGAATAACGGTCCGGCTTCAGCAGTGATCTGTTCGAGCCCATACGCTGGATGACCTTCGATCGCGGCGTTGTTTGCCAATGTCTGACCGCCTGGTGTACCTGCGGAAAGCGCTACGAATTTCGGTGAGAGCATTGTATCGGAGCTTAGTGTCGCTGTGACGTCTGTGGGTATCGCCGGAATTCCTTCGTCGAGGCTGACCGTCACGCGCACTGCATCTTTCTTGTTAGCGCTGGCATCGCGTTCTTTGGCAGTGAGATGACGCATTGCAATTACCCGGCCCGCCGGCGCACCTGCGTAGCGCACCTCGGAATTTACCTTGATACCGGTGACGTCCTCATAATTGATCTGCAGAGTTCGCTTTGGTTTTTTAAACCGATAACCCGAAAGAGCGAAGGTAAGAGCCCCTAGCAGCACGAGACTGCACGCGATCACGGACAGCGCGACGAGATAATCGGATAGATTGCGTTTTACCAGGGCCATGATTCTCTGCAGACGGTTCGTCTGTGATGACGAATGACAAATGACGAGTGACCAAATAAAGACGAAGCCAGAATGACAAAATATTCGTTCCTGACCGGCAGAATATTTTCGGACTTCGTCATTTGGTCATTCCTTTGTCATTTGTCATTAGGGCTTCGACATCGGTTTCATGCCATCTTCCGGTGAAATCTACTACGTGCGGCAACGAAAGGTCGCGGTTTAACGTGCTGATGGTCCTCATGCTCTTCCTGTGAAAGGTTCAGCGGAATCGGACCGTCAGCTTCGCCATGGATAAATTGCTGCACTTCCGGGTTTGGGCTGTTCCGAATTTCATCCGGGGTGCCTTCCGCGACAATGCCGCCGTGGCCGAGCATGATCATGCGCGTCGCGATGCGGAAGGCGCTCGTCATGTCGTGCGACACCACCACGGCGGTCATATGGGTTCCATGCGTCAGTTTCAATGTGAGTTCATCGACTACGGCGGTCATGATTGGATCTAGCCCTGAAGTCGGCTCATCGCTAAATAACAATTCCGGGTCGAGTGCAAGTGCGCGTGCCAGGCCGACTCGCTTTTTCATTCCGCCACTGATCTCATCTGGTTTGAGGTCTTCAAAGCCTGTCAATCCCACCATTTCAAGTTTTTGCCTCACGATTTGCTCAATTTCGTCGATGGATTTCTCAGTGTGCTGCAAGAGCGGTAGCGCCACGTTCTCGCCGACCGTCAGTGAGGCGAGTAACGCGCCGGATTGGAACAACATCCCGAAACGCAACCGCACGCGTTCAAGCTCGCGTTCCTTCATCATTGTAATCTCTTCGTCAAACAGCTTTACACGACCTGACGTTGGTTTCATTGAGCCGATCATGTGACGGAGCAAAGTGCTCTTGCCACAACCGCTGCCGCCCATGATAACAAGCGTTTCGCCGCGGCGAACGTTAAAAGAAATATCGTCGAGCACTGCCCGGTCGCCGAATTTTCGGACGAGGCGTTCTACTTCGATGATGGGAAAATCAGAAGGCATGATCAGAATGACGAAATCCGAATGACGAATGACGACTCAATGACAAAACCCGAATGACGAACGAATTGTCGCGCTTTTCGTCGTAGTCTGCTGTTGTAGGTTGCTTATTCATTCTTTCCGCTTCTCCAAATCTTGGAGAAGATCAGATGCAGTTCTTTGGCTTCCGTCCAGAGTTTACGTGCTTGCGGCTTTAG
>JBKPLD010000160.1:0-4639 GCA_046731415.1 Verrucomicrobiota bacterium
AACGCTTTTACGATGGTTATGATCATGATTACCAAAAAGACGAGATGAACCAGCGCGGCGATGATTGCCCAAAAAAATACCAAAATCCCGCCGATACCCGGAATTGCCCCAAACACCGCATGAACGACCGCGGAGACAATGTTAAACAGAAACCATGCGCAACCAAAGATGATTGATTGCATCGCGTAAAAGCGCACAAAACCATCGTGCTTCTCAAGGATATAAAAAATGATGCCGCCGATCAACGGAATGCAGGCGATGGCGGCAGCTACATTGGAAGGTAAACCGGTCGACGTGGATTTTGCCGTCGTCCCGGGGTCGGGACCTGGCGGAGGCGGAGATTGAGTGGGCACTTCGTCTGGCATGATCTACATACACAAAGTGGAAAGTGTATTGTCAAGCAACTTCCTTTTGCGCAGTTCTTTTTGGCTTCCGCTCCACGCCCAAGACCGATACCATTGGTTGTAAATTGAACAGACCCATGGCTCGAAATTACTGCTTCTCCCGCGCCTTTACCCTGATCGAGGTAATTACCGTCCTGGCAATCATCGTCATTCTCATGTCGATGGTGTATCCGATGTACACGAGCATTTCTGAGCGGGCAAAAGCAACCAAAGACATGAGCAACCTGCGCCAAATCGGACTGGCGATACAAACATACCTCAACGATAAGGATGAGATTCTCCCCGTAATCAATGCCGTACCCGGGATGGGCACGACAGCAAACCCGGTCATTTACCCGAAATACATTGCGGACAAAAGAGTGTTCCAATCGCCTTTCGACAAACGGGTCACGTCTAACAATGACAGCGCGCCCGTCAGTTACGGCATTAACAATAACATTTACACGCTAATAAATGGCAACATGACGAGGGTCGTCTCTCCATCATCCACGATCTTTATGGCGCCAAACTACGCAGGGAATCCGGGGGTCGCCGCTTCTTGGACTGGCGTTGTTGCAGCGCCACCGTATGTGCCCAATCTTCAGCCGGGTGGAGGTCCCGGAATGACTAAGGGACCTCAAAACAACGGCGCAAAGATTAATTCGCTATTTTGCGACTATCATGTCGAGACAATCACGTTCGGTCCAAGCTCCGTTTTGGGCTCGTTCCAAGACTACCAGTCAAACCCGCTCGGTCTTAGTCATTGGAACCCCACGTTCCAACAGTAGAGGAACCGATTTACACAATCCCTTGCGCGGTTTCAGTACACGCGTGCTGGTTGGCGAACACCTTCTACGGGAAATTGGGCCAACATGCCAGAGAACTGGATTGAGTGGTGGATGTGCTGTCATCTGTGATAGCAACGTCGTGCCACTCTGCGCCGAACGCGTCACTAGGAGCCTGGAGGGTTGCGGATTTGAACCGATGCTCGTCACAATCCGAGCAGGCGAGCAATCGAAAACGCTCAAACAGGTCGGTGCAATTTGCGATGAGATGATCGCGGCTGGGCTGGATCGGCAATCCTTCGTGATCGGTCTCGGGGGCGGCGTAATCGGCGATATCTCCGGATTTGTCGCGGCTATTTATCACCGCGGAATTCTGCATGTGCAGATCCCCACGACATTGCTGGCGATGGTGGACAGTTCGATTGGGGGAAAGACCGGAGTGAACACGACTGAGGGAAAGAATCTGATCGGCGCAGTCCACCAACCATCGCTGGTGATAGATGATGTCGACGTTTTGAAAACGTTGCCCCGCCGCGAGCTCAATCAGGGATTCGCGGAAATCATCAAACACGCCATTGTCGCGGATGCGAAAATGTTCGCGCAGCTTCAATCGTGGGAGGCGAGCGACCCGCCGTCGCTCGGCTCCGGCGCGGCAGGCGTGCGCGCCCTGCAATCGCTGATCAAGCGCAACATCAAGATAAAATCAAAAATCATCACAAAGGATGAACATGATCGCACCGGCAAGCGTGCTGTTCTCAACTTCGGGCACACCGTGGGTCACGCAATCGAACGCGCGGGAAATTACCGGAAATTTCTTCACGGCGAGGCCCTCAGCCTGGGAATCGTCGCCGCATGCACGATCTCGATTAGGAAGGCCGGACTGCCATTAAAGCAACGCGATGCGGTGGTAGATCTTCTACAACGATTCGATTTGCCGACAAAGTTGCCAAAGAATTTCGCGCGCGAGAAAATTTTCGATGCGTTGAAGTTCGATAAGAAATTCGAAGGCGGAAAAATCCGATTCGTTGTCACGCCAAAAATCGGAACGGCAAAATTGTCGCGCAACGTGACAACGGAAGACATCCGCGAAGCGGTAGACGAACTCTAGACGCTTCGCTCTGCGAAGCGCGACGCTGATTTAGCTAACGCCTGCGCGTCGCGCCGTCCAGAGGTCGGCGACTATAGTAATCAAAGCATTGCGTCGCGCAATTCGCGATCCTTAAACTGCGTCGTGACAAAATTCCCCCGAGCACCACGATGGCTCGACATCATTTTCCCAGACAATCCACTTTACTTTATAACCTGCTGTGCCTATCGACGTAGCCCTCATCTTGCGAATAACCATATCCATAAAGCGTTCGTAACATTCAGTACGAGGGCGCTCAGTAATTTTAGGATTGCGGTCGGACGCTACGTAATTCTGCCCGATCACCTACACTTATTTGTGGTGCTGCCAGATAACTTTAAACTCGGTGATTGGGTCGGGACTCTGAAGCGGTTCCTTGCACGATCCATCAAAACTGGTTCTGCCGATCCCGTCTGGCAACGCGGATTCTTCGATCATGTCTTGAGAAGTAGCGAGAGCTACTCGGAAAAATGGCATTATGTCCGCGAAAATCCCGTTCGGGCAGGCTTGATCAAACGCGCAGATCATTGGTCTTTTCGCGGCGAGATTGTGCCTATCTATTTCGACTAATCCTGTAGACGCTTCGCTCTGCGAAGCGCGACGCTGATGTGCTAACACGCGTGCGCCGCGCCGCCCAGAGGTCGGCGGCTACAGGCCTCGCGCTTTCGAATAATATTCAATCAAACCGTCGGCTGCGCTGTCGGCATACTCGCGGAAGATACTTTTGCGCTCCAAGCCATTGACGTTGCGGGTTCCTTCGTAATCGCCGGCCTGAATACGAGCGAACGCATCTTTGCTGTTCATGACATAGGGCTCGCAATAAACCACCGGACAACGATAAAGCCGCGTAGCCAGCAGATTGCGCGCATAAACGTATCCGCTGGTGCCGACTTTCGTTGTGCTGTTGGTGGTAGGATATTCGTATGCCGGTAGTTGAATTTCGCGAGCCATGGCAGTGGCAACGGTGTCTGCCAGAGGCAATTCCTCATCGTAAGCTCGACTGAGAAGTCGTCGAATCATTTCGAAACGTTCGTCATCGAACTCAAGCTCCGACTCTAAATACGAACCATTCACAAGAAGATGAAAATGATTGATGTCGGTCAGCGTCGGATTATTCGGATCGCCCCATCCTTCAGCATTGAAATGCAGGCAAAGGACAAGGTCGGGATGCAACTTGAAGTTTACAAGCGCCGCCCGACGGCGAATCTCGCTGTAACGATAAAATAAGATCTCGCTCTGCCAGCGAATCGTTTGTTCTTTCTCCGGATCGTTTGGATCCAGCACGTCGGCGCGCGGCTGTGGCACGCCGTTCTTAATCAATATTTTCCTGGCAATTTCACGAAAATCATCAGGACGTTTTGCTGTGACTGGTTCGTTGCCGTTGCGGACAAAAAAAACTTTCGCGCCCAATTCGCGCAATCGCGGGGCGAGCAGCTGCGCAACTTTCAACGTCAGATCGCCTTCCTGAACAGGCTGGGTGCCGCCGACTTGAAACCAACGCTCTTCCATCTTTGCCCATTCGCCACCGAGATGACCCGGGTCGAGCGCAATGCGCAGGCCCGAGAGCGGTTTGTTTGCTTTGGCGGACGGCAGAGATTTAGCGGGATGCCAAAGACGCGGCACCGGATTGCGCGCTGCATCATTCTTTGCGAAGCGTAAAGTGAAAAAATTTTGCGACTCACGATTGGTCAAAATCCGCGCTGTGTCGGTGTTTACTTCAATCAGATCCGGAGCAAATCCGTGGGTGCAATAAACGTTCTGAATTAGCCGGGTAAATTCATCGCGGGTAATTGTCTGTTGATAGTGTTCGAGAATGTTCCATTGAGGATGCGCGCCGAGGACTCCAAGATTGTCTGCTGCCCTACCAGTGATCGGTAAGATCGAGAAACAGCTCGCCAGCAATATGACGCGAAGGATCATTTCGCAGCCAATCAAGCATCAATGGCCAGGTTTCGCGCTCTCTAATACAATGGTGTGTCATTCTGAGCGAAGCGAAGGCGATCACTACGATTGAGTAATCACACAAAGTGAGATGCGTAACTTTTGCGGTTGCGCGAGGTCCCTCGCCGTCTTCGAGGCTCGGGATGACAACGCGCTTTAGCGTGTCTAGTATCGCACCATGCTAACGGTTCTTATCCTGGGCGACATCGTTGGTGAGCCGGGACGCTCGGCCGTGATCGGCAGGTTGCCGGAACTAAAGGAGAAGCACGCTCTGGACTTTATCATCGTTAACGGCGAGAACGCCGCCGGCGGTCGGGGCATAACGGGAAAAATCACGATTGATCTCTTGCGCGCCGGCGTCTCGGTCATCACGACAGGCGACCATATATGGGATCAGAAGGAAA
>JBKPLD010000161.1:0-8032 GCA_046731415.1 Verrucomicrobiota bacterium
GTATCGGATTCGCGCCCAGCGATCTGGCGCTCGAGTTCCTGCTGGCGCGCAAAAACAGCCTCCAGCGCCAGGCCAACCCGACGCGGATCTGCACCACCGTTTATCAGAAAAGTCGATGGACGTTCGCCGCGGGCTATCTGCGAAACGAGTTGCTCGATTTGTGGCCACGGCGCGGCCCATTTTTGCCGGAGACGCAGCGCTATCACTGCGAACAGGACGCAGAGGACGCCGAGGATTAGCCAAGACATTTAGTGTTGCACAACACTAGCCTTACTTTTCTTTCATTCGATAACCGAATCCGCGGACGCTCTCGATCACATTGGCGGCTTTGCCAAGTTTCTTGCGCAGACGTCGGACGTGCGTGTCCACCGTGCGCGTGTCGATCACAGTTTCGTAACCCCATACGTCGTTGAGCAAGCGGTCACGTCCTTGCACACGACCGCGTCGTTGGATCAGCGTGCACAAAAGTTTAAATTCAAGACTGGTGAGATTGATTTGCTTGCCGCTAACCGAAACTTCGTAACGCGCCGGGTCAACGGTGATGGGTCCAGCGGTCAAGCGCTCATCGTCCTGTTTCGCCTCGCCACGGCGCATGATCGCGCGAATCCGCAAGACCACTTCCCGTGGACTAAAAGGTTTTGTCACGTAATCATCCGCGCCAAATTCCAAACCGACTATCCGGTCGATTTCCTCCGCTTTCGCCGTGAGCATCATGATGGGGACCCGGCGCGTCCCCGGGTCGCTTTTCAGAATTTTGCAAACTTCGAGCCCGGGCATCTTGGGCAGCATGAGATCAAGAATAATCAAAGCTGGCTTTTCGTTGCGCGCCTTCTCAAGCCCGGCAGCACCGTCGGACGCCGTCGAGGTCGCGAAACCGGCTTTACGCAAGTTGAGCGCGAGAAGATCGACCACATCACGTTCATCCTCGATGATCAGAACTGTGTTCGCGGCCGCAGATTCCATGACAGTTCGCTTTATCGCGCAAAACGTTTTGATCCGCCAGTCTTGACTTTTCGGTGCGGCCTCACACCGTGTGGTTGCCTTCGCCTGCTGGGCAGAGGATACTCACGTCGCCGTGTCAACGCTCGCCAACTCCACCATTTCAATGGAAATCTCGAACCAGCCACATTTGCCAAAGAAGGGGAGATTGACCAAAGTCGTCCTACAGGGACTGGCTAAAGAGACTACCTGAATAATCATTATCGCGAGGAGATCTTTGCTTTGTTGATCACGAAAACGGATAAAACCCCTCGCTCTACGCTTGAGAAGCAGGCGAGCGGGTTGCTGCCGCCCGAATTGCCAGGCGCTTCGTCTTCACCCACAGCAACCTCCATTTACGTCGCGACCTCGGCTGAAGCAGATAGGAATTGGCAGAATCGCGCCAACCGCTGGTATAAGAAAGAGGCGGATCCAAACGATCGCAGAGGTGAGTACGCCTTTCAGCGATTACGGAAGACGTGGCTGGAACGAACTTGGTTTACGCCGCGAATTGATCCGAAATTTAAACTCGAGTCGGACGACAACTTCTTTGCGATCGGGTCGTGTTTCGCTCGAGGACTGGAAAACGCACTCATCAAACGCCGAATCGCGGTTAAAAGCGCCGCTCCGGAGTTCGCGAAGTTTCAGCCGGCCAACAAAGAGGTAACCGGGCTCGGTTTTACGAACAAATACAATACGTTTTCGATCTTGAACGAGCTTCGCTGGGCTCTCGATCCCGAAGCAGTTTTTCCTGTGGAATCTATTGTTCAAGTGAATCAAACCACCTGGTCCGACCCGCATACGACTCCCACACTTGAGCCAGCTGGGTTCGCGGAGACTCTGGAGCGCCGCAAGCTAATACAAACAGTTACCAAGCGCATAACCGATTGCCGAGCGGTAATTATTACCCTGGGGTTGACCGAGGTCTGGCGCGATCTAAAAGCAGACGTTTACGTCAATCGCACCCCCTTATTGAAGATCCATCCAACTCGGTATGAGTTTCACCTGACCGATTTTACTGAGAACTGGAATAACCTGGAAGCGACACACGCATTGCTGTCTCGCTATGGGCACCCGAACCTCCGCATCGTGGTCACGGTTTCTCCTGTGCCTCTAATGGCAACCTTCTCAAAAATGGACGTAGTCGTGGCCAACACTTATGCCAAGTCTTTGTTAAGGGCAGTCGCCCAGCAGTGGGCTGCGGCGCACGACAACGTGGACTACTTTCCTAGCTACGAGATCGTTCAAAACTCCGATCGCTCCGCTATCTGGGAAGATGATCTGAGGCATGTCACACCGGGAGGAACCGAGCACATCATGGAGTTGTTCCTCCGGTCCTATCTCGCCTAAGAGTTGCCCTCACCCGGTTTTCCCCGAGTTTCTTGCAGAGTGCGCTGTAAGCGCCATCTCCTAGCCCCTCGGTACAAAACATCTGATGCCTGCTCGTCATACGCGCACCGAGCCTAATGACTAACGAGCAACCTCGTTCCAATCGTACTCCGGAGGCTTATGCCATCATAGCATTGGTTATCACTTTTTTGCTGCGTTACGTGCCATTTGTAACATCTCACCTGCTCTTTGGTCCGTTTCTGGACAATGTTCACATCTACGGGCCGATATTTTCCGGGGCCTCACGCTTAGCGCTATCTGGCTCGGTTCCCTACTATCTACCAAGTATTGGTACGGGGTTTCCAGTCTTTGAGAGTCCCCACTTTTCCATCCTTTATCCGCTTTATTTCTTTGGGCTACTCAGCTATGGCGGACCACTGGCGTCGCTATACACGCTCACCCATCTCACGCTGCTCCACCTCTTTATCTTTTACCTCAATCTGTACATCTTGTTGCGATGCGCTACGATTCCGCCATGGGCCGCATATATCGGTGCATCCGTCGGGATGCTGGCCCGCAACACGGAACTTTATGCAAGCTGGATCACGATCACGGCCAGCTATGCATGGCTTCCATTAGTGCTGGCCGGCGGAATATTGTTATTACGATTTCCTGGCAAATCTTCTGGAATCCTCGTCTTTTCCATCGCAGCTGGTCTCCTGGCACTGGCCAGTCCTTCCCAGGCGGTTATTCACGCTGCCCTGGGCTGCTTGATCCTTTTTGCGGCAGGTATTGGGTGGATGTGTTTACAAAGACAGTTTGCGGACATCTGGCGCTCACTATGGTCAATGGTGTTATGCGCTGGCATTGCGTTTGGACTCGCAGGGGCGGCGATAATTCCCATGTACCTTGCCACTGGCGAAATGATCCGACACGTCGGAGCCGGCGCCGCAGTGATTGGGCATGCTCCTATTCCATGGAAAAGCTTCAATCTCTTTCAACTTAGTCTGGGCCAGGCGGCAGGTATCATAATCAGACCAAGCTGGATTAGTGTTGTTGGCAGTCCCTACGTCGGCCCACTCGGCATGGCTGGTACACTGCTAGCCGCTTTTTACTTTCGTCGGCTCGACAGTTTCCTCCGCATGCTTGTGCTGGGATTTGCAGCTATCGCGTTATATGGATTGCTATCCGGCTTTGGAACCAACCTGGGGCTTGCGTACATAAACTTCCATATTCCTTTCATTAACAGGTTTCGGGAAGCTGGTCGGCATCTTGTCCTCTTTGTGGTTGGCGTCTCCTTCCTAGGCGGCGTTGGGTATTCTCTTCTGGTGCAATGCATCGAGCAATTCAAGCGAAGCCACAACGCGCGCGCACTTATTGCACCAGCAGTGTTAGGCCTGGTTTTTGTGGCGATCATTCTTTGGGAGCTAATCTGGGACAGTGACGGTCGGAGCGTAACTGGGTTTTGGATGCTGGCAGTGGCCCCAATCTTGTTCGCGCTTGGGCGTATCAGCGATTTGTCTCGCTACAAAGAGATGGCGTTAGCTGGTTTGATTGTCTCCGCTGCCGCCATGGTCATTCCAGTAAGAGGAATTCCACTCTCTCAGTCGGAATTCAACAAACCAATCAATCTACTTAGCCTCAGCGTACTTCAGCGAATGGCCAGCGAGGTCGACGTCCATGATTATCGGGTCGATTTCCGTGACAAAGCGTTTACTAACCGGTTCTGGGCAATGAACGCTACCTACTATGAAATCAAAAGTTTCTATAATCAACTAACCCCGCAGCCTTATGACCAGTTCCGTTTCAGCAATTTGACGAATGTTCCTCATGCGCGTGAGATGATGGGCGCGCGCTATGTCTTATGTGGTCTCGATAACTCTCCACTCGATCCCAATGCAAAACAGCTCTTCGAAAGCGGAAGCTACCGCCTGTACGAGAATCCGAGTCCAATGGGACGACTGACACTGCTGCATCAAATTGCAGGCTTCGCCAAAGATGAGACTGAATTCATAAATGTCATCACGAAGGGCTTTGACTACTTCTCCACAGCCTACGTGACCGCTGGCGAATTCGAGAGCGTCCAGCGCCTTTTGGAAAGTTCCAAGAGATCAACGTATCCAGCAGACAGAATCGAAAAGATTCTCGATCAACCGAATCGAAGTCATGCGAACGTTGAATGCGATTCGGCGTCATTGCTGGTGTTGAACGAGTGGTTCACTCCGGCCTGGAAGGCGCGAGTGAACGGGAAGAGACAGCCGATTTTGTGCGTAAATCAATGGCAGACTGGAGTTCTCGTGCCCGCCGGCAAAAATCGCGTAGAGTTTGAATACTCTCCTACACTGTTTCGCGTGTTGACCGCATCAAATCGCATCACAACCCTGTTGCTGTTGGGCTTCGCGATCTTCGCCGTCGCTGGGAAAGTGCGCGAGAGCAGGCGGGCTGTTGCAAGAACCTGAATTTACTTTGCGGTCGTTTTTGCGATATCACGTAATCCCGCAAGGGCGCTGGGGTTCAAACGCGGTTTGATCCCGGCCCGAGCTAATCACGTGATCAGCTACCAGGCAAGAGCGGTGGTACTTTGGGACGGCTTAACAGTTCCCGTGAGTACGGCGGCAAGGGATAGTCATTATCATAAACAATGCGGTGCCAGGCGCGATTCATGATAGGGTGGCGTTGCGATATTTTCTTCGTTTCGGCTTTATCCGTCCCGATGACAAAGAAGTTACTATGACAAGCAGTGCCAATGGTAGTGCCTTCCGGTAAATCATTGAACAAATCCAGCAACCAGGGCGCGCGCAGTTTTTCGAGGTTGCCATCAATACTCTTGCGAAAATCCGACACTCGTATCCAGGGCACGAACGTCCGTCCGCTATCAGGAATTAGATGAATTTGATAACCAGCTGGCAAATTCTTTGCCGGGCAGCCCCCTTGTTGGGGAACAACAAACCGCGGTTGCCATCCCTTGATTGAATTACGATTCAAAAGCATCAGCCCCAGCGGAACGACAGTAGCCAGCAGCACCAGTATTATCAGGCCAGCCTCCGCAAACCGTGCAAGCTGGTTATTTGGATATGTAGGACGACTCCTTTCTGTCACCAACCCCCAAGCACCGCGCCCTGGTAGATACTCGCGTAGCGTCGTTAAACTCCAGGATATCAGCAACACTGGCGCCAGATACACAAACGGGTATGTCACGGCGTACACGCGGCGTCCTCCATCCCAGGGTGGCGCAAAAGGCAGCGAGAGTAACGTGCCTAACGCGACCAACAGAACAAACCACTCTACTTCCGCCCGCTTTCGTTGCAGCAGAGACCAGCTCCATGGCACAATTCCTCCTATTACCGTCAGCCATTTCATCCACGAGCAAAAGACCTCCCTCGCTGGCGGGATACCATAGAACATATTGGTTGCCCACGCGTACCAACACGCCTTTTGAAATCCCTTTACTACGAGCCATGGCTCGGCTCTGAGGAGTGCTACTCCTTTTTCGCGGGCAATCATGTTAGTGTAGTTGTAATTGACCCCTATCTCGTTCATCGCAGTTACCCAGTTGCCACCTGTTAACATGCCATAGAAGCAGAGCCAGAAATTCGAGGTCGGACGGGGAGGAGCAAAAAAGATCCAGTAACAGATAAAGTTCAACAGCATCGTAATACAACAAACGAGGCCCGCAGCGATTATGCTCTTCCATCCCCATCGACCCCTTCGGAAAACCCATCCACTATACGAGATCAACAAAGGCAAAATGAAATAGGCGCTGGCTCGTGTATTCAGACCCATCACCAGGCTGAACAACCCAATACACCATAGGCCTTCACGTTTTTCGTGAAGACTTTGCAGCATAAGGGCCACAGCAATCAGCGCGAACCAAAGTCCAAGCTGTTCCGTGCGCAGCAATCCGACGCCTTCGCAGCGATAGAAAAAGAAAACGAGCGTTACGAACAGTGTTGCGCCGACCCAGCCAAACATCGATCGCACCTGTCTCCACGTTATGAAGGATAAAACGCCGGTAATCAGCGTAAAGATAGATACAATCACTTTCAGGTCACGCCGGCAGATCCAAAGCATGGCACTGAGGAAACACGGAAAGAATTGTCTGGTCGTCTGTGGAGTTACTACTCTGATACCGTCACTCCATTGATTTGCCAGCGATAGATACATGGATGGGTCCGCGTTTGGTAACAAGCCACCGATAAGGTTGAAACGATTGTCCGGATGCAGAGCCGTGTTGAAGATGTACGCTTGCAGTGAAGCGAAACACAGCGTAATCGCTGCGCACTCAACCCACGAGACAGCGTCGCCCTCCCAAACCAATCGCAGACCGCCAATCAATCCGAACACGAACAAGGGAACTGCAGTGCCCAACGCCATAGCTTCCAGTCCACTTACCCATGGGAAAGGTTGTGTCAGCAGCCACAAGGAAGGCAACGACAGCAAAAAGAATATGGCGGCACCACGACTGTACAAACCAGCCTGCTTTCTCCAGCTTTCAGTCCGTACTTCAGTGTGACCTACAGAATGCATCAACCCCGAAAATAACTCGCCATGTTTTCTTAAGGATTCCTGGTCGTTGATGGAGAAGGAGTATTATCTGCTCCAGGTATTTTGGCTGGCGTTGGCCGCAATTGGGGCAGAACAATAGCACAGGTCGCCTGGAAAACGTTGTACCGCGGCGGTGTTCCTGCGATCCAAAAATCGATTTTCCTGGTGGCAGACGGCAAGACCAGCTTATACGACAACCATTTGCGATCCTCAGTGCGTCGCTCAGGATCGAGCGTTAGCAAGGCCGAAGTGTTGTATGTCGCTCCCTGTGTTGTGACCTGCACCGCAACACCGTCGAACTTATTCTTCGCTACGGGATCTGCTTCGATTATCTCGAATAGATTTTGGGGAACTGCATATTCGATACTAAGCACGGTCGGAGCCGCAGTCGGATATGCAAGTGCGACACGCGCGCGCGGATGATTCAATTTCGGGTTTTCAGACACCGAAAGCACGAAACCGTATTTGAGCTCAGCGCCCCAGAATCGCAGTGGTTGCAAAGCAATCTCCTCGACGAAATTATTAATTTGGCCCTCGATCACCAACGGATGTATCGGAACCGCATCAATCACTGCCGTGGCAACTGGAGCCGTGACCTGCTTTACTTTGCTCGCACCAGCCTCGCCGCCTTTTTTTAGCAGGAGTACGATACCAGCAGCAGCAGCCAGTATGATTATGAGGTCGACAACGATCCTTTTCACGAGCCTGTCCGGAGCTTCTCGTTACGCTTTTCTCTGTCTCACAGGGTCGCTGCACCTGCTAAAGTCTCCCAAGTTGGGTCCCAGACTCTCAAGATTCCAATATGTGACGATCATTAGATCGCAAACATTCATCTGTTCATAGATTGTGAGCAAGCCGCAATTTTCTGCGAAGACGACACGCGTGGTCCGATAATTGTCCGTTTTCGCCTCACTTCTCCCCTTACTCGAAGGGGGGATTCAGCCAGCAGCCATTTTCCTCCCAAGGTCAACCCTCTCCTCCCTCTCTTTCCCCGGGGAGAGGCGCCCTATGCGCGCAGGGTCGGACGACATCAAAAGCCGAACTGACGACCGGCTAACACTACCTTCTCACGATTAACGGGGGATTTTCTCCTTGACTTCGCTCTGTGACATCGCGGTGATAACGCGGAGTTTGCGATCAGCATGTTGCATCAAATAAGAGTCACATGGATTCGGAAAAG
>JBKPLD010000162.1:0-22730 GCA_046731415.1 Verrucomicrobiota bacterium
TTTCTGGCTCGCATCATTTCGCGTCTGGCCGGTTCCTCGGAGTGGCAATCCCTGGTGCATGGCGGCGATACTTTGGATCGAACCGTGCGTTCGCTGTACGCGCGGCGAAGTGGAGTGGTCGGCTGTTGTTTTTGGACTATCGCTTCCCTGATCGTGGGCTCCGGAGAAATTTGGCTGGCCCTTTGGGCGCTTGATTTGCCGGCCTCGTTTGTCAATGCGCTCATACTGCAAAGTACGGTGCTGACGATTCGATCGGCAGCGTTTGCAGTTCCCGCCGGGCTGGGGGTACAGGAAGGCGGCTACCTTGTGGTCGGCACTTTGCTCGGCATCCCGGGCGACGGCGCTTTTGCTCTTTCGCTGGTTGCGCGCGCAAGAGAAATCGGGCTCGGCATCCCCGGGCTTATCACCTGGCAGTTTATCGAAGCGCGTCGTCTGTGGCGCGGCCGTGCGCGATTAGCTGCAAACGCCCGGTAGTATTTCAGGTTAGCGGTAACGTCGCGAATCTGTTCAAGGCGCTGTTTTACTTTCGCCGGATTGCTGAAGCTGGTGCGGACCCCCCACCAAATCCATGCAATCCCACCGCGCACGGCGAGGTGGTTTGTCAATTCGGTAATAACCACTGGATCTTCGTACGCGTTCAGAAAGGAAAGCGAAAAAGACAACCATTGCCGACTGGAAGCCATTGCAATGACGTCCAACAGAAAGACGAGTAAATCGTCCGCGTGCCTCGCTGTGGCTGAGAGCGATCGGTCGTGGACGATTTCGAAGTCAATCAATCTTGCCCGGCCAGTTCTGTGGTTGTAAATGACGTTTGTCGCAGTCGAATCGCCATGTGACCAGGGGCCGTTAAATTCGTCGTTCCAGAATTGATGCGCGCGTCGCAGTTCGGTTCCAGCGGCTTCCAACATCCGCAGGGTGAGCGTGCCTTCTTTCATGTGCTCCCAAAGACTTTTCCCGGGCAGTTTCTCCATGCACACCGTTCTCGTCCCGGAAGTGGAAACGCGAAAACGATCGCCATTCAGCATTCGAAAACAGTTCGCTTCCCAGCGTTGCCACTCTTTGGCCTTACTCCAGAAGCGGATCGGGATGCCTGACATGCGAAAGTACAAGTTCGCGAGGTCGGCTAACTGTTCGCCATAAAGGTTACGCCGTTTGATTACCACCCGGCGCCCGCGACGCACCTTCTCCGAGATTGAATTGATCTTTAGAGAATCAACAAACGTCGTTGCGGCGCTGCTTAAAGCTTGCGGTACGTGATTTGTAAGCCGCTCCGTCAAACTTAACCCGTTGCCCCGATTTGGCATTGATGATTTCGTATTCGATCCCGTCGCCTTTCGCGGTCGTGTGAACTTGCCTAGAAACGTTAAGACGTCAAAACGAGCTCTCCCCTCTGCGTCGCTCGTTTTATTAACTTGTAGCTCCTTTAACTTTTTATTGAGCTATCCAGCGCAATCGTCTGCCCGACTTTCATGACGCGTAGCCTGGACTTTAATTTGCGCTTTTTCAGTTCGCGTTCGAACACTTCGGGCGTCCCTGTCAGCACCGGGAAGGTTCCGTAATGCATTGGAATCACTGCTTTCGGAGCTACTAGCTTCACCGCTTCGGCGGCCCGAGCTGGTCCCATTGTAAAGTGGTCGCCGATACAAACCAGCATGGCGTCGATCCTGTGAAATCGTTTCACAAGCGCCATGTCGGAGAACAAATCCGTATCCCCGGTGTGATAGATTGCGGGACCATTGCGCAGCGTGATGATCAACCCCGTCGGGCTACCGGCGTAAACTGGCGTCGCGTGTTCATCTCTTCGAACAAACGAACCGTGCCACGCTGGGACGAACTGAACTTTTACCTCGCCATCGAGCACCGATAATTCGCCGCCAAGATGGCCAGTCGTCTCGTTAGAAGTCTGCGATTCGGGATAACCGAGCGCCGAAATCATCGCCGCACTGAGATCGAAGTTTGAAATCAAAGTCGCGCCCGTTTGCTTTCCGATCTCGACGGAATCTCCGACGTGATCGGAATGCCCATGCGTCAGGAGAATTAAGTCAACACGATCGAGGCTGGTGAGCTCATCCTTGCCATTTTCGAAGGCCGGATTCGTTATCCACGGATCGATCAACAAAATTTTTCCGGTAGCCGTTTTGATTTTGAAAGCGGCGTGACCATGCCAGGTTAATTGAGTTTCCATGCTAATGAGGAAATCGAAAAGCGTTGCTTCGGCAAGGGTAACGGCCTGCAGATGGCGCATGCCGAACTATCCAAATGGCGAAAGTGGTTTGACCCGTCTGCCATCTACGCGAACGGAAGCGGTACCACTTCGATCGGAATGGACTGAGTCGCTTCTGGCGCTGTGACCGCCCCAAGCTTTGTGCCGGTGCTGTTAGAACCGCGTTTCACGTACCCCAGGGCAATCTCTCGTGTTTTACTGCGCGTCGCGCTCGTGATCCAGCCAACTTCCTTTGCCGGCGCTGAAAGTGAGACAATTTTCATACGCGGCCGAAGCGGGATGTTGTCTAGCGAAATCAACCCGCACAATCGCTTGTTCGTCTGCCCCGACATCTTCATTCGCGAGATCACTTCCTGGCCGATGTAACAACCCTTTTGGTAATCGATCGTTCGTTGTTCCAGATTGGCTTCAACTGGAATGATCTCCTCCGTCAACTCGTGACCCCAGCGCGGAATTCCCTGCTCGATTCGCATGACCTCAGCCGCATCGGAATCGCAAAGGATCCATCGTGCGGTCAATTCCTGTAACAATGCGCCATGCTGGGCGGCATCACTCCATATGTCCCATCCCGGCTCGGCAAGGCGGCGCACGGAGATAGCCCGGCCAGACTCGAGCGCCGGGGCTTGTCGTGACATCAGGTGAAAAAGCGAAAACTGATCGGTGACATCCTCAATCTGCACGTCATCAGCGATCACGTAGCGCTCCAACCTGATCTTCAGCTTTTCTTGGAGGTCTGCCGCAGCGTCGACCAAAAAGGATGCGGAAACAAAAATGTGCGCATCTGTTTTGCCTTTCGCATTTAGAACGCAAGCTTCGATTGCAGAGGTTTCACTCGCCTTGCGCAGATCATTTGTGATTTGCCCGTTAAGGAACCGAAACCGGTCCGCGCCGGTAATACGAAATTTTGCGCGCGCGGAAAGGTCGACAAAGATCGCCTGTCCGGCTTCCGAACGTGGCGTCATTCCTTCCCTGATGATAGTCGGCTCAGCAGTTGCTTAAAAAAACCCGGACGCAATCGTGGTGTTTCGTTGGCAGCTCCGCTACTTGCCAATCGAACCGATGGCGCAGGTGATACTTCAGGAGTCGCTACAGGTTGCTGGTGCTGACTCTCCGCTTCGGCTGAGCTTGCGATCGACTCGCTGGCGTTCGCCGGCTGATCTTCCTCCTCCAGTTGCAGCTCTTCACCGACAGCTGGCACAGGTTCGTGCAAATATTTTCGCGCCACTGCCGAATAATCATCGTCTCCGTGGCCCCAGTGCATCTGCTCAAGCAGCTGGTCGCGAGCCGCCGCTGTCACACCGAGATCGAGATAGTTCGACAAACCGATCTGGTTAGCGATCTGCATATCTTTCAACATGTGCCTGACAGAAAAATGTGGCTCAAAATCACGGCTCAGTATTTTAGAAAGTTTCATAGCGAGAGTTGTCGAATGACTGGCGTTACTGCGCATTGCCTCGACGAATTTTTCCAACGGCAAACCCAAAGCTTGAACAAGCGCCAGCGCTTCCGCAGCTGCCTGGACGCTTGCCGCCGTGATCATGTTGGTCGCGATTTTGATGGCGCTCGCGTGACCAATTGTGGCTCCGATTTCGACGATTTCTTTGCTGCTGGCTTCGAGGATCGGACGTGCTTCGCGCAATGCCGCATCGTCTCCGCAGACATAATAAACGAGCTCACCTTTTTCGGCCGCTGTTTTACTCCCTGTAAATGGCGCCTCCACAAAGCGCGCCTTGCGACGTTCGACAATTTCAGCTGCGGCACGCATCGAATCCGGAGCAACGGTTGAGTGCACGAGAACAAGATGCCGCGGGGTAAGCTTCTCACCCAGCTGTTGGGCGGTCTGCAGCAAGGCGTCATCATCCGAAACAAATATCTGGATGTAATTGCAAAGCTCGGCTACCTCCCCGGGCGACCCGACAAAATTCGGAATGGAACGCGGCGACCGGTTCCAAACATAAACCGGGAATCCTTTCCTCCGCAGGGACCCGGCTATGCCGCGACCGATAATCCCAAGCCCGACTACGCCGATGTTTTTGCGCGTTGCGTGAGACATAGTTTTCAGGCGTAAATTAATGCGGCAACTTATAATCAAACTGCCGGGAAAACCGGCCTTAGGCAATGCAGAAATTAAGAGAATGACGAAGCCGCAATGTCGAATGACGAAGGAACCAGAAATGCGCATGAGTTCGTCACGAGCATTTGAATTTCCACGCGGATCATCCCGAGCCGCGGAGACGGCGAGGGACCTCGCAATCGCTTCTTGATCACACAAGAGATGTTTGTGTGTGGCAGCGACATTGTGAGAGATCCTTCGACTGCGCTTCGCTCCGCTCAGGATCAGAAACGGCCAAATTGCGCTGTTTGCGCATTTTCGTTCCCCTCTCACGGGCTCGATCAGCCGCTCACGGATTCAATGTTTCAGCGCAAACTCAGACAAGTAATACAACGCGACTGAGCCGACGATTTGGAGACTGTTCGGGTTAATTTTATCGATTGTATCTCCAGCGGTGTGCCACCAGGGATAATCAAAATCAATCACGTCAATTGTTGGAATGCCGATAGCGTTTAGCGGCGAGTGGTCGTCGATTAGCTCACGATCGAGGTAGGTGAAATAACTTCGCAGCTTCACCGCTTCCGCTGCTGCGAAGATGTCCCGCGCAATTTCGGGAGGGGAATCTGCCGGAAGTGTGATGTCGAGGGAACGATCGCCAACCATGTCGAACAAAATTCCGCCGCGGAATTGTTTGGCGCTGCTGCCTGAGAATTGTCTGACAAAATAGCGACTTCCGTACAAGCCATCCGTCTCCGAGAAATGGTCGTATGCTTCTTCACCGTCGAAAAATACGAGCTCAATTTTCGCAGCCAGATTTGGATGCTGCGCGATGACTCGTGCTAATTCCAGGAGCAGACCCGTGCTTGAGCCGGCATCGTTGGCTCCCACGAACTTTATGGCATCGAATGTTTTCGTGTCGTAATGCGAGCACAACAAAAACAGGGGCGTCGCGTTTCGAGGAAATTGGGCAATCAGATTGACGAACTGCACCTTGCCTCGCGGGGTCTCATCAGTGAATGCCTGTCGTGTTACCTGCCAGCCCGAACCGCGGAGTTGTTCCTCGATGTATTGCCTGGATTTTTCAATTGCTTCGGATCCAGACGGTCGCGGCCCGAACTCGACTAATCGTTGAACATGCGCGAGACCTTTCTCGCCCGAGACCTCTTCCCAAATTTTCGGATCAGCGGCGCATAGCGAACGTGGACAACCAAAGACCAAGGCAAGCAGGAGTAATGGAGTAAAGGAGTAAAGAAGTGTTAATTGTCTCGGCGAATTCATTACTCCAGTAATCCAACACTCCTCGACTCCGTTATTCTGCCGGTAGCCCAATAGCAGTCACAATCCGTTGAAGATCGTCGTTCCCGTAGTACTCGATTTCAATTCGCCCGCGCTTGTCTCCATGGTGGATGGTGACGTGCGTAGCGAGATGTTCTCGCAATCGGTTCTGCAAATCTTCCACTGCCGTTGGCGTAATGCTCGGCTCACCACCGACCCGCCGCGATTTGCGCCGTGAACGACCGACTCCAAGTAAGCGGGCAACCAGCCGTTCTGTCGCGCGCACGGTGGCACTGCGACGTAGAACCGTTTCCGCAGCCAGAAGCTGTTCCTCAGGCGCTTTCAAGGCCAACAGCACCTTTGCGTGACCTACGGAAAGCAAATCCTGAGCAAGCCAGACTTGCACCTGTGGATGCAGATCCAAAAGCCGCAGCGCGTTGGCTATTGAGGCACGGCTGCGCCCTACTTTGAGTGCGATGTCTTCCTGCCGCATTCCAAATTCATTTGCCAATCTTGCGTAGCCCTGGGCCTCTTCGATTGGGTTTAGATCGGCACGCTGCAGGTTTTCGATCAACGATAATTCGAGAACTTCCAAGTCATTTGCGCTTCGAATGATCGCTGGCACCTCGGTAAGACCGATTTCCTGTGCCGCGCGCCATCGGCGTTCGCCTGCAATCAGTTCAAATCGGGCGCCCACTCCGCCACTCACCGCCGCAAGCTCGCGAACAATGAGCGGTTGAATGATACCGTGTTGTCGAATCGAATTGATCAGTTCCTGCAGGGCTTCGCTGGCGAAATCCTTGCGCGGCTGCAGCGCATTGGGGACAATGGCGGACAAATTGATTTGATGCACTCTCTCGCCCGGCTCGCCAGTATCAGCGCGCGTCGCCACGGACGGAGTGCCGATCAATGCGCCAAGCCCCTTGCCGAGACCAGACCGTGCCATGCGGCTGAGGCTACGGGAACTGTTCCGTCAACGCAAACAGCAATAAGTGATTGGGTGCAGCGACGGGCGATTTTGGAGGGCGGAGGTCCGCGATGCCGAAGGAATGTTCCTTGATATCGCGCGGGGCCGGGGCTGGCACGAGCTCGCCCCTTCATTTTGCTCGCAATGCAAAACGTCACAACGTTCAATTGAAAGTCGATGCGACGAAACGATGGAGGGCGGAGCTCCGCGACGTCTAACGAACGTTCCCACGTTTGGGAGTGGGCTCGCTTCTCTTCCAAAAAAGTTAAAAAAAAAAGTATTGACAGCTGAAACCGGAATTTGGTATCACGCGCCCCTGGCTCCGAAACAGACGAAGGACTTTACCCGGTAGGTTCTTTGTCTGTAAGGATCCCGAATAACCACAAAACCAAATGAAACACCGGGAGAGAAAGAACACACAAAAATCCATGTATCCACTCAATCAACTCAACACGTTAGTTTCATGCGGACGAGATCCGGCTCGCTCGCTGCCGTTTCGGCGCGGGTTCCTTCTCATCCCGCTAGTTTTGGTGTGCTTTGCATTTTCGCCGAAAATGCAGGCAGCTCCCGCTCCGGAGACACCAGATCCGGGAAGTGTAGGCGGCATATTAAGCACGGCGGACGGCCTTCACGCTCTTGGGTTTAACGCTGGCGTTGGAAACAGCGCATTTGGCGCGTTTGCATGCTTTAGCAATACCACCGGCAACTTCAACACCGGTATTGGCGCTGGCGCTCTGGACCTCAACAATGCGGACTCTAATACCGCGGTTGGCGTCGCGGCGCTCTTGCTCAACGCCGCCGGCGCTGGAGCAGACACCGGCACTCAAAACGTGGCTGTCGGAACAGCTGCGATGGTATTTAATGCCGGTGGTGCCAACGAGGGAGAAGGAAGCTTCAACGACGCGGTAGGCGCGTTTGCTCTCAATGTAAACACGACCGGATTCAGCAATAATGCCCTTGGCAATAGCGCGCTGCTTAACAACGACACTGGCGCTGCAAACACAGCCGTTGGTGATCTCACTCTCGTCAATGGCGCGGGTGATCTGCATAGCTTGAACACGGCAGTCGGCGCTTTTGCCCTCTTCGGTGCGGATGGCGCCGTTAGTAACTCAAACAACGCCGTCGGCGCTGATGCACTCACCAACAACCTCGATGGCGGATTCAACAACGCCATGGGTGTTGGGGCACTGGCTGACAACGCAAGCGGTTCTGGAAACGTAGCCATCGGTGATTCGGCTGGCGCCGGCATTGAAGGCAACTTTAACATTTATATCGGCTTTGACGTCACAGGACCTGCTAACGAAGACAACACGATCCGCATCGGCGACACGCAAGACGTAGCCTGCTATATCGGTGGCATCTCAGGTGCAGCAGCTACCGGCGGGGACGCGGTGTTCGTAGATGCAGATGGCAAACTCGGCACGGCCCCTGCGGGTTCGCCGCTCTCGATGCAGGAGATGCTCAAAGAGCACCGGACCGTGCAAGCATTGAAGGCCACGACTGAAAAACAAGCGGCGAGAATTGCTTTGCAGGAGGGGCAAATTGAGACCCTGACCGCAGCCCTCAAGCAGCAAGCCGAGCAAATTCAGAAAGTGAGCGCTCAGCTTGAAATGATCAGACCGACGCCTCGAGTGGTGGAAAATCGATAACAGTAATTACCGGACGTTTCTAAAAACGTTTTCAAACAGCCCCGAAGAAATTCGGGGCTGTTTTGTTTTTGTGATGGAGAGGGCGACTTCCGCCAGCCTTGCTTTAGGGGAATCGCTGAACGTTAGTAGCGCTGCAGAGCTCCGCCCTCTAAAAAAGTCCGCGACATTAATCGGGAATATCCAGAGCCTTAGTTGGCTCTCGAATCCGATTACGCTCTGAATGTTAAGGGAATCGGCAGAAATGACGAAAGACAGCAAAACCCTTTTTACCCTTGGTCATTCCCCAGATCCGGACGACGCGTTCATGTTTTATGCGATGGCCGCGAATAAAATCGATCTGCGCGGGTACCGGTTCGAGCATCGACTCGAAGACATTCAAACATTGAACGAGCGTGCGCTTCGAGGCGAGCTGCACATTTCCGCGATCTCGATCCACGCCTATGCGTACGTCTCCAGCAAATACGCGCTGCTTCCGTGCGGAGCGAGTATGGGGGACGGATACGGACCGATCGTTATAAGAAAACGTCGAACATCGAACACCGAACACCGAACATCGAATTCAGAACGTTCGAAGTTCGAAGGTGGATGTTCGACGTTCGATGTTTTCTCTTCTCAGATCAAAAATCTCGATCCACCCCAGTTGTTGGAAGGGCGCAAAATTGCCGTGCCCGGCACGATGACCAGCGCCTTCCTGGCGCTGCAACTTTTCCTCGGGGAGTTTGACTACGTTGTCGTCCCGTTCGATCAGATTTTTGACGCGGTCCGCAATGGGCAGGCGGACGTTGGATTGATCATTCACGAGGGGCAGCTCACTTATGCAAAGTCAGGATTCGAGAAAATTGTCGATCTTGGCCAATGGTGGAAAGAGCAAACCGGATTGCCGCTACCTCTTGGCGGAAATGTTGTGCGCAAGGATATCCCGCCGGCAGTACGAAGAGATCTGAGCGAAATTATTCGGGAAAGCATTGACTATGGTCTGGCGCATCGGGATGAGGCAGTGCGGCATTCGCTTCCGTATGCGCGCGACATGGACGCAAAGCTCGCCGGGAAATTCATCGGCATGTATGTGAACGAATTTACTCGCGATTATGGTGAGGTTGGCCGCGATGCTATCCGAAGATTTCTGACGGAAGCGCACAACAAAGGTTACACCGATGCTCCAATCGAAGTGGAATTCGTCGGGTGAATCAAGATGTGACAGTCTGGGCCGCCCCCCATATGCAAAATGGCTGTAGGATGTTCTGTCCTTAGCGCACAAGTGCGTACATAGGGCCGTTGTCAAAAACAGTCCGCTGCGGACAGCGGACTCACAGCTTACTTTCCAGAATCGTCTTGCCTCACCGTTCGCTGACACGGTACATGCCGCGCGAAAAGCTCTTGTGCGCGTGCCGGTTCTCCGCCAGTTTCGTCCTGTGATGGCAGGGAATCGAAAGCTTGGCTGTCTCAGCGTCTTCTTGTTCGTTGCACTTTGCGCCAGTTTGTTCGTTAACCTTGTGCTGACGGCCACGGCGTTTCGGCGCCTGGGCGGGACCCGCGAGGCCGAGCCGATCCCGCGATTCCGTGAAATCCTGCTTCAACGGGGAGCACGCGCGACGGCGGACAAAATCGCGGTGATCACGATGCGTGGCCTGATCAGTTCTTCGCTGCCCGGCACCGTAAGCGATTCAATGGTGGATGACATGCGCGCCGCTCTGCAACAAGCGCGCGATGACAGCCGCGTCAAAGCCATCGTACTGGAAGTCGATTCTCCCGGCGGAGAAGTGACCGCTTCCGACGCGATCTACAGTGCGCTGGTCAAAGTGCGCGCCAGGAAACCGGTGGTGGTTTACATGGACTCACTGGCCGCCTCCGGTGGTTACTATGTGGCCTGCGGTGGCAAATTTTTAATGGCAAGTGACACCACGATCACGGGAAGCATCGGCGTTATTATTCAAACGCTGAATTACGAACAGCTCTTCAACAAGGTGGGACTGGCGTCTGTGGTTTTCAAAAGCGGACAGTTCAAGGACATGTTGAATGGCGCGCGACCGATCACACCGGAGGAACGCGAGCTGGTGCAGGGCTTTATCATGAAAACTTACGACAAATTTCTCGGCATCGTGGCAAAGGAACGAAATCTTCCGGCAGACCTTTTGCGCAATACGATTGCCGACGGGCGAATTTTGTCGGGAAAGGATGCATTCGAGCACAAGCTGGTCGATGGCCTTGGTGAGTTGGAAGACGCATTCGGGAAAGCCAAGGAACTGGGAAATGCGCCGGATGCCAAAGTAGTGAAATATGGGCCACCGTTTAGTCTGAGCCGTTTCTTCCGGATATTCGGAGAGACGCACTCAAAAATTGAACTCACACTCCCAAAGCAACTCATTCCACAACTGGAAAGTGGGCGCGCGTATTTCCTGCCGAGCTATTACGCGCCGTAGAACAGAGGGCCAATGCAATCCGGCAGCCTCTTCGCGGCATCGGGAGCCGTTCCCAGCTCGGTCTTAGGTCTTCTTCTTTCGCTTCTTTACCTTCTTGCGAGCCTTTATGTCTATATTTCGCTGATTTATCAGATTAGCGCGCGAACTCGGAACACTTTCGAAGCTGACGCAGCGTCAGCGCGAAGCTTTGGACTGCCCGAAGCAATACTGGCTGCGCTATTAATCGGTTTCCTTTTTTTGACCATCGGCGCGTCGGTTTCGCAGCCGTCCATCCAGTTTAGCGCGCGCAATATTCTGGCAAATTTTCTACTTACTGGTTGCGTGGTGCTTGTCATAGTCACTTTCCTTCAATTCCGCGGATTTGATGTTGGCTCGTTAGGCGGATTCTTCAGACTCGGTTTTGTCCGGACCCTGAGCACCGGAGCGATCCTCCTGTTTTTTGCTTATCCATTGATCCTGGTGTCCGACGCCATCACGCAGCGGCTTTTCGGCGGTGGCTCGAGCAGACAAAACATCGTCGAGTTTTTCAGCGGATCGCGCACGATTCAGCAGCGAATGATGATCATTGTTTTCGCCATCGCAATCGCTCCGATTGTTGAGGAATTTCTTTTTCGATTCTTTATTTACGGTGTCCTCAGGCGGTACTTCGGCCGTCTTCTGGGCGTCACGTTCAGCGCGCTGCTGTTCGCCGCGGCACATGCTCACTTACCCTCGTTCACGCCATTGTTCGTTTTAGGAAGCTGCTTCGCGATTGCGTATGAATGGAGCGGCTCCATTCTCGTCGCCATGACAATGCATTCACTCTTCAATTCGCTGACCCTGACAGCCCTGGCGTTTCCGGAGATCTTTTCTCCATGAAACGTACGTCCACGTCTTCATAGCTACCTTCGCTCATTAACACCTCGTTTCAGCGGGGTGGCTTTCACGACGATCAACGCCGGAACCGCTTAAGGGGTTTATCTGGTGCCAAGGGATAAAAGCCGCTAAAGCGGTTCGTTACAGTTGCGTATGTTTACCACCGAGCTAAAGCAGGGTGTTAATGAGATTTCACAGAAGCGCAATCTCCGGTACAGACGATGAAGCTTCATGAACTCGGAGAAAACGGATTACTCGGCCTGCTAGCGCCTGGTCTCCCGCTCGCAAAAGGAGTTGTCAACGGGCCGGGTGATGATTGCGCTGTAGTCAAAATTCCCGGTCGCAGGAACTTTCTTGTGTTTAAAACCGATTCCGTAGTCGCAGGCGTGCATTTCTTGCCGACGGCGAACGCAACTGGAGTAGGCTGGAAAGCAATGATGCGACCGCTCAGCGATTTCGCCGCGACATCGGCCGTGCCTCAATTTGCGCTGATTACGCTTATTGTTCCCGAGCAAACAAAGGTCGAATGGGTGAAAAAGCTTTATCGCGGACTGGGACGGGCTGCGAACCGGTTCAAAGTCAGCATCGTTGGTGGGGAAATGAGCAGCACACGTGGTCCCATTGCGATTTCAGTCAGCGTGGTTGGTTTTATTGAGAGAGACCGCTGCGTATCGCGTCGGGGCGGCAGGGTAGGTGATGACCTTTTTGTCACTGGCCGACTGGGGGGCGCCGTCAAACAAAAGCATTTGCAATTCGTTCCTCGAATTGCGGAATCGCGGTGGCTTACAAAAAATTTCTCTATTCACGCCATGATGGACTTAAGCGATGGCCTGGGAGCCGATCTTCCTCGCATTGCAAGAGCGAACCGAGTTGGATTTACCATGGAGACGGAGAATCTGCCGGTTAGCCCCGGTTCGACGATCGAGAGCGCGATTTCAGAAGGCGAAGATTACGAACTGTTGTTTGCTATTTCACCGCGCGACAGAAACCGTCTGGAGCGAGAATGGCGAAAGGCATTCCCAAAACTTCGGCTGACCCGAATTGGCTCCTTCTCTCAACTCTCAACTAAAATGCATCAACTTTTGCCAGGTGGCTACGTTCATTTCCAACAGCCCGGCTGAGACCGAAGCAATAGCAAGGCGACTTGCAGAGGATGTCGGATTGGGATCGGTTTTGGCCTTGAAGGGTGAACTGGGAAGCGGCAAAACTTTGTTCACAAAAGGCTTTGTGACGGGAATCGGAAGCAACGCTGCCGTTTCCAGCCCTACCTTTACGATTGTGCATGAATATCGGGACGGGCGATTGCCTGTTTATCATTTTGATTTTTTCCGCGTGGAGAATCGCCAGTCTCTCGCGCGGCTTGGTGTTGACTACTATTTTTTTGGCGACGGAGTTTCGGTGATCGAATGGGCAGATCGTTTTCCCGAATTCATTCCCGAACAAGCGCGCTGGATTCTCTTTGAGGTAAGATCGGAGAATCAGCGCGCCATTACTGTTCAAGGCCCATGAAAATTCTTGCGCTGGAACTTTCCTCAGCGCGCGGCAGTCTGGCGTGGTTGGATGATGACGGTATCAATTTCAACCGGGGGTGGCCGAACGATCGAAAAAATTCTGCTGCCTTCTTTCAGAATCTTGCCGATGTAACGAAGAAACTTGGCGCGCCGGACACAATTATCGTTGGGCTTGGCCCCGGCTCGTACGCGGGGACGCGCATCGCAATTTCGGCCGCAGTCGGGTTGCAGATTTCTTCCGGTGCGCAGCTGATTGGGTTTCCATCGATCTGCGCAATGGAATGTGAGGCGCACGAGTACTGCGTGATTGGAGACGCCCGCAGGCAATCTTTTTTCTTTGCGCGTGTCCGATCGAATGATCTCGTCGAGGGTCCAACGCTTTTGTCGGAATCCGAACTGAGACTGAAACTCGACTCGATTGAGATTGAGATCCCGGTGTTTACCTTTGACTCACTCGCGCAATTTGACCGCGCCGGAGTTCGTTTCCCATCGGCTCCGTTGCTTGCCAAACTTGCAGGAGAACCACAGCGCAGCTTTTCTGTGCCACCGCTCGAACCGATTTACCTGCGCGAGCCACACGTCACCATGCCGAAATGAAACAGACCTATCGTTGCTGGGCCGAGATCGATCGCAACGCGTTGCGTCACAACGTCAGGGTGGTGCGCGGCCACGTCGGCTCGGCAGAAATTCTGGCTGTGGTGAAAGCGAACGCTTACGGACACAGCCTGAGCGGTGTGGCGGAGACGCTCGCAGACGACGTGCAACTTTTCGGCGTGGCGAATCTGGAAGAAGCCGTGTCGCTCCGCGAGTTCTCTTCCCGTCCGATTGTCATTCTTGGGCCCGCTTTGCCGGGGGAACGATCGACAATCGCCCAGCGTGGGTTTATTCCGACAATTTCTGCGCTCGAGGAGGCAGAAGATTTCAGTCGGCTCGCGCGCACTTCGCCTGTGGCAGTTAATTTCAAGGTCGACACAGGCATGGGCCGCATGGGAGTTCCGGAGGACCAGGCTCTGGATGCTCTCAAGAGGATCTCCGCATTTCCAAATATCAGGATTCACAGCGTTTCGACTCATCTGCCAGCGTCTGGTGAAGATGAGGACTATACCCGTGATCAACTTTTGCGGTTTGGCGAAATCATGCAGCAATTTCGCGCCGCGGTTCCAATCGATTACAAAGCGCACGTGCTCCAAAGCGCGGGAATTCTTGGGTTCGCCGGACACGTAGGCCCCTTCGACATGGTGCGCGCCGGGATCGTGCTTTACGGGATTTCGCCGCTACCTGAATTTCAGAAAGTTCTCAAACCGGTCATGACATGGAAAACGCGTATCTCCCTCGTGCGCGATATGCCGAAGGGAAGCTCGATCAGCTATGGCCGCACGTTTATCACTCCTCGGAAAATGCGGATCGCAACGTTGTCAGCTGGTTACGCCGATGGATATCCATGGCAACTTTCTAATCGTGATGCCGCCGTCCTGGTTCAGGGGCAGCGATGCGCTGTTCTCGGCCGCGTAACGATGGACTTGATGATGATCGATGTTAGCAGGATCGAGAACGCACGAGTAGGCGACGAGGTTGTGTTGATGGGACGCGATGGGAACGAGGAAATTTCCTGCACGGAACTGGCCAGAGCCGCCGGCACAATTCCCTGGGAAATAACGACACGAATTGGCATGCGCGTTCGGCGAGTTTATGTTTAACGTGGCACCCTCGAACACTGTCATGTTGCGCGAAGCGAAACATCTCTGATTTTGATTTCAGCGCTCCAAGAAATAATCAGAGATTCTTCGCTCGGCTCAGAATGACAAAGAAGATTGGCGCCATTGACGAGTCAACCGATTTAGGAGTGCGATGTTCCAGATCATCTTCAACGAGCTAAGCGCGGCCGAGATTTCGGCGCTCCCGAAGAAATTACAGCTTGAGCTACTCGCGGAATTCCAAATCTTGCCCGAGGACCTCGACGAGCTCGATTCCGAACGGTTTGGTGTGATCCAGCGCGAAGGGAAAAAGCTATATCGCTATCGGGCGAAAGATTATCGTATTTATTTCGCCAAGACCGACGAAGGCATCAGAGTCCATCGCGTTTTGCACAAGAACACGTTTCGCGATTTCCTTTTCCGCAGCAAACTGCCGGTATCCGAAGATGCTCAGCTGGGCGAGACGCGCGAATTCTGGAAACTGATCGAGCAAGGCGAAAAAACTCGCAAGGCCCTGTAGCCGTTTCGCTGTGCGAAGCGCGGGACGAAGGCGTTCGCGGCGCGCGCGAGCCGTGTCTCGCAGAGACACGTCTACAACTTCAGATCTTAAGATCCCTCGACTTCGCTCGGGATAACAAATTTGGCGCGAGCCAAATTTGTCACTTCATCAACAACACCGAGCGGCTGCGCTTGATCTCGCGCGTGATTTTACGATGCAAGTGCGCCGGCATGCCGGTCACTCGGCGCGGAAGAATTTTGCCACTCTCTGTGACGAATTTTTTCAGGAGATCAGGATTTTTATAATCGATAGCCTCGATGGCAATGTCGATTCGCCGACGCGGCATCGCGCGATTGGCGCGCCGAAAGGCGGAACGGCGTTTAGCGGTTTTAGGGCCCATTATTTTGTTTCGCGGTGCAAAGTGTGCCGCCTTAGGAACGGATTGTATTTCTTTTTCTCGAGCCGATTTGGTGTCCGTGGGCTTTTCTTGTTGCGGGTGGTCATGTAACGGGAGACCGGCTTACCCAAAGCCTTGGCCTCTGTGCATTCCAGCGTCACAATTTCCTGCGCCATCGTATTATTCCTTCACTTCGGCTGGGGTGGCTTCCTCTTCCTCAGCCTCGCCGCCTTCCTCCTCAGTCAAACCAAACAGTGAGGTGACTGATTGGCGGACTCGCGACGCCTTATTTTGCTTTTCCAGTTGCGACTGACACTCAACAGTGAAACGTGCGAATGGAATGGCCTCGAGCCGCGCGTGAGGGATTGCTTTGCCTGACATCTCGCACTTCCCGTAGGTGCCAAGCTCGATGCGCTTGAGCGCCTGATCGATCTCATAAAGCGCGTCCTGTTCCTGCGAGAGCAAGCTGAGAGCGAAATCCCGATCGTAAGCATCGGATCCCGCATCGGCTTGATGCATCCCAAAAGCAGAAGCCTCGCTGCCCTCGGCTCGCGACCGCAGAGTGTCCTGGGCAACCCCCGCCATCGAGTCGACCATGGCGTCTCGAAGCTGAAGGAGTTTTTCTTTCTGCTTCCGGGTAAACGGATCGAGCCTTCTTTCGCGATTGTTCATGCCCAGCAAGATTGCCGGAGACTCAGTGGGTCCTCCCTTGGATTTGGAAGACCCACGCTTTCCGGCTTTCGGTGTCTTGGCGACCTTTTGCGATACCGGTCGCTTGACGCGTTCTTTGCGTGCTGGTCGCGTCTTACGCGCAGCAGGCTTCTTCGCGGAACTCTTCTTTTTCATTGGTTTTGCCATAGCGTTGACGCCTTTGATAATTGATTGCGTCCGAAAAATGGACGCTTAATTAAGGGCAATTCTCAGATGGCGCAAGCGGATTTGATCAAAAAAGTTCGCCGGAGGACAAAGCGGCTTTAACCCCTAGGCAAAACCACTATCCACCCGGAACCGTGTCCGGCTTACTGCTCTGAGCTCGACGGCTACTCTTGTGCTGTAGAATCCGCTGCCCTCAGGAAGGCTAGCAGGGACTTTCGGTGGCATTGTGTGCCTCTTTCACGAGCTCGCGCTGGAGTAGCGGTTCAAGGCAAATTTCCAGAAGCTGCGTGACAGAAGGAAAACAATCGTTGAGGCGGTCACGAGGTGCAGCATCAACCACCACGGCTGTCCGAGCGATTTGATCAGCAGCCGGGCAGGAATGTTCGCGATAATGACCACCGGAATGATCCAGCCAAAAATGATGCGGAAGAGCCAGGGAAAGATCGCATCCGGATAACGCGCAATGTTGAGGAAGTTAAAGTACCCATAAACCAATCCCTGGGCGCGCACGATCCAGAAACTGACTGCTGCGAGGGCAAGCATGATTGAGTAGTGCACTGCAACGCCAAACCCCAGCGCGACCAGGTAAAGTACGATCGACGTCAAATCCGGGACCACCTTGAGACGCGAAAGCGCTACGCAAACGACCACCCCGCCTAATGCGGCGTTGACGATGCTGTCCAAGCCGAATTGTTTCGTCGAAACGGCAAACTGACTGTCGATTGGCAGAACCAGCAAAGAATCCAATTTTCCGGTGCGTACAAGCTCTGGAATGTTTGCAACATTAACAAAAAAGAACGCCTGAAAAAGTTGAGCAATCATTTGGTGCGTGCCGATGAGCAGCACGACTTCCCACTTTGTCCAGTCGCCAATCCGATCGACATTGCCGAAGATGATGCTGAAGAAGACAATTTGTCCGCAGAACCAAAGAATCTCCACGACCATCCATAACAGGAAGTTCGCCTTGAAACTCAACTCGCGGATGAGCGAGTTGCGCAGCATGATCGAGTAGATTTGGATGTAACGCCGCATCGTGTTTGCCTGTCTTAACATACAGTTGCGCGGTATCGATCAAACACGATGAACCACTGGCGTTGTTATCCCGAACGAAGTGAACAAAGTCTCACGCGTTCCGAAACCATACAAATTACCTCGTGTAGTCCGCGGCACGTTGTGAGGTCCCTCGCACCGGAAGCTTTCGGGGCTCGGGATGACACGCGTTGGGAGCCGAACCAAGCGCGGCCTACATGAAACGTTTTATCCCTTGGCTCGTCGGCATTGTTGGACTGCTGGTTATCGCAGCGGTGATCCGGCAGTGTCGCAATAATGGGGCCGCAAATTTTCAGACCGCAACCATTACTCGCGGCCCCGTTACGCAGGCGGTTACGGCAACCGGCACACTCAACCCTGTGGTTAATGTACAGGTGGGCAGTCAGGTTTCAGGGAATATCGCGAAGTTGTTTGTGGATTTTAACTCTCAGGTGAAAGCCGGCCAGGTAGTCGCCCAGATCGATCCCGCACTTTTTCAGGCAACCGTAACTCAGGCGGAAGGCGATCTGGCGAGTGCGCAAGCCGCGCTGGAGCTCGCAAAGGTAAATGCCACTCGCACCCAGGAACTCTTTGCCAGGAAAACTTCTTCTCAAGCTGATCTGGATCAGGCGATGGCGAATTTTCATCAGGCCGAGGCAAACGTGAAAATCAAGCAGGGCGCGCTCGATAAAGCACGGGCCGATCTCGAGCATTGCACAATTACCTCGCCTATTGATGGTGTCGTGATTTCGCGCAGCGTCGATGTTGGCCAGACGGTTGCGGCCAGTTTGCAGGCGCCGGTGATCTTTGCGATCGCGAACGATCTCACCAAGATGCAGATCGACGCGAACGTGGCGGAGGCGGATGTCGGTGTCGTTAAGATCGATCAAAATGTCGATTTCACTGTGGACGCTTTTCCCATGGAAACGTTTCACGGAAAAGTCATCCAGGTCCGCAACGCGCCGATCACAGTGCAAAACGTCGTCACCTACGACACCGTCATCGGAGTGAGCAACCGGGACTTGAAATTGAAACCGGGAATGACTGCAAATGTCTCAATTATCGTGGCGCACAAGGACGACGTGTTGCAAATCAAGAACGCGGCGCTGCGCTATCGTCCACCCAATGCGACGCCGGTCCCAGTCGATACAAAGAAAACGGTCAGCCGAGCGGGTCGTTCGACTGCGGGGCGCGGTGCTGATGTGCAACAGCGCGCGCAGCGCACAGTCTATGTTTTGCCATCTGGAGCGGGTCGCCCGGAGCCAAAGCAGATCAAGACCGGCATCAGCGACGGCATCGTAACCGAAGTGGTCGAAGGCTTGAAAGAAGGCGACCGCGTGGTGACGGCCGAGCTCGGCTCAACTGCGCCTGGGTCTTCGCCTCCGACAAATCCGTTCGGTGGCGGACCGCGGCGCTTCCCATGAAGATTGCAAATAGAAAATTCGTCCTTCTGCCCGCACGCTGCTGTAGCCGCCTTCGCTGTGCGAAGCGCAAGGCCACAGATGTTTGCAAAGCGCGCGAGGCGCGTCGCACAGAGACGCGGCTACAACTTTGCTGTTAAAAACAGATCAAGATGAATAATGGCTCTCTCGTCAGGCTCGTTGATGTTCATAAGACGTATCGCAGAGGCGAAATGGAAGTGCCCGCTGTGCGAGGCGTGTCGATCGAAATCAAGCGTGGCGAATTCGTTGCCCTCATGGGCGCGAGCGGTTCCGGAAAATCCACGCTCATGAATATCCTGGGGTGTCTCGATCGACCCACGACAGGCCATTATGTTTTAGATGGTGCAGATGTGTCCGGGCTGGATCGAGATCAGCTCGCTGATATCCGGAACAGCAAGATTGGATTCGTGTTTCAGAATTTCAATCTGCTTCCGCGCACCTCCGCACGCGAGAATGTGGAGCTGCCCCTGGTTTACAGCGCACAGCATCTGACACATGCAGAACTTCGCGAGAGAGCGGATCGCATCCTTGCATCCGTTGGCCTCGCAGGCCGTGAAGATCATCCCCCCGGTCAACTCTCGGGCGGCCAGCAACAGCGCGTAGCGATCGCGCGCGCTCTGATCAATGAGCCGGAAGTGTTGCTTGCGGATGAGCCGACCGGCAATCTCGACAGCCGGACCAGCGTCGAAATCATGGCAATTTTTCAGCAACTTAACGACCGCGGAATCACCGTCATCATGGTGACGCATGAACCCGACATCGCAGCCTATGCAAAGCGTAACGTGATGATGCGCGACGGTGTAATTCTAGATGATCATCTGGTTTCGCAGCGCTCAGACGCGGTAACACAGCTTCAAAATGGCAGGGCGGGACCGCCGGGCGCGCGGGACGAGAATCAACGACCCGACTAGACGTTTACATCCTAAATGAGAGTAGCACCAACATTCAACGTCGCGCTTCGCGCGTTGCGGCGAAACAAACTGCGTTCAGTGCTCACCGCGCTCGGCATCATTATTGGCGTAGGCGCGGTGATTGCGATGGTCGGTATCGGCAACGGTGCGAAGGCGCAGGTCGAAGCGCAGATTGCCAGTCTCGGACAAAACGTAATCCTCATTTTTTCCGGCAGCACTACTTCCAGCGGCATTCGCACTGGGTGGGGCGCCGCCGGTACGTTGAAGATAGAAGACGCCGAAGCGATCCGGCGCGAAGTGCCGGGCGTCATAGGGGTGAGCGAGGAAGTTGTTTCAACCACCCAAGTGGCAGCGGGAAATCAGAACTGGTTTACCCGCATTTACGGGGAATCAGCGGATTACTTTGATATTCGCCAATGGCCGTTGGCGGATGGAGTGCCGTTTACATCACAAGACGTTCGCAGCGCGAACAAGGTTTGCGTGATCGGCCGCACGACCGCGACCCAGATTTACGGAAACGAGAACCCGATTGGCCAACTCTTACGAATTAAAGAGGTCCCGTTCACGATTACCGGCATCCTGACGCCCAAGGGATTGAGCACACAGGGAGTGGACCAAGACGATATCGTCATCATGCCCTACACGAGCGCAATGAAACGCGTGATCGGCGGCACAACCTTGCGTAATATCAACGTGCAAATCGCCGATCCGCGGCAGCTCGAAGCCGCTCAGCAACAGATTATCGCGCTGCTTCGCCAACGACATAACATTCGTCCCGGACGTGACGATGATTTCACGGTGCGCAATCAACAGGAAATCGCGCAGGCGGCCACGGCGACGACCGCAGTGATGACCATTCTGCTGGGCTCAATTGCCGGCGTATCGCTTGTGGTCGGCGGAATCGGAATCATGAACATCATGCTCGTGAGTGTTACCGAGCGGACTCGCGAAATCGGCCTGCGTATGGCCGTGGGTGCGCGCGGCAACGACATTCTCACTCAATTCCTTATCGAAGCCGTCACTCTTAGCTCGGTCGGTGGCGTGATTGGGATTGTCTGTGGTGTGGGCGCCTCAAAAATTCTGTCGGTCTACGCGAATTGGCCGACGCTGATATCAATTAGCTCGGTTGCGATTGCGTTTCTGTTCAGCGCTGCGGTTGGAATTTTCTTTGGCTTTTATCCAGCGCGCAAAGCCGCTGCGCTCGATCCCATCGAAGCGCTGCGCTACGAGTAGAATTCGGAAGGTCATGCTTCCAGCATGGCTCGGCCGACGAGCATCTTGCTCGTCGTACAGCGGATCATCGGGCTAGAAACTCCCAGGCCGAGTCGGCCAGGATGTCTGATTTCCATCTACATTCGTGCTATTCGCGTAATCCGTGGTTAGATTTTGACCATGGGAGAGCATACTGGTTTTGAAAGACTGGTCGCAGAAGCGAAGAAGAAAATCACCGAGACTTCTCCGACAGAAGCAGCCGAGAAATCAAAAAACGGTGAAGCCGTGATCGTCGATGTTCGTGAGAAAGACGAATGGGACGAGGAACATATTCCCGGTGCGATTCACATGAGTCGCGGCACGATCGAACTCGATATCGAGGAAAAAGTTCCCGATACGAACGTGACGATCATTTGTCATTGCGGCGGAGGCGGACGGTCCGCGCTCGCCGCCGAGAGCCTGCAAAAAATCGGGTACAAAAATGTCCGCTCCATGGCCGGCGGTCTCAGAGCCTGGAGAGCCATTGGTTTGCCAATAACGAAATCGACATAGTCCAGCGTCGAGCAGATTTTCGCGCAATTTTCTGTCTGTCGTGGGAAAGGGACGTAGAGGGCGAGCGTTGTGTTTGCTTCGTGTGGTCGTTAAAGTGGCGCGCATGACTCAGGCTGTCAGCGGCATGACCTCGCTGGATTACTATGACATCGAAGAGCTTCTCACGCAGGAGGAACGGACTGCGCGCGACCGGGCTAGGCAATTTGTGCAAGAAGAGGTCTTGTCGGAGATCGTTCCGTGCCATCGCGCAGGAAAATTCCCGGAACATCTCATTCCGCGCATGGGCGCATTGGGTTTTTACGCGCCGTATCTGAAAGATTACGATTGTGCTGGTCTTAGCCACACCGCCTACGGGCTCATTATGCAGGAGCTCGAGCGGGCCGATTCGGGTCTGCGCTCGCTGGCATCGGTGCAGGGGGCGCTCGCGATACAGGCGATCCATTCCTTTGGCTCACCCGAGCAAAAGCTTCGGTGGCTGCCGGGACTAGTGTCGGGCAAACTTATCGGGTGTTTTGCGCTGACAGAACACGGACACGGCTCAGATCCTGGCGGGATGGAAACTCGTGCTACGCGCGATGGTGATCACTACATTTTAAATGGCAGCAAGTGCTGGATCGGCAATGCGTCCATCGCGGACATTAAAATTATTTGGGCAAAAGACGACGATGGGTGCGTCGGCGGATTTGTCGTGGAGAAGGATGTCCCCGGATTTCGCGCGGAAGACATCGAAGGAAAGTTTAGTCTGCGCATGTCGCGCACGTCGGAGTGCTGGTTGGAGAACTGCCGCATAGCTGTAGAGAATCGCTTGCCCAAGGCCTCCGGGCTTGGCGCACCGCTGTCTTGTCTTTCGCACGCGCGCACGGGCATTGCGTGGGGCGTGATCGGCGCCGCAATTGATTGTTACGAAACGGCCCTGGCGTACGCGAAGTCGCGCGAACAATTTGACCGCCCAATTGCCGGCTTCCAATTAGTGCAGCAAAAGCTTGTCTGGATGGTGCAGGAGATTACAAAGGCGCAATTATTAGCGTTGCGTCTCACGCGCATGATAGAGATGGGTCGCGCGCGTCCCGCGCAGATTTCGCTGGCGAAGCGGAACAACGTTTGGATGGCGCTGGAATGCGCTCGTAAAGCACGCGACATACTCGGCGCTGCAGGCATCACCGA
>JBKPLD010000163.1:0-4032 GCA_046731415.1 Verrucomicrobiota bacterium
CGCCAATGGCAGAGGGCAGTTGTGAATCCGAAATTCGATTTCAGCGCTGACACCTCCGACGGCGGCGGAATGTATCGACTAAGCCGCTGTGTGCTGACTGCGCATGAAGATAAAGTTTTTCAAGGCGCGATCGTTGCATCGATGAGTATCCCCTGGGGGGAAACCAAGGGTGACAACGATCTCGGGGGTTATCACCTCGTGTGGACCCGCGACCTGGTGCAAAGCGCAACGGCACTGCTCACAACGGGTCAGATCAGCACGCCGCTCCGAGCGTTGATCTGGTTGGCTGCCATTCAGCGACCGGATGGCAGTTTCCCTCAGAATAGTTGGATAGATGGGACTGCTTATTGGTCTGGCCAACAGCTCGACCAGATCGCGGCGCCAATACTTCTGGCCTGGCGCCTACACAAACATGACGCACTCGGCTTGTTTAATCCGCGGATAATGATCGTGCGCGCCGCAGCACATTTGATCCTGCAAGGCCCGATTACGAGCCAGGACCGCTGGGAAGAAAACGCTGGCTACTCGCCTTCGACACTTGCCACCGTAATTGCCGCGCTCGTCTGCGCAGCGGAGTGGGCTACGGAATATCGCGAAACCACAGCTGCAGATTTTGTTTTTGCGTACGCCGACTGGCTGGCGGCACATGTGGAAGAATGGACGGTTACGACACAAGGGGAGCTGGTCACGGGCTTTCCTCATCACTTCATCCGCATCAATCCCACCGATCCGAACAACCCTGACCCGCACCCCGATCCCAATACAACCATGATCCAGCTGGCCAACGGCGGCGGTCTGCATCCAGCGCGAAATGTGGTCGGCGGAGATTTTCTGCATTTGGTGCGATTCGGGATTCGCGATGCGAACGATCCAATCATTCGCGATTCAATCGAAGTCATCGATCGCGTGATCAAATATGATCTTCCAGAGGGCCCTGGTTGGCGTCGCTATAATCACGATGGCTATGGACAAAAAGATGACGGTGGTGCCTTCGATGGAACTGGCGTTGGGCGTTGCTGGCCGATTTTGACTGGAGAACGCGGTCATTACGAACTGGCTGCCGGACGCGATCCAAAGCCGTTCATCGCAGCGATCGAGAACTTTGCGAATCAGGGCGGCATGATCACCGAACAGCTTTGGGATGGTCCCGACCTGCCCGATGCGCATATGAAGCGCGGCCGTCCGACCGGCGCGGCGATGCCGCTTTGTTGGTCGCACGCGGAATACATTGCGCTCGTACGCAGCCACCATGACGGCGTTTGTATTGATCGTCTCGAACCAGCGTTCCAGCGTTACGTGTCGCATCCGACGCCGAGCAAGCACGAGATTTGGACGCTACGTTATCCTTTGCGGCGAGTGTCTCGCGGAAAAATTTTGCGGATTATCGTCGCTACCCAGGCAACGGTTGTCTGGTCAATCGATGGCGAGGCGCGCACAAATCTCTTGGACACGGTTCACGAGAGCAAATTGGACCTGTGGTTTGCAGATTTTCCGACGGCAGATTGGTCGGCCGCCTCAGTGTTTACATTTACATTCTTTTGGAAAAACGATCAGCGATGGGAAGGTCGCGACTGGCAGATAGATATTTTGGAAACGTAATCCGAATGACAACCAAACCACATATCAGAAGGGACATCACCATGAAACAAGTCGGAACGTCAAAACTAGTCAGGCTGCCCCGCTTCATCTACGCGCTTATTGTTTGCACACTCATCGCCACTGTCGGTGTGGGCTCAGGAGTGGCCGCTGATGAAGGTCCAAAGGTCACGCTCGTCTTCGACCACGCTCTGCCCAATGTGCCTGGCAAAAGTATGAAGGGTGTGCTCGTTGAATATGGTCCCGGCGTTGCGTCCACCGCCCACACGCACCCCAAGTCTGCTTTCATCTACGCAACGGTCCTCGAAGGAGCGATCCGAACTTCGGTCAATGATGGACCGGTCGCTATTTATCGCGCTGGGCAGAACTTCCCCGAAATGCCAGGTGATCGACATAGTCTTGATGAGAATGCGAGTAAGAGCGAGCCCGCCAAGCTACTGGCCGTGTTCGTGGTGGATACCGACGAGAAAGACTGTTAACGCCATACAAAAAATGAGACGACTGAAAACGCCAAAATTGTGCGAATCATCGTTACCGCTCAAGCAACGGTCGTCTGGTCAACCCTTGGCGGAGCGCGCACGAATCCATTGGATACAGTTCATGAAGGCAGGCGGAATCTCTGGTTCGCGGATTTTTCCACAGCAGATTGGCAGAACGGTTCTGGGTTAACCTTTACATTTTTTTAGAAACTCGATCAGCGTTGGGAAGGCCGCGATTGGCAGATAACCGCCTTATAAACCGCCTCGCATGATAGTCGTAATACTTTTCGCGTAAGTGCGCACTCAGATGTGCAGTATGCCTGCTGGACATGCTTAGACAAGAAACATAGTCTTTCACAACAGCCCCGCGCCACGCGAACCTTTCGTATGAAGAAAACGAAGATCGTGATCGCGGGCGGCGGATTTGCCGGGCTCTACGCCGCAGAATATCTGGACAAGCATCTTGCGCGGCGGCCGGACATCGAAGTGACGCTGATCGCGCGCGAGAATTTCATTCTGTTCACGCCGATGCTGCACGAAGTGGCCGCGGGCGATCTTTCGCCAAGCGATATTGTGAATCCGCTTCGGCGCATTCTGCGCCATGTAAACGTGATCGAAGCCGATGTACAGGATGTCGATCTTAGCGCGAGGAAAATTCGGTGCGTGCATGGACTCGAACGTGGCGAGCTCGAGTTCGACTTCGATCACCTGCTGCTCGCGCTCGGTTCTGAGACAAATTTCTTCCACAACGCCGGGTTCCGCGACTGGGCAGTGACGATGAAGACTCTGAGTGACGCGTCGCTGCTTCGAAATCGCATGGCGGCGTTTTTGGAAGAAGCGACGCTGGAGAAAGACGCAGCAACCCGTCGCGAGTGGCTCACGTTCGTGATCGCCGGCGGCGGATTCGCCGGCGCCGAAACGGCCGGCGCGGTCAACGATTTTGTGCGTGAGACAGCAAAGTTCTATCCGCATTTAGGCGACGAGGAGATTCGGATCGTTGTAATTCATCCGGGCGATTATTTGTTGCCCGAGTTAGGCGAAGAGCTCGGTCGTTATGCCGAACGGAAACTGCGCGAGCGCAAAGTGGAAGTGATCAAAGGCGCGCGTGTGACGAGCTATGATGGCTGGGTCGTTACGCTCAACAACGGCATCTCGATTCCCGCAGCGACACTCATTTGGACTGCGGGAGTGAAGCCGAGCCCAGTGGTCGCGGCTTTGCCATGCGCTAAAGAGAAAGGTCGGATTGTGGCAGATGAATATCTCCAAGTTCCTGGATTCACGGGTCTATGGACCGCGGGCGATTGTGCAGCGGTACCGGATGGCTACGAAACAGGAAAATTTTTTCCGCCAACTGCGCAGCACGGAATGCGTGAAGCGATTGTCGCAGCAAAAAACATCGAGCGCACAATTCTTGGACAACCGCGCAAGCCGTTTCGATATCGAACGGTGGGTATGCTCGCAAGCATCGGCCATCACACCGGTGTGGCGAGCATGTTCGGATTCAAATTCTCCGGATTCATCGCCTGGTGGATGTGGCGCTCCGTTTATTTGATGAAGCTTCCGCGCGTTGTGAAAAAACTCCGCGTCCTCATCGCGTGGACCCTCGATCTTTTATTCGGCCGCGACATCGAACAGATGATCACGTTGCGCGATGTCGAAGAACTTAGCGAGCGCTGGGCGCGTATTCGCGACCGACGCGCGGCATAGCCATGGACGCAACGATCATTACTGCACTGGCAGGGATTGGCGGTTCGCTTTGTGGCGGTACTGCAAGTTTCGCGACCGCCTGGGTAACGCACAAAACACGCGCTAGGCGCGAAGTGGTGCGGGGCGAGCTCAACAAACGAGAAACCCTTTACGGCGAATTCATCAACGAATGCTCGAATCGCGTGATGGACTCACTCGAACACAATCTCGATGAACCGAAAAGGTTGTTGTCGATCTATGCGTTACTCAA
>JBKPLD010000164.1:0-7344 GCA_046731415.1 Verrucomicrobiota bacterium
CCGTCACCTGAGATGAAAAAAGCGGTTTCTGTACGGAGCAACTTGCCGGATGAATCGAACACAGTCATCCAAAAGACTGCCGGCCGCGCGCCGTTCTCCAGCCGCCATAAATCGAACGTTGGCCGCGCTCCCCCGCCTGTCTGTGCCGCCTGAGTAGCCGACGACGATGGACTCGGAGACTGTACCGAACTCGAAACCGCAGACGGTGAAGGCGGCTGGGCCGCTGGTGATTCACCTACGATTTGACTTGTCGATTTTCGGCCGCATCCCGCCGTCGCAAAAATCGCCGAACAAAGCAAGATAAGCCGGAACGGTCTCATTGGTGGCTATGCCCAGATAGTGTGAAATACAGAGCATAGTCCAATCGAGCCGACAACATCGAGCGCGATAAAACGGAGCATCCGGCAATCTGGCTCTTTTAAATTCGGCAAGCGGGCGACATTTAATGCCGCTTAAAATGCTGAATTGCTCGTTCGTGTTTTTGGGCTGCCGCCTTGGTCTTAAAGGTTCCCAAATTCCGGCGTTTTCCAGTTTTCGTGTTCTTCTTTCGTGAGTATAACCGATACTCGCCGGACTTAAGTTTCCTGATCATTGTGGTCAGCGCTCAGGCATTTGTACGCGCTCGGGCAACGCTGCAGTAGCCAAGAGCAGCCAGAGCAACGAGAATTCCGAGATCCAGCGCCAGGTGCGTCGGGAAACTCCAATTCCGGCTCGCGTGACCGAAACAACCGCAGGTGATGTCGAGACCGCGAGCCTTTGCGGCGATCGTGGCAACGAGGAAGACCACAACAAGTGCGGTCAAAATCGACAGCGCGCCATGATAGAAGAGACGAAAAATCAAGGTGAGACCGCAAATAATTTCCAGCCACGGTAAATAAAACGCGAGCCCCACTCCGATCGCCCACGGGAAAATTTTGTAGTGATCGATATCATGAGCGAGCTGGACCGGATCGAGTGCTTTAAGCACGCCGGCGTAAATGAAAATTCCCGCAATGATAAAATCGAGAGTGCGCAAAACGAAACGTCGAATATCGAACGCCGAACGCCGAACGCCGAAGAAGACAGTATTACCCGGCGATTCGATATTCGATGCTCGCGGTTCAATGTTCGATGTTTCCTTCATCTGTTCTTCTTCATCCAGGCTTCCCAGCCGCCCTCGAGCACAAAGACATCGGGAAGCTGCGCTTCCCTGCGCAGGCGCTCGGCCACTTCCCGGGCGAGATCGCAACTTTGCGCGCTGCAATAAACTACGACTCTTTTTCCTGGCGACCACGTAGCCAGAAACTGCGGCAGCAATTCATTCCACCGATCTTCGTTCAATGGAATTGCGCCAGGCACGTGACCACGAGCGAACTCGTCATCCGGGCGAGCGTCGATCCAGATGACACCATCACCCCATTCGCGCGCTCGATCGACGCTCACCATTTCCGATGGCGGAATTGGCGATTGCCATGAGATCTTGTCGCGAAAATAAATCGCTTCCCCTATGCCGGGAACAAGCGAAAACGCTGCAAGAATGAGCGCCTGGCGTGCCAGTGAAAATTTCAATGTGTTTGACTACCGGGCGCAGGGGGGCGAGGCGGGGCGGTCGGAGCAACCGGAGCTTTCTGCCCGGGCACCGCAGCGGGAGCAATCGGCGCAGTCGGAGCAGTGGTGATGCGGGCGGTGGCGTAGAATGTCTTTGGCGAATTCTCGGCCTGGATTGTCAAGGTCGATGCGAGGGCGCGGCCTGTTTCGTTGGGTTGCACGTTAATTTTGAACTGTCCTTCGCCCGTTTCCTCGACTTTCGTTTGAAAATCCGGACTCGATGAAGTGACCTTGATATGTTTTACGCTAAAATCCTTCCCGGCGCGGACCGTGATCGACTTCGGGTCCGCCTTTTCACCTTGTTTCCAAAACACAAAAGTCGGACTGATCTCCAATTCCTGCGGGATAATAGCCTTGAGAGTCAGCACCGTTTTCTGGTTCGCGGTCTCATCAGTTTCTACTGTCACGGTTTTGACCTGAGTCCCTGTACGGTCGCCAATGTTAAAGGTGGCCGTGATTTCGCCCTTCGCTTCAGGCGGCACTTCGTCCTTATGAGTTTGGGAAGGAATGGTACAACCACACGAAGCGTGAACGGACTTAAAATGTACCGGCGTCTTGCCGACATTCTCATATTTAAAGTGACCGACTGCTTGTTTGTCACCGCGCGCCGGGTGCAGCTCAACCGAGGTTTGCTCCCATTTCAGTTCGGCGCGGGCAGTCAGGCAGAGAATGAATGACAATGTAAAAGTGAGGATGTGGGCTTTCATTTTTTAGAATAGAAGCGCGTAATATAATCAGAGACGGCGCTACGCCAAGTGCGAGGTGGTACCCCTGTCAGCTTCGTGTATTTCTCAGTAGAAAGCACGGAATAAACGGGGCGGCGGGCAACCCAGTTGGCCATGTCCTGTAATTTCCGCGCGCCAATAGTATTTGCTTTGAGACGTAAGCCCCTATCGCGGCAGCAATCCACAGCCCATTGCGCGTATTCCCGCCAGCTGCATTGCCCCGCGTTCGCGAAATGCAAGATGCCGCTGTAGGCGCGGGCGTTGACCGCGGTGGGATTGCCGGGGTCAGCGCCCCCGGCTACAAGGAACTTGGAGAGCGTCTCTGCGATATCTAACGTGTACGTAGGCGTTGAAAATTTGTCCGCAACGGCATCGACTTCGTCATTTTCCTGAGCCTGCTGGATCATTGCATCAATGAAACTGGGGCGATCCGGCCCAAAAACCCAGGAGACGCGCAACACGAGATTCCGATCCTGTACCGCAAGCACGTTCTGTTCTCCGGCCAGCTTTGATTCGCCGTAAATGCTGATCGGATTAGCTTGATCTTCTTCTGTGTAGGGTTCGCGTTTTTCACCATCGAACACGTAATCGGTGCTGAAGTGAATCATTTTGGCGTTCTTTTCATCGCAAATCTCGGCGAGAACGCGAGCCGACTCTGCGTTAATCAGAAATGCGTAATCCGGTTGCGCTTCGCAAACATCAACTTTCGTGAACCCTGCTGCGTTGATAAGGAGGTCAAAAGGAGTATTCCGCAGTTTCTCACGGACGCCACTTAAATCCGAGAGATCGAGTTGTGTGTGATTAAGGCCAGTAACTTCAAATTTGTTGCGATATTCGCGCATAAGGGCTGCGCCAAGCCTCCCGCCCGCGCCGACAATCACAATTCTCATCTTTGCCGCGTGTTCTTCGCGTTTGCTCTTCGCCCTTGGCTAATATCTTTCAGCGCGCTCCAACAGCGGTTGCCACCATGACGGGTTCTCGATGTACCACTGAATGGTTTCATCGAGGCCTTCCTTGAAGTTGTGGCGTGGTTTCCATCTCAACTCGCGCTGCGCGAAGGTCGAGTCAATCGCGTATCGATGATCATGACCAAGCCTGTCCGTCACAAACGAGATCAGGCTCTGCGGCTTGCCCAGTTTATCTAGAATCATTTTTACAACGTCAATATTCACCATCTCGCCATCACCGCCGAAGTTATAAGTCTGCCCAGCTTTTCCTTCGAAAAGCGCGGCCACGACGGCGGCGCAATGATCCGTCACATGAATCCAATCGCGGACATTGAGGCCGTCGCCATAAACCGGCAGCGGCTCGTCCCGGAGCGCCTTGATGATCATAAGGGGAATCAGTTTCTCGGGAAACTGATATGGTCCGTAGTTGTTCGAACAACGGGTCACCAGCACTTCCTGGCCATAAGTCTTGTGACAGGCAAGGGCGAGCAGATCGGCGCCGGCTTTGCTCGCTGAATAGGGCGAACTCGGATCGAGGGGCGATTGTTCTGTGAATTTGCCAGAAGCGCCAAGCGAGCCATAGACTTCATCTGTCGAGACTTGGATGAATCGCTGAACGCCATGCCTGCGGGCGCAATCGAGCAACACGCTTGTGCCGATAACGTTTGTGTGAATGAAATTCAGAGGATCGTTGATGCTGCGGTCAACATGCGATTCAGCAGCGAAGTTAATGACCGCATAGAACTGATGTTCGGTCATGAGCGCATCCATTTGATCGGCATTCGCGATATCGGCTTTGAAAAACTCGTAGCGTTCGCCATGTTCTTCGACCACGCCATCCAGATTGGCGAGATTGCCCGCGTAAGTGAGGACATCCACGTTGGTCACGTACGCGGGCTTGTAATGTTGCAAAATATACCGAATAAAGTTGCTCCCGATGAATCCACAGCCACCGGTTACGAGGATGCGCATGGCAGCGCGTACTAGCAGCGCCGAAGGCGCCGCGCCAGCAGAATATTCTCCCGTCGCGGGTCTGCGCTATTACATGGAAGCATGGAAAGCCCGCGTGGCAGAGACTGGCTGGGCTCCCTGGTTGATCCTGGGGCTGGCACTATTCCTGCGTTTCTTTCTGCTCGGTATCAAGCCACCCCATTTCGATGAGGGCATCAACGGCTGGTTTGTGGATCAGGTCGTGCACAACGGATTTTACAGATACGATCCGACCAATTATCACGGGCCGCTCCATTTCTACGTCCTGCTACTTTCGGAGAGTCTGCTCGGACGGAACATCTGGGCGTTGCGGCTGCCTGTTGTGCTGGTGAGCATTGGTTGCGTCTGGCTGATGTTGAAATTTGAGCCTCTGGTTGGGCGAAACGTCAGTCGAATAGCAGCGCTGGCCATGGCGGTTTCTCCGGGATTTGTTTTCTACGGGCGCTACGCCATCCACGAAGTGTGGCTGCAATTCTTCTCGACGATGTTCATTCTGGGACTGCTCGGCCTTTGGAAATTGGGGAGAGTGAATTACCTCTGGTACGCGGGAATGGGACTGGCCGGCATGATTCTGACCAAGGAAACGTACGCGATTCATGTCGCTTGCGCTGTGATTGCCATTCCAGTTTTGATGGTCTCCTGTGCCCTAAGTCGCATTCCCGACACAAAGTCAGCGAAGCAAACATGGAGCTATATTGATCTTGCGATGGTTCTCGGTGTCGGAGCTGCCGTGATCGTCGTTTTCTATTCGGGGTTTTTCCTTAATTGGAATGGCGTTAAAGGTCTGTATCAAGCGTTCAAAGCGTGGACCGAGACTGGGGCCGCTGGTCACGGCCATGAAAAACCGTGGGATTATTGGCTAAAATTAATGGGGCCATCCTGGGAAGCCGGCGGAACTAATTTTACCGGTTACGAACTGCCGATGCTGGCCGGATTAATTCTCTGCGCGTTTTGTCAAAAGTTTAAGAATCTCAGTCTGCGGTATCTCGCGATTTACGGGGTGGGAACCTTGTTCGCGTATAGTTACATCAAATACAAGACACCCTGGTGCATTATCAGTTTTGGGTGGCCCTTTCTGTTTATCTTTGGCGCGGCGGTGCTGCTGGCTCGTCCGAAACCGCCAAAGCGCAAGCCAGTCTTGTTGCGTTTGTTCACGCCGACGATTGAGAAGGTGTACGGGGTGATAATGGTTCTTTTGTGCTTTTCGCTCGGCCGATCCATTTGGCTGAACTACTTCCGGTGCTCCTCGCCTACAGAGCCTTACGCGTACGTCCAGACCTACAACGACATCTTTAAGCTAACTAACCCGCTGCTTAAACTGGCAAAACGGAATCCGGCCTATTATCACCTGACTGGCCACCTAATTCGTTCCAGCACCTATCCGCTTCCGTGGATATTGGGAGACTTCGATCGAGTCGGTTACTACGAAGGAGGAAACATGCCAGCAAATATCGACGGCGATTTTCTCCTCGTTCAGGAAGACAAAATCAAAGACGTCGAATCCAAACTGAAGGGCAAATATTACACCGACACAGTTACCGTTCGTAACTATCAGGATCCGTCGAAGCTCTACCTGAGCGCCAAAATCTTCAAAGATCTTTTCCCAGGCAGAACACCGGAGTTTACAGGGAAGCCGCCTCCTGCTGTGCCCACAGTGACGCCGGGGCCGGCCAAATAACGCTCATTTCGATGAAGTGGCTTTCGGCAGGTCTAACTTTTGTTAATTCGTCAGTTGTTTGCGGCCTTCTTCTGGGAATGGTCGGCCACGGCGTGAATGTATTGAGCGCGGCTCTCGCGCTGGTATGCGGCGTTGCCTTTGCGGTGGCTGCCTGGTTGGGAACTTCAGATCCTGATAACCCACCTGCGCCGGAGGCAAGGCCTTCCCAGCCTCCCAAGCGTTACGGAAAAATCTGGTTTTGGTTAATGGCCGCAGCTTTTGCTCTGTTCGCCTTCCGATCATTTTGCTGGCTCTTCTACATCGACGGCAGCGACTATAAAATTCAATCGCCGAATAATCTGGGCGACCTTTCTCTTCACATCACCTTGATCCGGACTTTCGCAAACGGCGTCCCGCTTTGGCCAGACAATCCGATCTACGCTTTCAGCAAGCTTAGGTACCCGGCTGGGATCGATTTGTTCAATGCTTTGCTTTGCCTCGTTCACGTCGATCTAATGCGCGGACTGGTTTGGACCGGACTGCTTGGGTCGCTCGCCACTTTCTATGCGTTTTTCCGATGGGGCGGCACGTTCGGTGTGGCGGGTTTTTTGTTTAACGGCGGAATAGCGGGCTTCCAATTTTTGAAGACGCTGCAGTTTTTGGATTATCAGGGCGGCAACAAAATTGCCTGGAAAAGTATTCCGCTTTCAATGTTCGTGACTCAGCGCGGATGGCTTTACGCGATCCCAGCCGCGCTGGTGTTGCTATGGCACTGGCGGGAAAAATACTTTGCTGAAACTCCGATGGTCCCGGTTCCTCCGCCCGCGCCAAACGCCGCTTCTACTGAGGCGCCTGCGAAAGCCGGTGCGAAAGGAAAAGACTCCGAATGTCATCGTCCACCTAGAGCCGATGATGTCGATCAAGCTGCCCGGGCGAGCGCGCGCGGCAATGGCAAGGGTCCTCTGCCTTTTTGGGTCGAACTTTCTCTTTACGCATCGATGCCTCTTTTTCACGTGCATACCTTTATTGCGCTAACGATCGTGCTGCTTGTTGGGTTGCTTTTTGAGCGAGTAGCGTGGCCCAAAATTTTCAGTGACGCGCCAATAAGGCGGCACACAGTCGGGCTGCTTAGTGCTGCTTTAATTCCCGCGACGTTTTTCGTTTGGGTCGTCACCGATCAGTTCCGCGCAAAATCACTGATAAAATGGCACCCCGGTTGGGTGCAAGATTCAGCGGATTTCGGCGCTCCCTTCTTTCGGCTGGGCGGCTCCGCGAATTTCGGATCAGCTACGGCGTTCGGCTCCCTCTTGCAAAAGACATGGAACGGTGTAATCGCGCCGTTCTTTCAGTTTTGGCTGACAAACTTTGGCTTATGGATCCTGCTTTCGATGGCATTGGTAGCGCTTTGCGCTTGGCGCGTTTGGAAAACTGGCTGGCG
>JBKPLD010000165.1:0-33110 GCA_046731415.1 Verrucomicrobiota bacterium
TCACTTTGGCGGCGAGCTTCGCAAGCGGGACACCGATTGATTTGCTGACAAATGGAACCGTGCGCGACGCGCGTGGATTCACTTCCAGCACGTAAACTTCGTCACCCTTCACGGCGAATTGTACATTCATCAGACCTCGAACGTGCAACTCGCGCGCCATCGCTTTTGTCGCCTTCGAAATTTCGTCGACTACTTTTTGCGAGAGCGAGAATGTCGGAATGACGCATGCGCTGTCGCCGCTGTGGATGCCTGCCTCCTCGATGTGCTCCATGATCGCACCGATCACGGTCGTTTCGCCGTCCGAGATGCAATCTACGTCGACTTCAATTGCATCTTCCAAAAAACGATCGATCAACACCGGCGGGGACGTTTGGACGTTAGACATCCTGCCTGACTTAGCCGTCGGGCTGCCAGCCTGACGATCTTCTATACGGCGAGCAAGATGCTCGCGGGCCGAGTCCGGCTGGAATCCGGACTTCCGATCTGCAAGCTCGAGCGCGTTCGCCACATACCGCCGCAAATCCTGCTCGTTGTACACCAGTTCCATGCCCCGCCCACCAAGAACGAAGCTCGGCCTAACGAGTACCGGATAGCCGATTTTTCTTGCAATCGCGACAGCCTCTTCAGTGCTCGTTGCCGATCCGTTCGGGGTTTGTCGCAAGCCCAGTTTGTCCAGCATGTCTGCGAACAATTGTCGATCCTCCGCGGTCTCGATGCTTTCGGGCTGTGTGCCTAGAATTGGTATGCCGGCAGCCTTCAAACCGCTCGCCAGGTTCAGCGGTGTTTGACCGCCGAACTGGACGAACACACCTTCGGGTTTTTCCTGATCGCATATGTTAAGCACGTCTTCGAGAGTCAACGGCTCGAAGTAAAGTTTGTCGCTGGTGTCGTAATCAGTGGAAACAGTCTCCGGATTCGAATTAACCATGATTGTTTCAAATCCGAGTTCGCGCAGGGCGAAGGCGGCATGCACGCAGCAATAGTCGAATTCGATTCCCTGGCCGATTCGGTTCGGTCCGCCCCCCAGGATGATTACTTTGCGTTTCGCACCGTCGCGCCGCTCGTTCTCGTCGCCATAAGTCGAGTAGTAATACGGCGTGTAAGCTTCAAACTCGGCCGCGCATGTGTCGACGAGACGATAAGTGGGCAGGATGCCTGACGCCTTCCGTTTCGCACGGATCTCACTCGCGTCGACTCCGTGGGCCACCGCCAGTTGTCGATCTGAAAAACCGAGCTTCTTGGCTCGGAGAAGTTTTTCTCTCCCAAGTTTACCATTGGAGGGCTGGCTATTGGAAGTGAAGCTGCCAGCTTCACCTGGCTCGCGAGCATCTTGCTCGTCGGGAATAATGAGCGCGTCGCGTTGGGCCAAAACGAAAGTGCCTTCGCGGAGTCGTGCTTTTGGTGGATTTTGCGCGATGTACTCTCGGCAAGCGCGCAAATGCTCGGCGTCGCGCACGATCGTGTCGAAGCTTTCGTGCATCCACACTGCTCCGGTGCGATTCATTTCCCGGTTAAGCGTCTGTGCCGTAAATGATTTCCAAGAATGTAAAATGTCAGCGACTGAGTTCTTCCCCAGCGGTTTGAAAAGCACATGGACGTGGTTTGGCATCACGACGTAGGCATCGAGCAAATACCGTTGCCGATTGAAGTGATCCAGCGATTCGGCAACAATCGTAGCGGCGCGTGGTTCGCGGAGTAAACATGAGCCGTGTCCTTGATCCAGCCAGTGTTCTCGCTCTTCTTCAAACCTGCGCACGTACTCACGCGCAGTTTTCGAATCCCATGGCTGGGGGTGAAATTTGAGCCAGGCAAGCCGTTCGTCTTTCCATTGCGCGAGAACATCGGCCGGGATTGAATCGGCCAGCCGATATGTCACGAAGTAAGTTGCACCGGACTGCTCCCAATGCGGAAGGTGCCCGCGCTTTTGCACAATTGGCTGCTGCGGATCGAGTCCGCGGAACCGGAAGTCAACTGTCTTGGATGATTCGGCTGCCAGGCTGCTATCCCGGGGATTGTTTGCCCGACGAGCAAGCTGCTCGTCGGCCAAGTCAGGCTGGAAGCCTGACTTCCAGCCGCGGGCGACCTTACCGGACGCGGCCCGAGCGGCGGCTGGATCTGCGCTGCGAAGAAATTTCGCCTCCTCCACAATCTGCTGCACGTTCCTCAAAAACCACCTGTCGATCTTCGTCAGTTCGAAAACTTCGTCGATCGACATTCCGTCTTGAAACGCCTGGGCCAGATAAAAAATCCGCTCCGCGTTCGGAATGGCCAGTCTCAAACGAAGCGTCTCCGGATCGACATCTTTATTTGCGCCATCGCCACATAAACCAAAGCGTTTGATCTCCAGACTGCGTAGAGCTTTCTGCAGCGCTTCCTTGAACGTCCGTCCGATAGCCATCGCTTCGCCGACGCTTTTCATTCGCGTTGTAAGCGTCGCGTCGGCCTGTGGAAATTTTTCAAAGGTAAAGCGCGGCACTTTGACGACGCAGTAATCGATGGTCGGCTCGAAACACGCCGGCGTTTCGCGCGTGATATCGTTTTTGATTTCATCGAGGGTGTAACCGACGGCGAGTTTGGCCGCGATTTTCGCGATGGGAAATCCCGTTGCTTTTGATGCCAGCGCGCTGGAACGCGAGACCCGTGGGTTCATTTCAATCACGACCATCCGGCCATTGTCGGGATTCACCGCGAACTGAATGTTCGATCCGCCGGTCTCGACGCCAATCTCGCGAATGACGGCGAACGCGGCGTCGCGCATCATCTGGTATTCCTTGTCTGTGAGCGTCTGCACCGGCGCTACGGTGATCGAGTCGCCAGTATGCACGCCCATCGGATCGAAATTCTCGATGGAACAAACAACCACGCAGTTGTCCATTCGGTCGCGCATCACTTCCATCTCGAATTCCTTCCAGCCAACCAGCGATTCCTCGACCAGGACTTCGCGGACGGGCGAGAGATCGAGGCCACGCGCAACGATTGTGTCCAGCTCTTCGCGGTTATAAGCGATGCCGCCACCGGTCCCACCCAGAGTAAACGCCGGACGAATAATGAGCGGGAACGTTCCGATTTCACCTACGATCCGATCGATATCTGCGAGCGAACGCGCTATCCCCGAACGCGGCAGGTCCAGGCCGATACGCAACATTGCTTCCTTGAACAACTGTCGATCTTCGCCTTTTGCGATCGCCTGGGCGTTTGCGCCTATCAATTTCACCCCATGTCGTGACAGTGCGCCATTGCGATTCAATTCCATGGCAGCATTAAGGGCCGTTTGCCCACCCAAAGTAGGCAAAATGGCGTCGGGTTTTTCGCGTTCCATGATCGCCTCGATGACTTCGGGAGTGATCGGTTCGATATAGGTGCGATCGGCAAATTCTGGATCGGTCATGATGGTGGCTGGATTGGAATTCACCAGCACGACCTCATAGCCTTCCTCGCGCAACGCCTTGCACGCTTGCACGCCTGAATAATCAAATTCGCAGCCCTGTCCGATCACGATTGGACCGGAGCCGATCAGCAGGATTTTCTTGAGCTCGTTATTTCGCGGCATCTGCGCAGCGCGGACAGTAAACGAAATCAGGCGATCGTCACGCAAGAAAGATGTCGCTTGGAGGTCAACCATCTTGGTTGACTCGACGGAGAGCCGTCCAGGCTGTCGATCTATCGGAGTCTGACAGTAAGCTGGAAGCTTACCGGTCGAGTTCCGCTCGGAAGCCGAACTTCCGCTGCCAATGCTCTACGCCACCTGTGCCATGCGTTGCCGATCGAGCCAGACTTTGCAGATGCTTTTGATGCGCGTGAGGATGTAATAGACAGTCTGACTGCGAATGCGCACGAGCTCCGCGCCGACGATGCGCCTGACGAAATCGCTCGGAAGATCTAGAATTTCCTGCGGCGTCGAGCCTTCGAGTCCTTTGCAAAGAATCGCCGTCATGGAGCGGGTAAGCGTTTGCACTTCCGGGCCAAGCGTCATTCGAATGTGCGCCCTGCCGTTTTCATCCACGTGCAGATAAACGCCTACCGTGTCCGTGCATTCCTCGTCCTTCCGCACATCGACAAGTTCAAAGTTCTCGCCCTCGCGAGGCTCCTGATTTTTCGCATTGTCCGCATAAGAGACGAGTGTTTCGCGTCGCTCATCCTCCGGGAGCGTCTCAAAAAGGTTGATGATATTGTTCAACTTGGTCGGATACATCGGGAAGGAGAATTTAACGTGGATTCCATTCGTGTCATCCCGGCGAAGTCGAGAATGGAGCGGCTGGGGAGGCCGCAACATGGACGGGAGGGGCCGGAGGCTGAGCAAATGGATAGTGAGCGAATCAGATCCCGTAGCCTAACCGAAAGGTAAGTTTACCGGATGTCTCGACTTCGCTCGACATGACAGATGAACGCTTCGGCTTTGCTGAAAATTACGTTTATGGCTAATTGCGTTATGAAGACTCCGATTAAAGTCGCTGTAACCGGCGCCGCCGGACAGATTGGTTATGCGCTTCTGTTCCGTGTTGCGTCCGGACAGATGTTCGGGCCGGACCAGCCGCTCACACTTCATTTGATTGAGATTCCGGACGCCCTCGGCGCGCTCGACGGCGTGGTGATGGAACTGCGCGATTGCGCCTTTCCGCTGCTCGAATCGGTTGTGCCAACGGCTGACCTCAACGAAGGCTTCCGAGATATTAATTGGGCGTTGCTTGTCGGAAGTGTCCCGCGTAAGGCCGGCATGGAACGAAAGGATTTACTGGGGATCAATGGCAAGATTTTCATTGGCCAAGGTCAGGCAATTCAAAAGAACGCGGCTTCCGATGTGCGCGTGCTCGCGGTAGGAAATCCTTGTAATACGAATTGTCTGATAGCAATGAACAATGCGAAGGAAATTCCAAGCGACCGCTGGTTTGCCATGACCCGGCTGGATGAAAACCGTGCGCGCGCTCAGCTCGCACACAAAGCCGGTGCAGGCATTGGCTCCGTGACCAACATGACCATCTGGGGGAACCACTCCTCGACTCAATATCCGGATTTCTACAATGCCAAAATCGACAATCGTCCTGCAAACGAAGTAATCGGAGACGAAAAATGGCTGAAGGAAGAATTCATTGCCATCGTGCAACAACGCGGTGCCGCGGTGATTAAAGCGCGAGGACTTTCTTCCGCCGGTTCCGCGGCGAACGCGGTTGTTGATACTGTTTTTTCGCTCACCAACGAAACGCCGGGTAACGATTGGCACAGCGTGGCGGTTTGTTCCGACGGAAGTTATGATGTTGAGAAAGGCTTGATCTCATCATTCCCGGTCCGCGTGCGCGGCGGAAAATGTGAAATCGTGCAGGAACTTCCGATCAACGATTTCAGTCGCGCGAAAATCGACGCGTCAGTAGCAGAATTAAAAGAAGAGAAATCGCTAGTGGCGGAATTACTCGGCAAGTAATTAGCACGCCTTGTCGTCCGGAACGACGTGAGGGACCTCGCCGACGCAGATTACGTCACACTATCGTGCCAAGTGTGATCAACGAAATTGTGAGAGCTTCCTCGCTCCGCTGGGAATGACAATGATCGCCTATCGCGGCGGTGTTGGGCGAGGGTGCGGAGTAGGGCGAGGCGGCGGTGTACAAGGCGGTCCTTGGCACCATGTAATGGTCATTGTGTCGACGCGCCAGCCCTCTCGGGAACCACTTGTATCGCTGGCCATCCGCCAGCGCAGTCTAATGGCGGGAGGTGACTGAAACGATGGTATGTCTACCACCGTCGTGATGTAGCCATTCGAGTTGCCGCTCCACGCCGGCCGACCCAGCGACCGGGCTACCTCGATCTGCGCTGATTGTGCGATTGTAACCTCCGCTGACAAAGCTGCCGCCAGCGGCAACAATATCTTGAAAGGTGTTTCCACCGTCGGTGCTGATTTCCAACACGCCGCTATCGAAACCCAGGTTGGGATCGACCTCCGACGCTTCAAGATTGAAATTGTGACGAAATGTCAATCGCGGGGCGAAGCCCTCGAAAAGGTCGAGCAACAGCGAGTCGAACCGTTTGTCGCTGACCATAGCGGGATCGTCAACGAATGCGGCATTGGGCACTGTATCAGCAGGTGGGCTGGGTACACCGCTATTCGATGTTACCCAGAGCGGCGGCGCGCCTTGCGCATTTGTCGCTAACCAGTCTGCGGGCAACGCCGGTGGCGTCACGCCGTCGAAGTTCTCGTGGATCGTATGCAGGCTGGTACAAAATGGGCATGTTCGACTCTGCGCGAGCATCGGGGCAATCGCGAAGCCGATGGCAATGAACAGGAGTAACGTGATAACATTACGCAACGGCCTCGTCGCGGATGTGCGTTTTAGATTTGTGTTCATAAACCGATAGTCGTTTTAATCAAACGCGCGGGGGGCACGTCAATTTTTTCAGTCCAAAACCTGGCCCTGGACGCCGCAGCGGGTCAGCCCCGTCGTCCGACGAGAGTAAAAAGGGTGTGTGCTTTTCCCCGATGATACTGTTCGTGCGTTAAGAGGTCTGAAACTGTGAGCCCCATCACATCCAGAAATCGAGTGAAAAACTGCGTGCTGAAATGCCACCAGGTGTGCCAGCGGAAATTCTGCGGCGTCGGCGCGAGCCGGCAGACCGGTGCGCCTTCCAAATCCGGATAGAACTTATCAACGATAACGAGCGACTTCGCCATTTTCGCGCATTGTTCAACGATCCGGAGCGGATCGCGGCAGTGCAATAGCACCGCCGCCATCACTGCGATGTCGAATTTTCCGAGGCCGGCTGGCAAGTTGTAAACGTCGCCGTAGTACACTTTGGCACGTGAGTGGTGCGCAGCATGACTAAACCAATAGGAATTCTTTAAACGTTGCATCACGGTTTGCCGCGGCCCGAAAATTTCTTCCAATTTTGATGGCGGATAAGGAACAAAATCCCAACCGTGTTCTGCCGTCACCTCAACGGAGATAAGCTCGGCGCCGCGCTTCTCCATCTCGAAGGTGAGAAAACCGCTGGCGGGTCCAATTTCCAAGACGCGTTGACCAGCGAATGAAACTTTTCCCAGGTATTCATCAACCCTGCCTCGCAAATCCCATTCGCCAGTCATCACGCCATAACCGGGGAGTTCCATAGTGTGATAAAAGTAGCAGTCACCGACATCTGCTACCTTTAATGGGTCGGCGAAAATCTTATTGTTTCTATTGTTTGATTGCATGGACGGCAACGGACGCAGGGAAAATTAGACTTGTCAGGCTTACTTCGCGGAAGCCCGCCTGAAAAATTTCGCACCAAAAGTCCGCGCCGTATTCGGTTTGGACAATGCAATCATCGCGATTCACTCCTGGCTTTCCATGATAGCTCGGAGGCAATCCGTGTCGCGTTCGGGTCAAACGACCGATAACAATCGGCACAGTATAAAACAAATGACCGCCCGATCTCAGAACGCGCCAGCATTCTTTGAGCGCCGCTTTCGAGTCTGGAACGTGCTCCAACGTGTCGGAATGCATGATGACATCAATCGATGAATCCGGAAAACTCATCTGTTGCATGTCCAGTTGTGGAAACGAATGAAGCGCATGTTTGGGTAGCACCTCAAGGAAGCGCGACAGGTTCTTGGCTGGATTGATTTCGATCACTGTGAGTTTCCGAATTTGCGGGTTGTTGCGACAGAAATCCTCGAAAGTGCCGGCGAACCCGAAGCTGCCGGTGATCGCCGCAGCCAATGTCATCGTTCTTAAATTGTTCTTGCAATTGGCGCAGCAAAATCCCTGCTGCAGATTGATGTAAGCAACTTCGTCGGCTGACAATTCCCATTGGGCGATCAATTCCGGCCATAACACGGACTCATTTACAAACCGGTCTCCGCCGCAGACTGGACAGACCTTCAAGCTCGGGGACCGCTCATCCATTCTGCCGGGTTTTGCCTGAGCGTCCTTTCCAAGCTTGCGTTCCAGCTGAGAGGCCGGTCCTTAAACCAATTCGAATCAAACTTCGGCGCCGCAAAAAGCGCCCACGTCTGCCTGGGATGTTTCCAATCAAGAATTTCGAATCGTAAATTCACGTCTGCAGCTGCGTGTTCCAGTGTCGCCGGCCGATAGTTCACACAGTCCGGATAGATCCAGCCGGCTTTCGGAGAGTCTTCCTCACCGATTAAAAATGTGGCAATCAAAGCGCCATTCTGCGCGAGCGAACGCGAAATTGCAGACAACCAATTCTTGATCACATCCAGTCCGCAGTGACTAAAGATTGATTGAGCCAACGCGAAATCGAACGAGCTGTTGGCTTGAGCAATCGTATCAGGCGAACCGGAAAAAAAGAAGGTAGGGGATTTAATTTGCAACAATGTCTCGCCGATCTCGCGCTTGATTCCTTCCCGCACGAGCCATTCGTTAGGCTCAACGCCAAAATACTTTCCGCGATTCAAGTAGGGAATTAACAAGCGACCAATTCGAAGAGAACCGCATCCCACATCGAGCAGTGAATGATACTGCCGCAGACCGAGCGTGGTCAGGAGATTGAACGTCATCGCCGCGATCAAATCGTAATCTGCCGGAGGACCAACATACGCGCGGTAATGCGCGTCCCCGGGTTTGAGGCCGACGCCCAGACTTTCCTCAGGTAGGTCCATATTAGTTGGCGCGCTTCAACGTGGCGCGATCGAAATCTTTCAACGCGTCCTCTGGGTGATCGGGGAATTCAACGACCCCACGGGAGCGATCGAATTGATAGATACGCGTCCGCGGGCGTTCGCGGAAAGGAAATACGCGTAGTTTTTCGCCATCGAGTGCGTCTATCGCGCCCGGCGCACGGCAGGCTTGCACCGCCAAAGTGTGCAGCTCGTTTCTGATCTTGGCAGCCGATGCTACGCGGTTCGAAAGTTCCTTTGGATCTTGCTTGAGGTTGAAGAGTTGTTCCCGGCCACCGTTCGCCATGAAAATGTATTTCCACTCATCAGTCACGACCATGAGTTTGAAATCGTGTGAGCCGGGAGGTTCGACCATACCAACAAGATATTCGCGTGGTGCGCATTCCCCTCGCAACATTTTCAGAACGTTCATCCCCTCTCGTACGTCGCACTCGCCAGCTGCCTCAGTCGCAATTCCGAATAAGTCCGCAAGGCTAATCAATTCATTCCGGACAGTTCCCTTTGCCAGTACCGCGGGCCAACTCAACATGAGAGGGACACGGCAGGCGGCCTCAAAAAAGTTTTGTTTTTGCCAGCCGTGATGATCACCCAAAAGATCGCCGTGATCTGAAAAAAAACAGACGAGAACGTTTTGCGGTTTCGGGCGCGCTTCGATCGCATCAAGGATTCGACCAACACAATGATCCAGATAACTGATCTCGCCGTAGCAGCGAGCCTTCACAATTCGCGCCAGCGCAGGATTGATCGCATCTGCCCAAACGGCATATCGCATGAAGGGAATCTCCTCGTCCAGATGATCTTCCTCGATGTTGCCGAGGACGACGTCCGGCATTCGATCGGGGTCGTACATTCGATTGAACGGAATTGGCGGAGCTAGCGGTGGATGCGGCCCAACAAACGACACAAAGCCAAAGAAAGGCCGCGAATCATCTGACTTCGCAATCTCTTCAATAGTTCGATCCGCAATCCACCATTCGACGCCTAGCTCCGCCGGAAGCGGACTACGCTGCGGCAGATAGTACATTTCGGTGCGTTCCCCAAAAGGTTGCTCCAAAAAATCGTATGCTGGATGCTCCCGAGTCAGCCACGCACCGTAGTCGTCTCCTTCGCGCGCTGGTGGATGGTAAGTCTCTTCGCTGCGCCACAGCGTTTCATAGCCGATATCTTCATTCCAGGGATAGGTATGAAACTTTCCAACTCCAAAGGTCCGGTATCCCAGCCGTGACATTGTGCGTGCCAGATACGGTCCGCAACGCGCCTCCATTTCGGCGGCCTGCCCCGGCGCAGGCTTTGGTTTTGCATTGCTGAAGGCGCGCGTGGTTAACGGTTCGCATCCTGTGCGGACTGTGTACCGCGCGGGAATGCAAATCGGACAAGTCGCGTACGCTCGGGAAAAGGTGATTCCGCTACGCACCAGCCGGTCGAGGTTAGGCGTATAAATATGCGAATTGCCGAGCGCAGCGATGGTATCGAACCGTTGCTGGTCGGTCATGATGAATAGTATTTCGGGCCGGCTCATAAGGTCATTCTGAGCGAAGCGAAGCGGAGTCGAAGAATCTCGCGGCGCAGTCATCGGTCTTGCAACCGGATGTCTCGACCTTGCTCAACATGACGATGTCGTTGAGGATCGCGGTGAGTTCTAGGCTTTCGCAATCTCCTGACCAGTGAGGCGGCGAAATGCTTCGAGATATTTTGCGGAGGTCTTCTCGATGACATCCTTCGGCAGTCGCGGCGCTGGCGGAGTCTTGTCCCAGTCGAGCGTCTCCAGATAATCGCGCACGAATTGCTTATCGAAACTCGGCGGGCTCTGCCCCACGGCGTATTCGTCCTTCGGCCAGAAGCGCGAGGAGTCTGGCGTAAGGCATTCGTCTATCAAAAGCAATTCACCATCGACGATGCCGAACTCGAACTTGGTGTCTGCGACGATGATTCCCCGCTTCGCGGCATATTCGCGGCCGCGTGAATAGATTTCGAGACTCAATGTCTTCACGCGATTGGCAATTTCGTCGCCAAGAATTTCAGCGCACCGTTTCATGTCGATATTTTCGTCGTGACCTTTCTCCGCTTTGGTCGATGGCGTGAAAATCGGTTCCGGCAATTGCGACGCCAGTTTCAGTCCGGACGGAAGCTTGATTCCACAGACGCTCTGCGATTCCTGATATTCCTTCCAACCGGACCCAGCGAGATAACCGCGCACCACGCATTCCACTGCGAGCGGCTTCGTTTTCTTTACGAGCATCGAGCGACCGGCGAGCTGTTCGCGGAACGGCTGCAACTCCTTCGGGAACTCCTCGAAGTTCGCCGTGACCAGGTGATTTTGGATGTTGTCGAAACGCTTGAACCAAAACGCTGAAATTTGATTGAGGACGTCGCCTTTGTGTGGAATGGGGTCTGGCAGGACGACGTCAAAAGCCGAGAGGCGATCAGTGACAACGAACAGGAGTGTTTCGCCGAGATCAAATACTTCGCGCACCTTGCCGCTGCGCAATTTCTTAAATCCGGGAAGATCGATTTTGGATTGGGTTGCAATTTGCATGGGCGAACGCTCAACGCTCAACGCTCAACTTTCAACGCCCAATTCACAGTCTCTTTTTTGAACGTCCGCCATCAACCCCTCAGATGGAAGCAACGCTGCATGTCGTAAACCTTGTAGCCGTTCGACTCGAATATCGGGTGATCACGGAAGTCGGCCGGCCAGACATTGGGGTCTTCCGGATGAACCAAGTACCAGCGAATGCCAGTCTCGCGCACGCTTCGCTGCAAGTCGGGAATGTTTACCGCATGCTGCAGAGTTTGCAGCTTTCGTAGTTGCTCTTGGTAAGGGGACTCTCGAAAGGCTTTACTGGCTCTCATCCATATATCAAGCCTGGCTGCGAAAGAAGGCCGTTCGCTCAATCCCGCCAGGATAAGAAACTTGTCCAAATCCGAGTCCTGTGCCACCGCATCGGCAGGCGGCTGGCTCCTAATGTACCCAGCGCAGTCGATCAAGCCGCGGTTAATGTGCAGACCAGAATGCACACTTCCTGCTGGCCATTTGCCGCGTTGTAGCCCTGACCCATAACACACTGGGACCAGTGTTAGCCCTACCATAATAACAATCATAGCTTTGGTCCACGTTTGCGGGTGGGCGCTGGCCGTGATGGAGAAAAGACGTCCTGCAGTCAGGGCGGCGACGAGCCAGTACGCCCAGACGAAAGGGTGGTGTATGAATTCGTATGCATTGTCCGAAGCCCCCTGTCTACTTAGCCCGAACGTCATCAATAACAGAACAGCTACCGCTCCCGCCGCAATTCCCTCTGATACTTGCCACGTTTTGCGGCAAGCCACGAAAAGCCAGAGAAGTGGGGCAATTATTGCGAAGATTCCCAAAGCGTTAATCAAGAGTAACCCGATCGCTTCGGCTAAGTGCGAAGGGAATGGATGTTCAACCCGAAAAATCGTATACCAGCTCTCGGTGCGCGTGCCTCTCGCCATGTTTGCCAATAGTTTCCAATACCAATCGTTACCGGAGAAATCGAATCCCACATTCGGTCCAACGTAGAAACGGTTTGCTATCGGAAGAAGCGCTATTCCCGCCCCCATACAGCCGCCGAGAACGAGCCATTTCCAGTACCTGCGCATCGGCCAGGCCAGGATGGCATAGGAAAGCAAAAGGGGAAACGCTGCCGCGAAGACCTGGGTCTTGAAAAAAACCACCAACGCTCCTAGCACCACTCCCCAAGCCATCCAGTTGCGGCGTCTTTCGCGTGCTCCCAAGGCAACAAGTATTAGAGCTGTGCCAGCAACCGCCACAGCATAGAGACCGCCCGGAGAAATGTGTTGAAGCCAGAAGTAACCGTAACTGGGATGACCGATGTTTAACAACGCGCTGTCAGGTATCAAGGACGTAGCCGCGAGGGCAGCCAATCCCGCCCCTCCATTCCACAGCGCCCGGGCCAGAGCATACGCGGCTAAGGCAGTAAGAAATGACCCGAATGGTGCCCAAAAACCTACCGCCGCGGTATATGCCGATACATGGCCCGTCTTAGCTAAGCAGAAGGCCAATGAATAGCTGGCATAATGATAGAAAATTGCGGGAAAGCCTTGCCACTCGTAGTTACCTACCTGAAGCAATGTCTGAGTTTGCAAGCTGCGTGCAATGATAGTCGCGTGGAAGAAAAAATCTGACCACGGTTTGAACCCAACTCCATCTTTGACCGCGCTCGTCGGCGAAATCAGGTCCTGAGACCAGGCGGTGGCTGTAACAAGACTCACTACGATCGCCAGCAGCCCCAGACTGGAAAGCGGGTCACGCCGCTGAGGTAGAAGCTTTGGAATCCCTGCAATTGCGATCGGAAGAATAATCAGAGCGACCCAGAGCGATAATGGCACGAAGACCTTCCAGCCTAGAATAACGACGGAGACAACGGCAACACCTAACAGAAAGTCGAGTGCGAAGAAGGATGGGAATCGTATGGCGGCGCTGATAATGCCGCCCGCTCTCAGCAGAAGCCACGGCAGCAATAAGAGAAAAAGTGCCGAACGCAGATTGAAACTTCCACCGGCAAGTGTGATCCATACAACAAGGAAAGCCGAGATCGAAAGACAGGCTAGCAAGCCGTATGTGTCGAAGCCGCGCACAGGTTGCAGCTTTTGCTCTCTTACCCCGGGCAGTTGTTGGGTGTGACGTATTTCGTCCATTAAGGTTTCGCGTCTAACGGCTGGCACATGCCGCCTAGCACCGAAATCCGCGCACAGCCTCGATGACCTGGCTCTGCTCCGCACTGCTCATTCCAGTGAAAAACGGAAGACGCAGGAGGCGATCCGAGAAATCTTCTGTAACAGGGCAATCGCCCTGGCGCGCGCCAAAGCGCAGACCCACAGGAGATAGATGCAGCGGCAGATAGTGGAACACAGCCAGAATTCCAAAACCTGCGAGGTGTGAAATCAACGCTTGTCTGCTCTCAAAGGACGGCATGATCAGGTAAAACATGTGATAAGTCTGTTCGCATTCGGCCGGCACAATCGGAAGGCGAACACCGTTGGCTTCGGCCCATGAAGCCAACTCGCGCGCGTAGTTTTCAAAGATTTGACGCCGCATCGATTGAATCTGGTCGCGATGTTCAAGCTGGGCACGGAGAAAAGCCGCCAACAGGTCGGAAGGCAGGTAGCTCGACCCGATATCGACCCAAGTATACTTGTCGATTTCGCCGCGGAAAAACCTGCTCCGGTCCGTTCCCTTTTCCCGAAGAATTTCGGCTCGCTGATTGAACTGCGCATCGTTGATCAGGAGCGCACCGCCTTCTCCGCATGTGAAATTCTTAGTTTCATGGAAACTCAGAGTTGCAAGCTGCCCGAGTGTGCCGAGGTATCGACCGCGATACTTCCCATACAGACCATGCGCGTTATCTTCGACTACAGCAATGCCATGCCGGCGTGCGATGGCCATAATCGTGTCCATTTCGCATCCAACGCCCGCGTAGTGCACAAGAAAAATTGCTTTTGTGCGTGGGGTAATGCGTTGCTCGATTTGGTTTTCATCAATGTTCAGAGTGTCCGCTCGAATATCCACAAAGACAGGCTTAGCGCCTCGTAACACGAATGCATTCGCCGCAGAGGGAAAGGCGAACGACGGAACCAAGACCTCGTCTTCAGGGCCAGTATCCAGGAGCAGCGCAGCCATTTCCAGCGCGTGGGTGCAGGATGTCGTCAGGAGCGCGTTCTGAACACCAAGCGACTTTTCGAGGAGAAGGTGACATTGCGCGGTGAAGCTGCCGTCGCCAGAAAATTTCGGCGCCGCAATGGCGGCGCGGATGTAATCGAGTTCATCTCCAGTCGCAAACGGACGATTGAAAGGAATGCGGGTCACGATGAGCTCGAAGGTTTACGACCGACCAACAAAAGCGATCCTCCAGCCGGAAATGAGGCGCCTGTCTTTAAAATCATTCGTTCGAACGTCAAGATACTCTCCAGAGTTTTGTTAAGTGCGGGGCGAATTTCAAATTCGCGCCACGGTTGGAAATCGTGATTGCGTTTTCGTTGCAGGCGCGACCAAATCATAAGGGGCAATAACAGCGAATTAAAAGAACTTATTCGCTCGATTTGGAACCCGGCGCTCTCAGCTTTTCCGCGCAATTCGTTGCAGTTATAACGACGCTGATGCATCGCATAATCATCGCTGGCGCTCCAGAGAAAAGGATGTTGTGGCACAGTGATCAGCAGTCCTCCTCCAGGCTGAGCTGCATTGAACATTTCTGCCAACACATTCCCATCCTCAATGATGTGTTCCAGAACATCGAATGCTCCCACCACATCAAATTCTCGCTCAAAGGGGATGCGTCGCGCATCCATGTGATACAACTCCACATTTGGCAAACGTGCTTTGGCAACGGCAAGGCCGTCCGCAAAAATTTCGCTGCCCGCCAGTCGCATTTTTGGAAACTTTTCCTGAATCCCTGCAAGCACGAAACCAGTTCCGCAACCAACCTCCAGGAAACTCTCGGCCTCCGGGAAATAATTGCGGAGCGCCCACTGAATGAGCTCATTCCGCGCGCGAAACCAGAAATTCGATTCCTCAATCTCAGCGAGTCGTGCGAAATATTCGGGTTTGAATCCAGCATGAGTGTCCGGCGGTTCCTCCGTGAATTGATATATCCCATCGCGCAGGACTGGCTGATAACCGCATTTCGGACATGTCCAGTCGGCGCTTTCAAAGAGAGCTTTGCACTCGAGGCATCGTTTCATTCTTCGCTCAGCTGCAAAGCCATTGTTGCTTCGACTGGTTGGCTGTGTTGACCCGGATAATGAGCGATCGGTAGCGCAATAGAAAACCTCTCAACCTAAAGCTAATGATATGGAAATCACGAACTGTCACTTCTCACATTCAAGAAGGATGGTTACGTACGGGATGCGCATTGGCTTGGTGTCGACCCACGCATGGACATTCCTAAAAATCTTCGCGGCGAGCTGGCGATATTGTTGCTCTGTTCGGATGTTCCGGCCCCGATCGTGAGACATGATGCACTTGGAAAAGGCTCCCTGATTCGGAATCCAACACGCATCATGACAGATTAATCGACCTCCTATCTTGAGGGCGTCGTACGCGAAGCGAATGCAATCCACAGCTTCTTCGTCGTCGAGGTGGTGTAGCACGCTCACTGCAATCACGATATCGGCATCTCTAAATCGGGAATCGCCGCGAAGCGATCGCGTGTCGCCAACTACAAAAGTTCCCTTGTCGCCGTACGTCCGCCTGGCAAACGCGATGTAATCTGGATTAATATCGAGCCCTAAATATTCGACGTCAGGGAGACTTTGCAGAGCCTGTGCGGGCCCGCATCCGATATCGATTACTTTATCGCCAGGTCTGGCCCGAACATGGTTTTGAATGATCCTGCGCCGCAAGGCGTTCCCCCCAACGACACCTTGAAACAGGTTGTACAGAAACGGCACTTTCAGCCACCGCAATAATCCAGCGTTACTTTGCATGTGGAGTTTTCTGGACGGCCTCGCCGCTTTTTGGCTTATCGGATTGGAATGCGCGAAACGCCACTGGGCATTTGAGTAACTAGGGCTTGAGCCATTTGTGAAATGAATGTTGCGCCCCTGCGATGCGCCAGCCTAACCGCAGAAATCCGCGTTGCACCGGGCAATTGTCGATGTGCGTCGGAGCTTCGATCCGATCTGCTGATGACGAACAGAGTTGCTTCATTCCCGCGTGTGTCAGTGCGGTGAAAAGTCCGCGTCCAAAGAAATCGGGGTGCACAGCTCCGATGCTATAATGACCAAGCCGGATGCCATGTCGCTGGTCAAGGGCTGAAGGTTTTTTCCAGGCGGAATATCCGGCGATACGATCGCCATGCATCGCGACAACAATCCAATCAGCCCAGCCATTCGCACACGATCGGATCCATTCCTGGTAAATCCTCGTGGCGGCGGCGTGGCCAATTCGCGGATCAGCGTGGAAGCGTCCAAAGTGGCCAGCAAAGGAAGAGTGCGCTAGCTCAGCAAGCGGTTCGATATCGGAGGTGGTCGCGAGACGAAGCGCGAAACCCTTCGGCACTCGCTGCTCACTGCCATTTGATCCACGAGCGCGGCAATCGAACACAAAATTGAGCTGTGTATCCATTAGCAAAAAACCATTCGATTCAAGGGCGTGAATGATGGCCGTATCCGATGGCATCGCCCTGCACAAAAGAAAGTCTGCGTCCCGTTCGATCACCTGACGAACCATCTCTGCAATCAACCTGTTTGCGACAGAGCCCACATCGCTCAGCCGGGACGCGACACCGATGTGTCTAATTGCCCACATCGATTTTCCAAGCAGCGGACTCTCCCATGACAGCGGCGCGCAAATCACCAGACCGGATACTGTGCCACTAATCTCCGCAGTGAAACTGATGGCACCCTCGTTTGATAACAGTTCCCTTATTTCATCCTTCCAGCGTGATTCAATCTCGCTGCGAGAGTAGCCCAGACTGGCGTATAAAGGCAGGGAAGCAAAATCCTGCACCCGATCCACATCATCCAGTGTCAGATTTGCAAAGGCGATCGCAGCCATGCGAACCAGGCTAGATCGTCGTGCGAACGACGTACGCTGGCCGTTTCATTGAGCGGAAATGCATCCGCGCCAGATATTCGCCTATGACTCCCAGGGCGAAAAGCTGAGCACCTGAGAAGATTGCAATGATCGACGCCAGAAACGGAAAGCCGGGCACGCTTCCCTCAAGGCAGTAGCGGACAAAAACGTAAATGAAGACGCCAAGTCCAAATAGCGTGCATGTAAAACCAATCAGACTGGCAAACTGCAGCGGTGCCGTGCTGAAACCAGTCGTCATGTCGAGCGCGTGGCGAACGAGTTTTGTGAATGTGTAATTTGAAGAGCCTGAATGGCGCGGTTGGAAAGCAACGGTCGTGGCGCCGAAGCGCGTCGTTGCCCACGTAAGCAGCACGTCGATGGAAACAAAAGGAGACTGATAGGCTGCGAATGCCTCGCGCAAATGTGTGGGAAAGACGCGAAACGCGCTCACGTTTTTCGCCACATCTCTTCCTACCGCTGCGCTCAGCGCAAGGCGCGTGATACGCGATGCAAGAGCGCGCATAGGCCCGTTCTGCTCCGCTTTCGGTGCGCCGTAAATCACATCGAATCCTTCTTCCAATCGAGCCAGCAGTCGCGGAATTTCTTCGGGCGGATGTTGCAGATCATCGTCCATGGTTATGATCAGCTCATATTTCGCCGCGCGGATGCCACAAAGCAGCGCATTATGCTGACCGTAGTTACGCATCAAATTCAGACCCCTCAGCGTTGGCGATCGCGAACATAATTCCGAGATCATCTCCCAACTTCGATCCCGGCTGCCATCATTAACGAGGATAATCTCGTGTTGCGCCGAGATACGCGGCAACACTTCCGCCAGACGCCGGCACAACTCACCGACAGAAGCCTCGCCGTTATAAACCGCCGTGACGACGGAAATGGAACGCTGCTCGTGAGATTGCACCATGTTCAAAGAAGCGTCGGAAACTATGGGACGACCTGGATTTCGTCAAAGTGTTGAGGGCATGCTGTAGTGACTAGTGAGACGTAAGACGTGAGAGGTGAGACGTGAGACGTAAGAAGTTGCCAGTATAACTACTTCTCACTATTCACTTCTCACATCTCCTTGAACTCATGGCCGGAATTGTTGTTAAACCGCGGGCGCGAATTTTGCACGGACACGATTGGGTGTTTTCCAGCGAGGTGCTAAAGGTCTTTGGAAAACCGGCGGACGGCGATGTCATCTCTCTGAAGGACGGTAAGGATCGTCTGATCGGCAGTGCCATTTATAATTCCAAATCACAAATCGTGGCTCGGCGTTTTTCGCGTCGAAAACAGGAACTGGACCTGGATTTCTTCAAACGCAGAATCGGCCAAGCGGCTGAGTACCGTGCGCGGCGAGGCGTTGACCCAAAACTCTGCCGTGTTGTCTGGAGCGAAAGCGACGGCCTTCCCGGGTTAATCATCGACAGGTACGGCGAACATTTTGTGATGCAGACGCTCACGCTGGCGATGGACATGCGGAAAAATTTGATTGCCGATGCCATTATCGACCTGTTCCAAAGTAACGCGAGCCTCCGGCCCGCCGCGGCGGGCGGGACGCATGCCCTACCTTGCATCATCGAGCGAAATGACGCGCCGGTTCGCAAGGTGGAAGGGTTGGAATTACGCACGGAAGTTTTGCGCGGAGATGCGCCATCGCAAATCGAGATCGAAATAGATAACGTAAAGTTCGAACTCGATCTTCTTCGCGGGCACAAGACCGGTTTCTATCTCGATCAGAGATGCAACTATCCAATCGTCGCCGGATTCGCACACGGCAGGCGCGTTTTGGATTGTTTCACAAATCAGGGAGCATTTGCGCTGACGTGTGCGCGCGCGGGCGCAGCGGACGTGACCGGAGTCGAGGAAAGTTTCGAGAACATCGCAGCTGCGAAACGAAACGCAGCGCGCAATGCTTTGAAAGTGCGATGGATTGAGCAGGATGTCTTTCAGTTCCTGCGCGCGGCCGAAAAAGCTGGGGCACAATATGATTTGATCATTCTCGATCCACCGTCGTTTACAAAAACCAGGAGCGGCTTGCGCGACGCGCTGCGCGGTTATCGCGAATTGCACACGCGCGCGTTCAAGCTGTTGTCGAAAGAAGGGATTCTTGCGACTTTTTCTTGCTCGCATCATGTAAGCGACACGGCATTTTTGCAGACGATTGCCGATGCGCTTGTCGACGCCAGGCGTTCCGCGCGACGATTGCGCCGCTTCGAGCAGGCACCCGATCATCCTGTTCTGCCGACAATTCCCGAAACGGAATATTTCAAGGGTTTGCTTTTGGAAATGATGCCGGGACGATGAGCGGAAGTGAAGCTGCCAGCTTCACTCGGCCCATGAGCATTTTGCTCATCTTTAGTCATGTCGGGCTGGAAGCCCGACGGCTAGGTCAGCCAAGATGGCTGACTTCCGATGCTGTCGACGACTGCGGACTTTGTTGAGACGAAATTTTTCGCGCGTGCTTAACGAAAACAGTGGAATTCTCAAGTCAGGCATTTAATATGCCGCTACCGCGAGCTCGGATCGCGATTCCTGATTTGTCATGGCAGAAAAAATTCGACCGGTTGAACAAATGCTCGAATTAAGCGAGGACGAGGCCAATTCTCCTGAGCATCTGGATTCGCAAGTACAAAAGGCGCAGGAGCAACTGCTCCAACTCAAGCGCCAGCAGGAGCAGATCGAAAAACAAAAGCGCGAACTCGAAGAACTAAGCCGTCGTCAGGACGAATTGGAGCACGGTCGTACGGAAATGGCCGATAAATTGACTCGCTCGCTCGTGGTGCTCGAGCGCGAGGCATACAATGCCCAAAGCCGGCTCGAACAGATTCGCGCGGCCCGGGAAAGTTTCGGCCAGCATTTAGAATTAATCGAAGCGATCGATCCAAAAAGTTGGAACCCCTCTGATTTACACAAGGAGTTGAGCCGGGCCCTGAGCACGGTGGATGAAGCGCGCACGGTCTACAACGAGCAACGCAGCCGGTTGCAGGCAGCCGGTGGCAATGAAGGCGATGCGTCACTGCCAGACGTCGGGATGGATGGGTATGAGAGCGGTGATGGGCGTTCGTTTTTTCATTGGTTCCAGATAGGCGTCGCACTGACTTTGCCGCTGATTATCTTTGGCGCTATTGCCCTCGCTATTTTCATTTGGATGGCGAGCACGGGCCGGTGATGGCGATGTTTCGTCGTTCGCGCAAGTCCAGTCCGCCGCTTCGCCGCCGGCAGGAAGAAATCGCCCGACAGGAAGCGGAATTGCGCGAGAGACTGGAAAAACTCGAGCGACTTGTTGCAAAGGTGCCGGTCGTCCAAAAAAACAGAGCCGAACAAGGACCAAAGGATAATCGAACCGATAAACGATTCCGCGTCTCGGTCCCAGCGGATGACCAGCGCGAAAGCAGAAGTGCCAGGCGTCCTCGTTCCCTTCGCAAAGAGCGAAGAGACGGCCAAATCATTTTTCTCCTTCTTGTCGTGGCGCTTGCCGTCGCAGTCATCTGGCTGATCAGCAACCTGCATTCCTGAACGACAGCCATGGCCGGGGCCGCGGATCTCGATGTTGGGTACGTCGCCAGACTGGCGCGGATCAATTTGTCCGAAGAGGAAGCGAATGCATTTCAAAAGCAATTGGGTGATGTTTTGAAGTACGTTGAAAAACTTCGTCAGGCGGACGTGAGCCATGTGGAAGCGGCTGCCCACGCGTTGCCAATCTTCAATGTTTTCCGCGATGACGAGCCACGCGATTGGTTTACGGCAGAACAAGCGCTGAGTAATGCGCCACGAAAGGCGAACGATCTTTTTATCGTCCCTAAAGTTGTGGAATGACGGAGAAGGATCTGCCGGCGCTGAGCATCGCCGATCTGCAATCATTGCTGCGTAGCAAGGAAGTTTCTGCGCGAGAAGTCATCAACGCTCTGCGAGAACGGATTGAAGCTGTCGATGGAGAAATCGGCGCTTATCTCTCGCTAGACATTGATACTGCTAGCAAAGAAGCGGAGAACGCGAATGTCGATCTTCCGCTGGGCGGCGTTCCTCTTGCGATCAAAGACATCGTCAATGTGATGGGCCAACCGTGCACGTGCGGGTCAAAGATCTTGCAGGGTTACCACGCCATCTACGACGCAACTGTCATTCAGAAATTGCGCGCCGCGGGTGCAATTCCATTCGGGAAAACGAACCTGGATGAGTTTGCCATGGGTTCGTCCACTGAAAATTCAGCCATGAAATTAACGCGCAATCCCTGGGACTTGTCGCGTGTGCCGGGAGGTTCGAGCGGCGGCTCGGCCGCCGCAGTTGCTGCGAACGCCGCGATCGGTGCATTAGGGAGCGATACGGGCGGGTCAATTCGGCAACCGGCTGCGCTGTCGGGTGTTGTCGGTTTCAAACCAACTTATGGCAGGGTCTCGCGATTCGGTCTTGTCGCGTTTGCCTCGTCACTCGATCAAATCGGCCCGTTGACGAAAACCGTTCGCGACGCCGCGCTCATCATGAACGCGATCGCGGGGCATGATCCACAGGACAGCACCTCCCTGAATGAGCCGGTGCCGGACTTTGTCGCAAAACTGAGAAATGATTTGCGCGGGATCAGGTTGGGCTTGCCGAAGGAATACATGATCGAAGGGATCGATCCCCAGGTGAAAGCAGCGATCAATGCTGCGGTGAAAGAGACGAATTCGTTAGGCGCCGAGATTGTGGACGTTTCGTTGCCGCATACAGATTACGCAGTCGCGGTCTATTACATTCTGGCGACGGCGGAAGCCTCGGCCAACCTCGCTCGCTTTGATGGGGTCCGGTATGGCTATCGCACCGAAAATCCAAGGGACATGCTCGATCTTTATGGCCGCACGCGCGAGGAAGGTTTCGGGGCGGAAGTGAAACGACGCATTATTCTTGGCACCTACGTCTTGAGCTCTGGTTACTACGACGCCTATTATTTGCGCGCGCAAAAAGTGCGCGAGTTGATCCGCCAGGATTTTGCGAAAGCGTTCGAGAAAGTCGATGCCTTGATTTCGCCGACCTCGCCCGTGCCGGCATTCAAATTAGGTGAGCGCACTGCCGATCCATTACAAATGTATCTGGCCGATGTCTTCACTATCGCGGCCAACCTCGCTGGAATCTGCGGAATCAGTGTGCCGTGTGGTTTCGCTGAAGTGGACGGGCATCGCCTGCCGATCGGTTTGCAGTTGTTAGGCAAACCACTGGATGAAGCGCGCATCTTCCAAATCGCGCATGCCTACGAGCAGAGCACAGACTGGCACAAAGCCCATCCGCCGTTTGCAGCGTTGGTGCAGAAAAAGCAATCGTGAATACGTGCTCAAAAGACGATTTGGATCTGTGATACAGCAGCGCGTCATCCCGAACGAAGTGAGGGACCTCGCCTACGAACGTGGCGCTCCGCTAGTACAGAGCGTGCTCAATCACCTTGTGAGGGGTCCCTCGCTGCGGCTCGGGATGACAATCTGCGCGTTGTCGTATCGCAAATGTGAATGAAATCGCACGGGGCTGTTGCGGCACGCCGGTTCAGATTCACTCGGCAGTTCAACAGCCCGCTCGGGCTGCGTGCGTTGCTCGTGGTCTTTCTCATGATGGCGACAGTCTTTTCTGCGCTTCCTTTTCTGCGCTGCTTACGTGGCCACACCATTTTTGATTACGAACTCTGGTACGCGACCGGCAAACATGTGTTGGCGGGCGATGAAATCTATTTCTTCCGTGCCGGGAAATACGATTTTATGTATCCGCCGCCCTGCGCGCTTTTTCTCGCGGGCGCGAGTCTGCTTGGACAGGTTGGATTGATCTTTCTTTTGGTCGCCCTCAACTCCGCAGCATGGTTTTGCACCGCGAAGCTGAGTGCCATTCTCGCCGCAGGCGATCGAGGTAGAACAAGCCCCTGGCTATATCTAATTCCCAGCCTCGTTGTGATCGTTTATATCTGGTCGAGTTATCACCTTGGCCAGCCGAACCTCATTTTGCTCGCGCTGATGCTTGGCGCTTTCGTCGCGCTCCGGACGAAACGCGAAATCCTCGCCGGCGGTCTGATTGCAGTTGCTGCTGCAATCAAAGCGTTTCCAGTCCTTGCGATCGTTTACCTGATTTATCGACGCTACTGGACGACAGCAGTTAGTCTCGTCGCGACTTTGATATTCTTGCTTCTCATCTTACCGGCACCGCTCCGAGGATTCGGACGAGCGTGGCAAGACCTGGAAAAGTGGAGTGCGGGAATGTTGAAATACAGCGAAGTCACCGTGGGCCAGCGCCCGATGCGCAGCTACACATGGAAAAATCAATCTCTCGTGGGCGTGACTAATCGCTTGCTTCGCCATGTTGATGCCGACGCCGCTTCCGCACCGCACGAACCGGTTTACGTAAACGTCGCGGATCTTAAGTTTCCAGTCGTCAACACAATCATCATCAGTGTAGCGCTGGCGCTCGGCGTATTGTTTATCGCGGCGATGCCCGAACGTGGTATGCGAACGGCCGAGAGCGATTCACTCGAATTCGCGTCGCTCCTTTTATTGATGTTGATGATCACACCGCTTTCATTCGGCTACTTCTATTCGTGGCTCATGCTGCCGTTCGCGGCACTAACACAGCGAGTGCTCGCGGGAAAAGCCTTGGCCATTTTGTGGTGGACCTTGCCAGCGTTGGCGTTGCTTTCTCTTGGCTTAGCATTTCCGCGCAGTGCACAGCTCTACGGAAATACGTTTTTCGCCACGCTGCTTCTCTTTATCGGATTGTCGATCGAGTTGTTGCGTATTAAACATGCTCGCAAGCGGTCACCTGTAGCGTTTGGCTAGGTTTATCAACTATTCCAACCATCCGGGCATCCAACGCGGTCTACTGAACGGAATGATCCGGTCGCCGATTAAAGTTTGGTGGGGCGATACTCGTCACCTTCAATGGGCGGTAAAACTGTATCAAACCCGAAGATCGAAAATCTTAGCTTCTGCTCGGCCAGCTCACCATCGCGTCGGTCTGTCTGAAGAATCCACTGGCCATTCTTCTTATAGTACGAACCCATGCGCTCACGATGGCCATCGACCACGTCGTAGAACACTCCGCCTGAGGCCTCGTAGGATTCGTCAGATATACCAAGCCATCGAAAGCCAGGGCCTCTGCATCCACCCACGGCGTACTTAACAGCCGGCGAAACTGACCTCGCTATCACGAATGTTGTTCCGCCGAGCAGGATGAGAGCAAAGAGCACCTTACCCGTACGCGGCGACGCGCGCCACACACGCCACACAAGGAGTGGTACAACCACCGCCACAGTCACAAGGAAAAGCAAGAGCGGAAGCCAATTTCTCGAAACAGCTCGATCGCGCGCGGCATGGGACCTAACGAGGATTATGCGAATGTCCGCATTTGAACGCGAATGTTTTTTTCGTCTAATGTCGCAAGCTGAAAGATGTTCCGCTGAAATAGCCTAACGAATAGCGATTAGACCCCTAAGTCGGGTGTCCCTTGTTTGTGGTCTTGTTGTCTTGCTACCCAGCAACGACGGGATTCTCGCGGCAACAGACTTCCAATTTATTCCCGTCGGGGTCTTCGAAGAAGAACGCGTAATAGCCCGGGGTGTACTCGACGCAGACTTCCGGACCCTCAAGATTTTTTCCGCCGGCCTGGCGGACCAGTTCCGCAATGCGATCGACTTCCTCTCGCGTATCGGCCCAGAATGCGATGCGTGTTCCGTTGGGCTGATGATTCTTGTCCTCGTCGAATGCGAAGAACTCGGACGGCTTATCGACACCAGCAGAATAAAAAGTATGGAAATCTCCGCCGACTTCCGGACTCGGCGATGGTTCGTGTCGTTCGCGAACAAATCCGAGCTGCGGCAAAAATTGTCCGTAAAACTTTATTGCTGCCTCCATGTTTTTTACTCGCAAATCAATGTGATCAAATAAACGCGTTTTCATTTTCGGTTCTCTCTTCGGACCATCAATTTTAATCCCGACCAGATTTCGTCAATCGCGCATATCTTTATATCGACGAATCCAAGCGGGATCGCGACGGCGCGGACCACGTCTTCCGTTAAGTCGGTCGGCACACCCGACGATTTCTTTGGCCAGGAAACCCAAATGGTGCCGGTGTCCGCAATTTTCTCACGTAAGATCGGCAACTGCTTCTCCAATTCGCTGCGCTTTTTTATGAAAACGTGCACAAAATTCGAATTGGGCTTCAGGCGATTGGAAAAGTTAAGTCGTCTGGAATTCTACCGAGCAATCGTCGGTAATTTGTCGGCGCGTTGATTGTGACGACTGTCAGGCCCGGCTTGATTCCCAGCTTCTGCGGTAGCGGCGTTCCTGAGTAACCGGCCATCGTTAGTTCTTTAGCATGGGTTTGTCGAAAACCTATATCGGCCGTCGAGCGGGCCTCGCAGACAGTCGCGAAGGCATTTGTTGTAGCTGGCGGCGACGCCGCCGCGGGCTTGGGGATAGGGCAGTACCAGGAGGGCCGGGCTCACCGCCCCCGACTACAGGTGCGTTTCGAGCTTATACAGAAGGCGTTTCATGTCGGGCTGAGGAAACTAAATATACTGGATTAGTTTCCATATTGTGATAAGAATATTCGGGATATGAAACGGGCACACATACCGCGGCCGCGAAGCCAAAAGCGCGATCCGAACCGGCAACGAATCGTCGACGCTGCGCGGGTTCACTTTTTCAGCCACGGATTCCGCAGTGTGACCATGGACGATCTGGCCGAGGAGCTGGGCGTTAGCAAGAAAACGCTCTACGCGCATTTTCCGGGTAAGTTCGATCTGCTCGAGGCTGTCCTGGCGGACAAGTTCGCAAGCGTCGAAGCGATGCTGAAGGAACTTACGCGCACGGACGCACACAATTTCCCCGCGACTTTGCGTGAATTATTGGCCGGTACGCACCGCGAATTGGATGAGATCAAGCCGCCGTTTGTGCGCGACATGCGCCAGAAAGCGCCGGAAGTCTTTAAACTCGTCGAACACCGTCGGGCCGCACTAATCCAGCGCTACTTCGGAAAATTTTTTGTCGAAGGGCAACGGGCGGGAATGGTGCGCAAGGATGTTCCCGCCAGGCTGATGATCGAAATCTTGCTGGCGCTGGTTCAATCGATCATGAATCCGCCGAAGATGGAAGAGCTTGAGATGATGCCGAAAGAAGGGTTTTCCGGGATTCTTAAGATCATTCTCGAAGGCGCGCTCACAGCAAAAGGGCGGAAAGCGTGAAGGCGCGCTTTGTTGAAGAAAATCGATCTGCTCGCCGTTCGACGGGCTGGATTCGCCGCGGCGCGCAACCTCGAAAGCGTCTGAGCTCGCGAAGCGTTTCAGCGGGAGCTTTGGCGTTACTTCTTGCGCTCGTCAGCTGCAGCAATCGTGGGAAGGCGGTTTCGGGGACCATCGAAGTAGACGAAGCGCATGTGGGCCCGCGAGCGGGCGGACGCGTCGAGAAAATTTTGAAGTGGGAAGGCGATCATTTGAAAGAAGGACAACTGATTCTGCAACTGGATGCCTCGGAGTTGCGAGCGCGTCGCGATCTTGCCACCGCGCAAATCGACACGGCACTTCACGACGCGGATGCGCAACAAGCGCAATTGGTGTTCCTCCGTGACGAAGCAAAACGCCAGCAGGATTTACTTAGGCGAAAAGTCGTTTCTTCAAGTGACGCCGAGCGGGCCGACAGCTCGGCGAAAACGCAGGAAAAAAATCTCGCGGCGGCCCAAATGCGTGTCGCGCAAGCGCGCGCTCAACTTGCCGATATCGACGCGCAGTTGGCGGAAATGCAAGTCGTCGCGCCAGCTGATTCCGTCCTCGAAGTATTAAGTGTGAAAGTGGGGGACGTGCTTCCGGCGAATCGTGAAGCAGCGACACTGCTGCTAACAGGACATCTCTGGGTGCGAGTTTATGTTCCTGAGTCCTGGCTGGGTTTGATCAAACTGGGCGAGCACGTTCGCGTTCGCGTCGATTCGTTTCCGGGCAAGGATTTCGATGGCGTGGTGGAGCAGATAAATCGGCAGGCCGAATTTACGCCGCGCAACGTGCAAACCGTCGCCGACCGGATCAAACAGGTGTTCGGTGTGAAGATTCGTTTGCCCGACGACGACGATCGTTTGCGCGCCGGAATGGCTGCGGATGTTTATTTTCCGAATGTGAAATGAGCAACCACGAATTGACACGAATGGACACGAATGAGGAGAGACTACTGTTCAAGGACGAAGTCTTTCAAATTATTGGCTGCGCCATCGAGGTCCTCAACACTCTTGGCCATGGTATCGTTGAGAAGCCCTACGAAAACGCACTGGTCGTTGAGCTTGGGCTGCGCCAAATTCCATTCAAGCAGCAGCCAGTATTCGACGTTCTCTACAAAGGGCAGCAAGTCGGCGCGTTTGTCCCGGATCTTATCGTCTTCAACTCCATCGTCGTGGACACCAAGGCGATCGATCGGATCACAGATCATGAACGTGGGTTGATGTTGAATTATCTGCGCATTACGAACTTGCGCGTCGGGGTGATTCTTAATTTCAAGCACCGAAAACTAGAGTGGGAGCGAATTGTCTTATGAATTCGTGTCCATTCGTGGTTGCTGACGCCATGAGCGAGCCGATGATTGAAGTTGAAGGCCTGACGAAGCGATTCGGCACGTTTACGGCTGTGGATCATGTTTCGTTCTCGGTCGGGAAAGGTTCGATCTTCGGGTTCCTGGGCCCCAACGGCTCCGGGAAAACAACGGTGATCCGCATGTTATGTGGAATTCTGGAGCCGACCGAGGGGACTGCCCGCATCGGCGGTCACGATGTTGTGCGAGATACCGAACCGATTAAAGAAATGATCGGCTACATGTCGCAGAAATTTTCGCTCTACGACGAGTTAACGGTGAATGAGAACCTCATTTTTGCAGGGAAACTCTATGACTTAAGCGGCCGTGAATTGGACGAGCGGCGCGACGAAATGATCGCTACGACGCATCTGGAGCCGTACCTCAACAGGCGCGCTTCGCAGCTTTCCGGCGGCTGGCGTCAACGCCTGGCGATGGCTTGCTCGCTCATGCACAGGCCCACCGTGCTTTTTCTCGATGAGCCAACTGCCGGTATCGATCCGGTCGCGCGACGCGAACTTTGGGATTTGCTCTTCGAATTCGCCGGCAAAGGCATGACGCTTTTTGTGACGACACATTACATGGACGAAGCGGAGCGCTGCGATCACGTGGGTTACATTTACATGTCGAAGTTGATTGTTTGCGGTGAGCCGGACGAGTTGAAGAAACTTCCGGAAGTAAATCCGCCCGGCACACGGCGGCTCGACGTGACGTGCGATCATGTGACCACGGCGTTGCGCGCCATGCATGAAATGCGCGGCGTCCGCACTGCCACGGTGTTCGGTCAGTCGATGCATTTGCTGGTCGATGAAAGTGTCAAGCGCGCCCAGATCGACGAACAATTGCGCAAAGTCGGCGTGAGTCATTCCGAGATTCAAGAAATGGGGCCTTCGCTTGAAGACGTGTTTGTGGAACTTTCCGCCAAGCACGCTGCGGAAAAACAAAAGGCCGCGTGATCATGCTATTCATATGCCGAACGAAATAAATTTAGCACGTCGAGCGTGCAGCATTCTGGGGAGCACAGGCTGCCAGCCTGTCCTTTTGGGCAGCCTGCCGAAAAGCTTATCGAGCGTCCAGTGCCAGGGATTCTTGCAGCGCACGGGGAGTCGTCGGCAAGCTGCCGACGACTACAGGCTAGCAGCCTGTGCTCCTCAGACGATCGGAGAGTGCTGCTTCTTGCAAGAAACATGAAACGCAAACCTTTTCGCGGGCTGGGCGCAATTTTGTTCAAGGAATTCATCGTCGTCTGGCGCGACCCGATGACGTTGTTCTTCATGTTTTTTCCGCCGCTGATCGAGATGGTCGCGTTTGGTTATGCCCTCGACAACGACGTGAAACACATGGCGATGCTCATTCTGAACGAAGATCGCACGGTGGAGAGCCGTCAATTAATCGATCGGTTTGTGAACACCGAGACGTTTCGCGTGGTCGGTGAAGTGCAAAGCCTGGAGCAACTGAAAAGCGAAATGCGCAAAGGCAAGGCGTACGCTGCGTTGGATATTCCGCCAAATTTTACTCGCGATCTCAATGCAGGTCACTCTGCTCAGGTGCAATTGCTCGTCGACGGATCCAATTCGACGACAGCTTTGCAGGCTCTCAACACGGGCCTCGGCGTGGCATTGACTCAATCGGTGGAATCGCTCCTGCGCGAGACCGGCCGGCAAGGTGCGCCGATCGATATTCGGCCGCAGATGCTTTATAACCCGGCAATGCGTGCCCCGAACTTTTATGTGCCGGGCGTGATCGGCGTCGTCTTGCAGATCGGCACGACAGTCGCAACTGCCATGGCCCTTGTCCGCGAACGAGAACGCGGCACGCTGGAGCAATTACTCGTCAGTCCGTTGAGTCGCGCCGGACTGATGCTCGGCAAGCTCGTCCCGTACTTGTGCATCGGAATGGCGATGGCGATCGTCCTTTTCCTCATCATGCGATTTGTATTTTTCGTCCCTATCGAAGGCAATATCGTGGGGATGTTGTTTTCAACGCTGGTGTATGTCTTTGCCTTGCTGAGTCTGGGTTTGCTTGTTGGGACGTATGCCGAAAACCAAATGCAAGCCCTGCAAATGTCGATGGTGTTTCTGTTGCCGAGCGTTTTCTTTTCCGGCTTCATTTTTCCGCGTGAGACCATGCCATGGGTTTTTTACGCTCTCGGCACCCTCTTTCCCACGACTTATTTTATCGCACTCATGCGCGCGATCATTTTGCGGGGAGCAAACTTCTTTGAATACTGGCCGAACCTCATCGTCCTCATCTTGATGTCGAACTTGCTCTTTGCTCTCTGCGCTTTGCGATTTCGAAAGAAGATCGCGTGATATTTGCGAGATCCAATTGGTAGTGACGGATCGCCGAGCCGTCCACCGCATCGGCGCGCCCGGCCCTTCGGCCACGAGCTCAGGGTCGAGTGACGGTCGCGCCCTACCGCATTAATGCTCATGCGCTCAGCTGCTCTCTCAAAGATTTTCGTCAGCGCCTTGCGCGTTCTTATCGCCGTCGGTGCTGTTCTGGCGTTACTCTGGTGGTTCGGAATCAAGATGCCCGGCAAGAATATTTCGAAGACAGCTGAACTGTCGCCTGATGAAGTTGCCCTGCGCGACGAACTTCGCGCCAGCGTGCAAAAGCTCGCGGGAGAAATTGGTGAACGCAACATGTGGCACTACGCGCAACTCAACGCCGCTACCGATTTCATCGAGGATTCTTTTTCACGCGCCGGTCTTCATCCGCGGCGTGACAGTTACGAAATGCGAGGCCAGGCCTGTCATAACATCGAGGCAGAAGTTCGGGGTGCTCATTCGGGGATCATCGTGATCGGCGGACATTACGATTCGGTGTTTGGCTCGCCGGGTGCCAATGATAACGGCAGCGGCGTCGCCGCGACGCTGGCGCTGGCACGACGGTTTGCCGGGAAAACTACAAAACATAGCCTGCGCTTCGTTGGCTTCGTGAATGAGGAGCCGCCTTATTTCTTGTCCGGCGACATGGGGAGCCTTATTTACGCCCGAAGATGCAAAGAGCGTGGCGATCGGATCGATGCCATGATTAGCCTTGAAACGATCGGTTATTTTTCCGATGCGCCGAATTCGCAGGTCTATCCGTCGCGGTTATTGGGCGCTTTTTATCCCGAGGTTGGAAATTTTATCGGATTCGTCGCCAACGTTCGCTCAAGGCCATTGCTTCGTCGCGTCATCGCGCTCTTTCGCAAACATGCAAAGATCCCTTCCGAAGGCGCCGCGCTTCCCTCGTTCGTTCCCGGCGTGAGCTGGTCGGATCAATGGTCATTCTGGAAGCAAGGTTACCCTGGTATCATGGTCACCGACACCGCGCCGTTTCGTTATCCGTACTATCATTCAGCTAACGACACACCCGACAAGCTCGACTACGATCGCTTCACGCTTGTGGTCAGCGGGATGGAAAAAGTGATTGAAGGTTTGGATAAACTGTAAGCAGCGACGGCGTGCAGAGGACTGCCCGCCCTACCCATGCGCGTTTACGCTGATTTCCTTTGGTAGGGCGCGTCACGCCGTGCGCGCCGACTTCATTCCCAACAGCGAAATCACAACGTCGCCGTCGCAACGCGTTCAAGCACATAACCAATCAGCCCGCTTGCTGGCAGAGTGAAAATCCAGGCCCAGATGATTCGCTCGACGACGGTCCATCGCACGCCGCTAAAACGTTTCACTGCGCCTACGCCCATGATTGATGCTGTGATTACGTGTGTGGTTGAGAGAGGAATTCCATAGTAACTGGCGACCTGGATAATCAGCGCGGCTGTAGTTTCGGCGGCGAATCCGTTTACCGGTTGCAATTTCACCATGCGATGGCCGAGCGTCCGAATGATGCGCCAGCCGCCAGCGGCTGTTCCGACGGCCATCGTTAGCGCGCAAAGAACGACGACCCATGTGGGGAGGACGAAAGTCGGCGTCCTTAGAAAAGCTAACGCGCCTGGCAAGTGATCGAAGCTACCGGCCTTGGTGCCAGTGAAGAGCGCAAGCGCAATGATGCCCATTGTTTTCTGTGCGTCGTTAGAGCCATGGCTATGGGCCATCCACGCTGCGCTGAAAATTTGCAGCTTGCCGAACAGCGTGTTCACAAAATGCGGCGTGAAGCGATGAAGCGCGGCAAAAAGCAAAAACATCAACAGCCCACCGAAGACAAATCCAGCCAGCGGCGACGTGATCATGGGGACAACCACTTTCGGCCAAATGCCGACGTTCCACTTGATCACGGACCAATTGCCGCGCGCGGTGGCAAGCGCAGCGCCACAAAGTCCTCCGATAAGAGCGTGACTGGAGCTGGAAGGCAGGCCGAACCACCAGGTGGTGATGTTCCACACAAACGCGGCGACGACCGCAGCAAGCACCGTGGGCATTGTAACGACGTTGGTGTCCACGAGGCCTTTGCCGATTGTCGTTGCTACTGCGCCCCCGAGGAGTGCGCCCGTGAGATTAAAAAATGCCGCCATCGCTATGGCCTGGCGCGGCGTAAGAACTTTGGTCGAAATTACCGTTGCAATTGCATTGGCGGCGTCGTGAAACCCGTTGCTGTATTCGAAGACGATCGCTGCGACTACGACGATGAGGAATGTAAACATAGCCGCAGCGATCAGCAGGCTACGAATACTTGAGCGCCACTTCGAGGATGATGTTTCCTGCGTCCCGGCAACGGTCGATCACCTTTTCAATCAGTCCGAACAAATCACGCAGAAAAATCACCTGTTTCGTTTTGTAATCGCCCTGGTAAAGATCGCGCAACAGATCGAGCTCGAGTTTGTCTGCCTCACCCTCGATCGACTGGAGTTTTGCGTTCATCTCACGCGCGGTCGCCGCATCGGTGCCCTTGCGCAATTGTTTTACCATCGCCATGACGGTTTCCGCCGCTTGATCGAGTAGTTCGACCTGCTTGCGGAAATCGCGGCCATGCAAGTCCTCGGGACAAATCAAAACGCGCTCACCAATTTTCTCCACGGTCTTCGGTATCTTGTACAAGGCGCCGGCCAGCGCCTGAATGTCTTCACGTTCCAGCGGGGTGATGAATGTTTTGCAAAGCTGCTCAGTGAGTTCCTGGGTAATTTCTTTGTCCTTGCGCCTGGTGAGAATGAATTCCTCCAGGCTCTCCGGTGATTCATGTTGTTCGAGCCGTTCCAGAAGGGCGATCAAATGATGCACGCTTGCGTCTGCTTCTTCAGCGCTCTTTTCCAGGAGATCGTAGAACTTTCCTTCGTGACCGAAGATTTTTTGGATAGACAGCATAAGTCTCTTCAGTTGTAGCCGAGGGCGTCGACCTCGGCAATCCCAGAGCTTGCCACCAGGAAGACCGCGAGCAGGGCCCGCGGCTACATGGGGATGGCCCCGAAAGCTTTCGGGGTTACAGCATCGCCCCGCGCATGATG
>JBKPLD010000166.1:0-4690 GCA_046731415.1 Verrucomicrobiota bacterium
GCGACCGGTTGCTGAATTGGATGCGTCGTCGACCGCGCATCGCCTTCCATTGCCGCTTCCTTGGCAATTCCGACACGGCGGCTTGGGTCTCGCGGAAATTCCCGGCGTAACCAGACTTCCCATTGTGGATTAAAGTGCGCCGTGCATTTGGAGCCCATCCACGAAGCAAACCCTTCATTGAGCCACAAGTTGTCCCACCAGGCCATCGTTACCAGATCGCCAAACCATTGGTGCGCCATCTCGTGCGCGAGAACCTCGTAGATATCTTGCTTTGTTTCGGCAGACGAACTTTTCGGATCAAACAGAAGCTTCGATTCGTAGTAGGTGATGCCGCCCCAGTTTTCCATCGCTCCGCCAAAACCACCGGGTATCGCGATCTGATCCAGTTTCGGCAACGGGTAAGCTACGCCGAAATAGTCGTTGTAGTATTGCAGTATCTGCGCACTTGCTTCGAGCGCATAGCGCCCCATTTCCGCCTTGCCTCTCGTCGCGATCACTCGGAGGTGGGTAGGGCCGCTTCGTGATTCAATGAAATCGAGTTCCCCTGCAACAAGGACGTTCAGATAGCTCGACATCGGCGGAGTCGCAGCGAAGCGGACCTCTTTGCCGCCCGAGACTTTCTTCTCACTCTCGATCGGCATGTTCGAGACAGCGAGCCACTCCTCCGGCACGACCGCGGTTAATTGGAAGTGCGCGCGAAAGACTGGCTCGTCCCAGCAAGGAAAAAAACGGCGCGCGTCGGTCGCCTCAAACTGGCTTCCCAGCATGATCTTCCGAGCACCACTGCCTTGCTCCTGATACCGCATGTAGAAAAGGCCCTGTCCTTGCTCATTTATTTTGCCGGTGAAACGAAGGGCAAGCGTGTGCTCGCCGGTCGAAAGCTCTGACGGTAACGCGATCGTGAGCAATTCCTTTTCGCTGTCGGTCTTGATTGCGGAGGCCGGCAATTCTTTGCCGTCAATGGATGCCGCCTCGATCTTGAGTTCGAGCGCATTCAATACCAATTGGCGAACCCGGCTACGAACATTGAGCTTCACCCTCTCTGTCCCTGCAAATGTCAACTTGTCGATATCCGGGATAACCCGAATGGAGTAGTCCGTCGGCACTATTTCTTTCGGAAGCTTTCCGGGCGTATCGTTGAAACTAAATGGTTTTTCTGAAGCGAGTGCCGAGGACATGATAACAAATTCAGCCGCTAGAAAAAGAAGCAAGATGCGCATCTCGGGATTAAACAACATGCCGGAAGGTTTTCATCTGCAGATAGCCGAGCTGACCGCGAACATTTTTGGGAAATCACGCGAACGCGGTGCAGCAGCACCGCACCCCAAGACGTGGTCGCAGTTTCGGGCGGTTATTCGTTTGCGTATTGAATTGCCGGGGCGCTCCGTCGCTTTTCGTGCAAAGTGAAACTCACTCCACCACCAGCACCAACAATAGTTGTCCGCTGCCAACCTGAGGACCTTTGATGACCAGAGGACTGCGTCGGCTCAGCTTGGTATCCGTCTCAAGCAGGAGTTCTTTCTCTTTGTAAAGCTTCAAGTTCAAAACATAACCGGCCGCGCTTTCACCTTGTGCGTCGACACGCAGTCCAAAAAATTTGCTGGTTGCGAGCCAGTCTTCCTGTCCGGTCTTGAGAGTCTTTTGTGACTGACCAATTACTTGAAATTGGTTGTATCCAAAGAATTTTTTTAGCGATCCCTCGATCCGCGTGAGTTCCGACGGAACGGGTTGCGGCTTTGAAACATTCTCCGCAATAACAAGTCCGCTCCACACCGTTTCCGCACCGTGCAACGCAGATGTCGCAAACGCGATTGGCGTGACAAAAGGAATTAAAAACAGCAGCGAGCGACCCATGAGCGATTACTTGGCGGCGTAGTCCGCAGGGAGACTTTGCAGTCCCTCCGTCCACAAGACCGTTACCCGATCCTGTTTTACCTCGAACATTGAGACGGTTGCATTCGGGCTGACGACCGGATCGACACGCGCATTTAGAATCTGGGTGAGGTATTGCGATTCTTCCGCGGGATTCTTGTCGCGCATGACGAAAACTGTAAAAATCAAAAAGACGGCGAGCGACGCAGTTCCCGTCCACAACAACCGGGGAATTGTCCACCATGCCGAGCCTTTGGCTCTCCTTTTCCCAGATGGCGCGTTACTTTCATGGATCCTTTCGCGAAGTTGATGGCTGAAAAATTCTTCGTTTGCGAGCGCTGACACACCCAACTCGCTCTTTAAAAGAGCGCCAAGTTTTCTTGCATCGGCCTTTTCAGCTTCGGCGGCCGCTTTGTCTGGCAATGACGCCTCAAATTCCGATAGTTCTCGCCCGCTGAGCTGTCCATCCAGCCATGCCGTCCACTTTTCTTCAAATGTTTTCATAAACGTCTCTCAATAAATTTTGCAATTTCTTGCGCGCATAAAACAGGCGCGACATCACCGTGCCTATCGAGCAACCCAGTGCTTCTGCGATCTCATGATATTGCATGCCGTCTATTTCTTTCATTAAAATGACCGCCCGCTGCTCAGGCGAGAGCTGAGCAATCGCCCTGTCGATCCGGGAGCGAATCTCGTTTCGCTCCATCATCTCGTGCGGCAACGCTTCTGATTTCGGCACGGTCCTGGATGCGGGCTCAACTTCTTTTAACTGGATCGAATCGTCGAACTCGCCGCCTCCGCCTTTAACTTGTTTTTTGCGGAGCCAATCGATCGTCACATTCATGACGATCCGATAAATCCAAGTGTAAAACGACGAGCGTCCTCGAAAACGTTTAATCGACTTCCATGCTTTGAGGAAGCTGTCCTGAGCAAGATCCCACGCGTCCTGCTCACTGTGAACCATATTGTAAATCATGCCAAATACTCGTGTTCGGTAGCGCGTTACCAGCTCGTCGAATGCTTCGGTGTCACCGCCCTGGCAACGTGCCACCAAGTCCAATTCCGACACATCGGCCTGAGCCAGAGTCGCTTCCGTTTGCATGATTGGACGGGAGCGGGCCCTATTTCATTCAACGCCGAAAACCTTCGGCACCGAACCGGCGACGCCACTCGCCCCGATATTCCCCCATCAGAGTGACAATGCCGTCTCGCACTTGAAAAAGCCGCTGTCGAAGGATTGCGTATTGTGAGCGTGTAACCAGCCCGGCGATCTTTCGAAGTTGCGCCGCCGCATCCATCGAGATCGTGATTGCCTTCAATGCCCGCTTTAAATAGGCGATTGTCATCCCGATTTCGCTTAGACTATCGCTGCTCAAGGCAGCGGCCAGCTTGGCGTTCGCCAGCGCAGCTTGTGTGGCCAATTTTACCGCCGCCGGCTCATTGGGAAGGGAAGCGTTTCGATCGAAAAGGTGATCAATCCAGATCGTCAGAGCGAAGGCAGAACGATACAGATCATGTTCTTCAAGGGTCTCTGCCGAGCCGAATATCTGGTCGATTTGACGGTCATCTTCCTGGGCTATTTCTTCGTCGGGTAGCTCGTCGAGTTCCGCGCTCCAATCCCTGGCATCCAACAATTCTGTCCAACCCATTTCGCGCGCGATGATCTCGTCCCGCCGGGGATCATCTAGATATTCTTCCAGCAATCGCATGTACTTTTCCGCCTTACTCTCCTGTTGCTGCAGGAAACGCTCCCATTCATACTCGTCCCAGACGTGTTCGGGCTCACCCTCGTAGCCGGCCATGATAAAGGACTAAACGCGAGCTTGTCGCTGCGCGCAAAACTTTTTAAAGCTGTAGTCGCGGTCTATGACCGCCGGACAACTTAAAACGGCGCTCGTAGAGCGCCGCTACAGAGTTCGCGCTCTGTTTGCAATCGCAACTGTCCACAGGCTGCCTCGATGTCATGCCCTTTCTCGCGACGCAACGTAGCCGGAATTCCTTCCGCTCGTAAGATCAAGAGAAATTTTTCCTGACGGTCTTTCGACGGTCGCGCCCAAGGCAAACCGGACACGCTATTGTAAGGAATTAAATTTACTTTTGCCGAGAGCCGTTGTGCATGATCGGAAAGCAGCCGCGCCTGCTCGTCCGAATCGTTCACATCTGCGATCAAGATGTATTCAAACGTGAGGCGCTGCTTCTTATGAGCTTTGTAGTAGTCGCAAGCCGAAAGCAGCGTCTCGATATTGTAACGGCGATTGATCGGCATGATGCGATTACGAACTTCGTCAGTGGCACCGTGCAGAGAAACAGCCAGCCGAAATTGCAGAGGTTCCTGCGCCAGTTTGCGAATTTGCGGCGCCAACCCGCTGGTTGAAACCGTGATGTGACGCGCGCCGATGCCGAGTCCCCACTCGGCGTTAATTATCCGAATCGCCCGCAGCACGTTCTCGAGGTTGGCGAGCGGCTCGCCCATTCCCATGAACACAACGTTGTCGATCTTTTCACCGCTCGCGCGTTCAACTGCCATGAGCTGGTCGACAATTTCATTCGCGTTCAGATTGCGCGAGAAACCTTCCAATCCGCTCGCGCAGAATTTGCAACCGTACGCGCAACCCACCTGGGTCGAGACACAGATTGTCCGACGATCCGATCTCCCACCATAAAGGGCCAGCGACGCCTGAATCAGGACCGATTCGATCAAATTTCCATCGACTAAACGAAGAAGAAATTTTCGCGTCGTGTCGCGCGCACCAACCTCTCGGATCAGGTCGATCTTGCAAAGTGAAAACGTCTCCGAGAGTCGTTTGCGCAATGGTTG
>JBKPLD010000167.1:0-9158 GCA_046731415.1 Verrucomicrobiota bacterium
CTCGATTTTCCGACGAATCAACGAATTGAGATTTATCTGATGAACTCCGAAGGGAATATCCTCACAAAGTGGTCCGACAATCATGCTATAGGGGACAAACCGGCCACGATTTTGATTAACCCGCAGGAGCGGATCGAGTACAACGAATCAATCGCGACGCGCGACCTCACACCGAACAGGGTTTTTATCGCCGAAGTCTTTTTCCCTCAGTACCCGGAATTGCGTGTCCGGCAAAAATTTCTGGCTGTGCCGTGACAAAGTTGACCCCGAACGCCTTCGGGGTTGATAGTCGATAGCTGATAGTTGATAGAGTCGAACGTGGCGGTCAATCAACTCTCAACTAAAAACTATCAACTCTTCTCCGACTACCACACTCATCCGCAGGGACATCGGGTGCAGCGCTACACGCCGGCATTGCTTCAGCCCTGGGCGGATTCTGCGCGCAAGATTGGTTTAAGCGACATCGCTTTTACCGATCACGATCGTTATCACGCCGGAATCGACTTCGATGAAATCGATCATTTGCGCGAGAGAAATCCCGATCTGAAAATTCGCGCTGGTATTGAGCTCGATAACGATCCCATTCACTCGGCGGCCGGCCGAGAATGGATTGAGAAGCATTGGGACAAACTCGATTTTGTGCTCGGGTCCGTGCACTTTCTTGATCGACCCGATCAGATGTTCGACAGTGTGCCAGATGGTGCGGCGCAATTCGAAGGCCGCGAGGTCGACGCAATTTACGCCGATTATTTTCGCCGGGTTCGCGAAATGGCGGCGACAGGATTAGTCGACTGCCTTGCTCATCTCGATCTGATCAAGATTCATGGTCATCGGCCTGGCGGGGAAATCGGAGCGATCGTGAACGAAACGCTGGATTTTATTCGTGCGCGGAATCTGGCAATCGAGCTTTCGACTGCTGGATGGCGCAAGCCGGTGAACGAACTTTATCCAGGCGACCGGATCATCGAACTGGCAATAGAGAAGGGGATTCCTTTTACCATTGCCTCCGACGCTCACTCGCATGCGCAGTTGGCTGAAGATTATCCAAGACTTGCGCAAAAGCTGGCCGATTTTGAGACTCGCCAGATCTGCATTTTTGAAAACCATCAACGCGTTGCGCGCTCTATCTGTGCGGGGCGATCTCTATAACTGAAGATCGAGCTGCGACCGTCTTTGTATTGAGTTGGCTTGTTCTGTTTCCGAAGGCAGGACTACCTGAAGATCCAAACGTTGGGCCAGGCGCTGGCATGTTTCAGGCGCGAATCCTTCAAAGTGATTGCTAACGAATGCCCAGACATTGCGCACTTCGGAAAGATGCCGCTCAATCTTAAGCGACCAGCTCTCAAGCGCAGCTTCGCGTTTCCATAGCAATCTCTTGTAACGATGAACATGTCCACCATCGACATCGTATTTGGTTGTATAATCGCCAAGCAGCCGCAGATACAGAAAATCAGCGGTGCGCGGCAGGAATTCGAAAGGTGCAAGGTTCCGCTCGTTAAGTGGAGTGGTGTCCGCCCACACCCAACAAATTCGATGCTTTTCCAGAAGCCGGATGAACTGTGGCCGATGCCACCCCGCGTGACGAAATTCAACGGCAAAGCGGAAATCCCTTGATAGTTGCCCGAGAAAAGTGCGCAGCGCTAGCTTGCCCTCTTTTGGCGCGAAGGAAGGCGGCAACTGGATCAGGATTACGCCCAGTTTTGCTCCCAGCGGTTCGATGGCGCGGAGAAACGACTTTAGCTCGGCGGTGCAATCGTGCAGGCGGGATGTATGCGTGATCTGACGGGGAAGCTTACAGGTGAAACGGAAGTCAGTGGCGGTCATCTGGATCCAACGCCGAACGCTATTTTCCGGCGGAACAGCATGAAAAGTCGAATCCACTTCAACCGCTGTGAAATAGTTGGCATAGAATTCCAGCCAGTGAGCTTCTGGCAAATCAGCAGGATAGAAAACGTCACGCCAGTCTTCAAAGCTCCACGCGCACGAGCCGATGCGTATCTTCTGCTGATCGGTCAGATTCAAAACGAGATTGCAACCTTAGCCAGTCTTCCCTTCCGGGAAAAGGGTTCACTTCGGGAAATGTGGCGCACAATTCCAAGGGTGCGCTGGTGGCCTCCGGAACTTGACTGAGCGCATAAGTCAACTACCCTGCACCACCCATGCAAATTGCTATTCGTGTGCTTCTAGTTTTCGCGGTTGCCGCATTTCTTTTGCCCGAATCCAGCACGGCCTCTGTCGTCTTTAAGCCGGGCAAAAAACCGGAGTACGTCGGCCCGGACGGCCTGGACGAAGAACTGAGCGGCGATGCTGTGGATCTGTTCCAGATTGGCCAAGCTGCCGAAAAAGAAGACAATTACAAACGCGCGATCAGAGCCTACAAGAGTCTCGTCAAACGCCATCCCAGAGACAAGGTGGCTCCGGAAGCGCTTTATCGTGCCGCCCACCTGCAGGAACAAGAGCACAATTACTTGGTGGCGGCGACTTCATTTTCCCAGTTAGTAGAAAAATATCCCGGCAGTCCGCATTTCGAGGAAGCAATCGAGGCGCAATTCCGAATCGGCGAAATTTATCTTAACGGAAAGAAGTTGAAGTTCCTTGGACTTCCGATTGCCTCGGCATTGGATCGTGCCGTGACTGTTTTCGCTAACGTGGTCCGAACCGCGCCGTACGGAAAATACACCGCCCGGGCGCAGTTTGATATTGGTCGTGCGCGCGAAAAACAAGGCGCCAATGATGCAGCCATTCAAGCGTACCAGGCCGTGGTGGACAAGTTTCCCAACGAACCTGTAGCCGTCGATGCGCAATACCAAATCGGCTACATTTGGTTTAACGCAGCGCAAAAAGGCACAAACGACGCTGCCGCGTCGGCGAACGCTAAGACTGCGTTTGAAGATTTCCTCTTCCACTATCCTAAGAGTGAGAAAGCAGCACAGGCGCGCGCTAACCTCGAAATTCTCGAGCACAAGCAAACAGGCAACTCATACAAGGTCGCGAAATTTTATGACAAACAAAAATATTATCGCGCCGCGGTTATCTACTATAACGAAGTGATTCGGCAGCAGCCAGGTTCTCAGGAAAGCAACGAGGCGAAGAAACGAATCGATCAGCTACGCGCAAAATTTGGAGATGCGGCGCTTCAGCCGGCGCTTCCTGTGGGACAGGTCAGCAAGAAAAAGAGTGACACGCACGGCGCGCGAACTGCGGAAAGCGGGTCGGCGAAACCAGGTCCCGCAAACAACGAGGCACCACTGCCCGCGTCCGAAAGCGACAATTCGCTGCCGCCACCAGCTTCGCTTGCGCCCGATAATACCACCGCGCCTGATCCTCTACTCGCTCCGCCGGCCACAAGCACAAGCTCCGGGACATTGCCGAATTCCGAACCATCGGCTTCTCCTGAAGCGTCTGCCTCACCGGCGCCTTGAAAGCCTTATTTGCCACCCTTTTGTGCTTTGCCTTGGGTGGATGCCTCGGCTATCACATCGGCCCGGTAAAGCCATATTATCTGCACGATGTTCACACCATCGCAGTACCGACTTTTAAGAATCGCACCCTTGTTCCTCGGATCGAAGTTTTGGTTACTGATACGATTATCAAGCAGTTACAACAAGACGGGACGTTCCAGATTACCAATGAGGACAAAGCAGACGCTACGCTCTCGGGTGAAATATCCCGCATCACCCGGGCACCGGCGCGCTCGGTGCGTGGCAATGTCCTCGCTACGACCGAATTTAGCCTCGCACTGGTGGTAAATTACTCGCTGACTGGACGGGACGGAAAACAACTCGTACCGCCTAACAATGCAATCGGACAGACCACCTTCTTTGTAAGCAGTGACGTGACTAGCGATGAGCGTCAGGCCTTGCCTCTTGCTACCGAGGACCTCGCAACCCGACTCGTTACCCAAATAAGTGAGGGTTGGTGATGAGTAATGAAAGGTGAAGAAAAGCTTTGGACCATCCTCAACGACAAACTAGATACGCTGCGCGCTACAAACCGGTTGCCCGAGGCAATTCGCGTCGCCGAAACAGCGCTTGAAATTGCCAAGCGGGCCTTCCGCGGCACCGATCTCCCGTTGGCGACCAGCTTTGAGAAGCTAGGACAGCTTCTCGATCAAAAGGGGGATCGTGCAGCAGCTAAAGGATATTTGCTCAAGGCCCATGCAATTCTGGAAAAGATAAACCCACCAGACCAGCGTGCCATCTATCGCTCCGCGCGGCGGCTCGCGTTTTTATGCGATAGTTTGGGCCAGTCCGAAGAGGCCATTAATTTCTATCAGAAAGCGATCGCCGCCGGTACCGAAGTCGAGGATATTCATTATTCGGATCTCGGCACCATGTTAAACAATGTGGCCCTGATCTTGCGCAAGTCGGGACGCCAAAAGGCGGCTGAACCATGCTACCTGCGCGCATTGCAGATTTACGAGAAACAACTCGGCCCGGACCATGCCGATGTGGCGTCGGTCCTGAATAACCTCGCCGTGTTTTACACGAATGAACGCCGTTTCACTGAGGCAGAAAAAATACATCTTCGCGCACTGGCCATTCGTGAGAATTTGGATCCGCCTCCGCTTCCCGACATTGCGCAGTCAAAATGCAATCTGGCGGTGGTCTATCATTCGCGCGGCGATTACGCCAAAGCAGGAGAGCTTTATCAGGCTTCACTCAAAATCTGGGAGCAGGTGAAGGATAAACCCTTAAAGGATTACGAGATTGTCGTGTCCAATTATGCCGATCTCTTGCGCTCACTTGGCCAGGTCCGCAAAGCGCACCAACTGGAAGTTCGCGCGCGGAAGAAACATTCGGGGTGAGTTTCCAGTTTCCTTCCCTTTGTTGTTTGTGTTGTGCCCGGTTTGACCTTGCAGGCAGCTAGCATGCACGCATTGTAAGGGCCACTGGTTTTGCTCGCGTGGCGGAATTGGCAGACGCGTACGGCTCAGGACCGTATGGGGAAACCCGTGGAGGTTCGAGTCCTCTCGCGAGCAGTGCTTGGACGCAGCGACCTTATTTCGAAGCAATAACTGTTGGTAAGCTGCCGATTCTGGTTCGATTGATCGATTACTTGCGAGCAGCTTTCCGTCGCGCCGCCCAACGAGCCTTCATCAACTGCGAGAGCCTTCTTCGACCCGCAGCTGTGAGTCCGCCCTTCTTTGCTGAAGGCGCTGCCTTTTTGGTTCCTCCGGCTTTTCTTCTTGCGGCCCAGCGAGCCTTCATGAGTTCGGAGAGCTTTCGACGGCCAGCGGCTGTCAGCGCGCCCTTTTTCTTGGCAGGGGTTGGTTTCGTCCCGCCTTTTAGCCTCGCCCAACGGGCCCTGGCGGCCGCTGAAAGCTTGGCTCGGGTTGAAGGCGAAAAGTAACGCCCTGCCTGCCTTGTTTGTGTCGGGGCTGTTATCGGTCTGGCAGGCGCTCCTCCTAGGATGGAGGAAAGACGTCTCTCCAGATTATCAATTTGCCGGCGTATTGAAACGGCTTCTTCTAAAGCTTTAACAGATATATCCATGCTTGTGACATAGCCGGGGTTTGCAGCATTCGCAATCCTTTTTTATAACAAACTTCATGGCTAACGTTTGCGACATATATCTCTCACGAATTAGTTACATCCATGTGGTAAACAAGAAGTGAGTTATCTTAAAATTGCGAGCTGACATTTTATCCACCCTCAAATGACAAAATCCAGTAGCGCAACAGAGCCTGCAAGAGTTCGGCAAATGTTTAGTGCCATTGCCAGACGGTATGATCTGGCTAATCACGCGCTTAGTTGCGGGATCGATTTTTATTGGCGAAGGCGTGCTGCCGACATAGTCGTCAGCTGGCGCCCGGGTAAGATTGTCGATCTTGCTACTGGTACCGGAGATTTGGCGCTTGTGCTGCAAAGGAGGCTGCCGGATGCAGAAGTCACAGGTGTAGATTTTCTACCTGAAATGCTGGAGCTGGCAGCTAGGAAAGGTGTGCACAAGACTATTCTTGCCGATGCCATGAAGTTGCCATTCCCCGATCGTTCATTCGATTGCGTGACTGTCGCTTTCGGCCTGCGTAACATGCAGCATTGGGGAAGCGCGCTAGCTGAGATGTCGCGCGTCCTTAGACGAGACGGCCACTTGTTAGTGCTTGAGTTCTCACTGCCAACAACATCGATTGTGCGTACCATCTATCGTTTCTATTTGCATCGCTGCCTGCCGTTATTGGCCTCTCTCTTGACTAGAAGCAAAAGTGCCTATGACTATCTCGGGGAGTCGATCGAAGAGTTTCCTAGCGGCCGAGCAATGCTCAATTTGATCGAAGCAAGCGGCTTTCGGAACGCGAAATTTCAGGCGTTGAGTTGCGGCATCGTGACAATTTACACCGCACAGAAATTACCAACCGCGTCGTCCTAGCCGAAACGAAATAAATCCAAAGGATCTCGTGTTCGAACCTAACAGTGCGGAATTCTTCGCCTTCGCCTCGGACGAGAAACGTGGATCAGGGCGTAACGTTAGGCGTCAGGCTGGGCGCTGGCGATGGTTGAGCCACAAGAGGCAGCCTCAAGCTATTCACATCCGAATTACTAATCGCAAACGTACCTTCCCGCCCCTCGACCTGAGCACACCATGTTCCTTCATTGGCCTGAGCGCCGACGATCAACTTATGTGACGCCTTATTGTCAGGCGAAGTTGTGAATGCAAGAATGAGCTGCGGTTTCTCGAAGCCATCTTGAGGCTTCGTAGCTCCGAGCCAGCGTCGCGCATGCAGGCTCGACAACGTGTTGAGTAGCGACTGCACATTTGCTTTATCGATCTCACCACTCCCCTTCAGCCAATGCCACTGGTTGTTGTCGCCGCGTTCCAGCGACAGCTCTTTGTCCGTCGTTATACTCAGACGATGAATTTCTTCAGGTTTAAACCTGAAGATCGATAACTCCTGCCATTGCAAAGGATCGGTCGAGATTTGGTCGAGCAAACTACGACGGACTGCAACGACAAACGGTTCATCTGTAAGTCGCGCATAAACGTTTTCTCCGTCTTCCTTCCCAAAGGCGAGAGTGGCAAACGGCTCCTCGCCCGCTTTGGTCTCGGCGGTGTTCTCCGACGCGAACGAGCTGAATGTCAACTGCAGACGCGGTTTGTCCAGGCCGTATTTTGGCAGATTCGAAGCGACGTCTTCCACGAACTTTGTTACTCGCTGATTTTGCAACGCGTCGATTAGGCGACGGATGGCGCCCGAATCCGCAGGCGCATTATTTCGGCTGGCAACGGTCCAATTTCCATCTTTGCGCGCAAGAACGGTCTTACCTTTACCTGGAACATCGATTGTAATTCGATCGAGAACATTTGTGTCGATTCGAACCAAATGATAGTCGCGCAAATCGGCTGGCTTGGTGTTCAGGACTTCTTCAATCTTTTTGGGCAAAGTATACACCGCCCCACGAGGCGCAAATCGGACATATACCTGGTCCTTTTCTTTATTAGGCACGCCGCCGATTTGTAACATGTGGCCTTTGTCTTCCTGACCAAAAACTTTAATCGAGTCTGCGATTTCAACCTTTTGGTCTTTTTTCCCTTCCTGGCTAAATAACGTGATCGACCCGCGTGGCTCTGCCAGCCCATAAGGTCGCAGGTCGCCGTGATCGTCTGCCACAAATTGTTGAATGCGCGCCGTTGTGAGCTGTGCGATCAGGTCCCCGACTTTCTCGTCGTCCGCCCTCGCACGAAGCGGTTTCACGATGTCCCAATGATCACCTTTCTTCTCCAACTCCATTTCACCGGCAGGCGTTTTTAACGCGATGCGGCGCACCTGCGCAGTGGTCAGGTCAGTTAGTTTTTTGTCGCGGAATTCCTCTGCTTTTTTGTCGATGTCTTTCTTGACCGATTGCCTGGCGAGAAACGTTTCCTTGGAATTTTCAAAGCGGACATACATTCTGCCTTCCAACGCGGCATCCTTTCCAAACAAGATTTCAGGTGGCCTGTCGGAGCCGATCAATTTTAGCTTAAGCTTTGGCCGGTTCAGGCCGTATTCATTCAGCTTACTCTTATCGGCGTCGATATCTTTCGCCGGAATGGTTCCCTCCTTCTGCCAGGTCTCCAAATCCGACAACAAATTTTCAACCAAGGCACCATCCGCTTGATCTTTAAATGGCGTTTCGATTCGCCATTTGTTGTCATGGCGCCGTATTTCTATCTTTTCATCTCCATTTTGAATGATGAGACCATCGATCTTGTTTCGATCGAAATTCACCACGTTTTGCGCCTGCTTTCTCGCTTCTTCTGTGCTCGGCTGTTTCATCTCAAAGAATCTGAGGTAGGCGAATACGCCGAGCACGACGACAGCAAGGATTAGAGTAGTTCTCCAATTCATATTTTAGCTAAAGGAACACACTGGAAGTCTTAGGCGCTGTCGATAACGGAAAGTGAGGGGTGTGCTTGCCCGAAGATGTCTGTTACGCGACTCTGCAGTCCCATCGTATGTTGCTACACGCGCCGTTGCCACCAAACTACCGTTCCGATTACTGCGGGAATCAACGGCATGAAAACAAGAATGATCCAGCGCAGGCGAGCCAATGCGTCTCCATCCAGGCTGAAAGTAAGGGGTTTTGAAACTTTTGGTGCGATACCAATAAGCTGTTCGCGGCTTAGTAACCAGTTCACACTGCCAGAAATGAAATCGAGTCCCTGCTGGTCCTGAGTAATTGCGTTGTCTTGAACAAAGGTCGCATTGCTAACAACTACCAGGCGAGACGAGCTCACCTGCACGCGCTCGTCTGCGCTACCACCTTTTTCAATCGCTGCGCCTATTGTTAGTGGTGTATTATTGTCACGTTTTGCGTCGGCTTGCAGTTTTGTCTGATCGTCGGTGTTATAGTCGGTCTCGGCAAAATAACCTTTTTCGGCCTGGATGAGCGGTTCGAGCCGGATGTTGACAGCTCGGACGCGGTCAGCCTCGAGCGTAAGCGAAGAAGTACCGCCCAAAAAGAGCGCCCGCACATCAGCGAGTCGTTTTGTGATCGGGCTGTCACCGAGGAAGCGCGCTTGCACATCTCTTGTTAATGCGAGCTCCTGGATGCCAGTCCGCAAAAAGACCATCAGTCTGTCGTCATTCGTCTTTACGCCCAGCTCGTTGACAAAGGCATTTAGCTTCGGCGTCTTCGCCGCTGGATCGAGGAGAAGCAAAATACGCCCTTGTTTATCCC
>JBKPLD010000168.1:0-8026 GCA_046731415.1 Verrucomicrobiota bacterium
CCGACGACTGACATGATCCAACCGGCGATGTAATTTTCTCCGGCAAAGATGCGACCGATCCACGTACCAACGAACGCGCCAGCAATGCCGAGAAGAATCGTCACGATGCAGCCACCGGGATCTTTCCCTGGCATCAACAACTTCGCGAGGGCGCCGACGACAAGACCGATCACCAGAACCCACAGAATAGAATGAGCACTAAAGTCCATAATGAACCGCGTTTTATCGGATTAGCCGGCCATCGACAAGCAAATTGGTTTGGCTGTGCAAGTATTACATGCAGCGCCCGTAGCCACCCGCCTGTGGGCGTCATCCATTGTGCGCTCCCGAGGAACGGCCCGCAGGGCCCGTGGCTACAGCCGAATCACTTGCGCGGAGAGAATGTCTTCGCTCGCGCGAATTTCCTTCAGCAACTCTTCGCTTGGTGGCGTGTCGAGATTTAAAACGGTGAGCGCCGTGCCGCCCGCCTGATTTCGACTGAGCGACATTGTTGCAATGTTTACACCATGACCGCCAAGCATTGTGCCAACTCGTCCAACCATTCCAGGCCGGTCTGTGTTTTCCAACACCAGGATTACACCATGCGGACGGGCCTCTACCGGACGACTGTTAATGCTGATGATTCGCGGGGTGGCACCGAAGAACGCGCCGCCGACCGACACAGTTTTCCCTTCGCCGGCAGCGGATAATTCGAGCATGTCAGTATAATCTCCGGGTGCGCTCAGACGCGATTCGCTGACTTTCAAACCAAGAACTTCTGCGAAACTGGGCGCGTTGACTTCGTTCACTTCGGTGCCGCCAGCTGTTTGCAGGAAGCCTTTCAAAATTGAGCGCGTGATTGCCGTTGTGTCGGCTTCGTTGACTTTGCCGCTATAATTGATGTTGAGGGTCTCCGCGCGCCTTGGCGCAAGCTGCGATAGGAAACGCCCTAATTCTTCGCCAAAACGCAGATGTGGACCAATGATTGCCAGGGTTTTCGCATCGAGACTCGGCATGTTCACTGCATTGCGGATGGTGCCCTCGAGCAACGCCGCACGAATCGATTGGGCGATCTCAATCCCCACGCTCTCCTGTGCTTCGGCAGTGGAACCGCCGAGATGCGGAGTCAGAACAAGATTCGGCGCGCCCCGTAGTGGCGAATCAGTCGGGAGCGGTTCGACTTCGAAAACATCCAGCGCCGCAGCGGCCACATGGCCGTCTTGCAATGCTTCCACGAGCGCCGTTTCGTCGATCAAGCCGCCGCGTGCGCAATTGATGATGCGCACGCCGCGGTTGGTTTTCTGTAACCGTCCTGCATCGAGAATATGACGCGTTTCTGCTGTGAGCGGAGTATGCAAGGAGATGAAATCCGCGCTTGCGAGCAAATCATCCAGTTCGTCCACCAGTTCCACCTGCAGACTGCGAGCGCGCGTTGCGGAAAGGTAGGGATCGTACGCAATCACACGCATTCCAAAAGCAATCGCGCGCCGGCTGAGCTCGCTGCCGATCCGGCCCATTCCGATTACGCCCAGCGTTTTGTTGTAGAGCTCAACACCTTCGAAATTCTTTTTATCCCAATTCTTACTGCGAACGTTCGCGTCGGCCTGCGGGATCTTTCGCGCCGCTGAAAGTAACAGTGAAAAAGCATGCTCGGCCGTGGACACCGTATTTCCGCCGGGCGCATTCAGAACAATGACGCCCCGGCGCGTCGCCGTCTCGACGTCTACGTTGTCCACCCCTACCCCAGCGCGCCCGACCACGCGTAACTTCGCAGCTGCATTCAAGACATCGGCGGTGACCTTTGTCTGGCTCCTTACGACAAGCGCACTAAAAGTAGAAATAACATCGACAAGTTCCTTCTCGCTTAACCCGGTTTTGACCACTGCTTCAACTGCCCCGTCGCGGGTAAGCTCATCTACTCCACGTTGCGAAATTGCATCTGCGATAAGAACTTTCGGTGAGTTCACGACAGAAGAATAATGCGCGCCAAAACTTAAACCTCAAAACTTAAAACTTTTTTAACGTGTATCAGTATATCGCCGCGCTTGAAGAAAGCGCAGTTAATGGATTAGCCAGCGGCCAATCCATGTTCCGAAGGCTAACTGGCTTTGAACAGAATCGGGCTGAGGTTGTGTGATCAGTCGCCCGCCCAATTACGTCCGCGCATTGCCTGACCCAAGGGGCACTATCGTTGATAGCCTTTACATCGGGCGCTTTAGGAAATTATGATTTTGCGCAAGCTCGCATTTCGAGGGCAAATTCGAGGACAAACCATAGAGCAAAAAACTGCGCGAGGAGAGTGGGAAACATCTGCACAGTGATGAAACGGCGAACATCCAATGATTGAATCACTGCTACTTCGACGCACGCTGTTGCGTTATATACGTACGCGAGCAGAACCAAAGCCGCGAGCCAGCCCAAACGTCTCCGACGTCTTTCCTGCGTTAAGACTATCGCGACCAACACAAGCGCGATCAAAAGCAATGGCAGATGCGTTCGAGCCATGACAGACAGTATCCAGCGAATATAGGGCGGCTGATAAACGACCGGCACGCTCTGTGCACTCGATTTCGTCCGGCTCATAAAATCCATGGCTGGGGGGTAAGCCGCAGAAACTTTGTGATAGGGCTGGGTGTCGAGGGACGTCATCCCTTGGTCATATGCATCAAGCGACAGATATTTGCCGCGGTTGTAGACGGGGCAGATCGGTGCATAAAAAATCGCCATTTGTCGCGCGATTTTCTTGAGGACGAGAAGCGGTCGTTCCCGCCAGATGCGCCAGTAATAGAATCGATAAAACGCGCAAAGACCGCCAATATTGTTGCCGAAGTCTCTACGTAATTGCGCCGCGATCGAGGTCTGACTGTGCCATAGATAATCGGGATCAAAGCCAAGCGTTGAATAAATCCTGGACTTGGCCGCGACAGATTTCGCGATTTCGTCGCTGAGTGCGCGCTGAACATGCCCAAGCCACTCCCGCGGATACGGAACTTTCGCACCGCTTGTGAGATCGTCAGCCATTTGGTCACGGATTAGATTGGCATGAATGACAAAAAGCGTCGTCGGCAAGAATGTCTGAGTCGCCTTGTCATTGCGGCCCAGGAAGTGCTCCGGCAATAACAACAATGCTGCGCTCAGTGCCGCGCCACAGCCGAGCGCGATCTTTTGCCAGATCGATCCACGCTGAACGAAAAACATCGCGACCGGCAGAAGAACCGCCATTGAGGCCAGCCAGAAGCTTGGCTTGGCCGAGGCAAGCAGAATTGAGCTGAACACTGCCGCGATCCCATATGTGACGGAGGCGGCTTGCCGACCCTCGACGAAAAAGCAGGCGGCAAATTGGATGACGACGTAAAGATTGATGCTGATAAGAAACGCACACACGCCTTCAGGCCGAAGTTGCGTTTCGAAGCGAATGGGTTCACCCGCGAGAAGAAAAATTCCCGCCGCCAGCAGTCCCAGTCCAGCATGAACCGCCTGACCGACTCGAGGATTTGGCACGAAAACACGGGCACGACGCCATGTGAGCACTAAGATACCGCCGGCCAACAGCCCAAAGAAATGCTGAGCCACAGTGATCGCGCGAAAATCTCGAAAAACACGCAGCAGCAGATACAGGAATCCCGGATAAATAAAGTTTCGTCCATTTGTGTGGCCAAACTCAGCCCCGGTTAATTTACGCAGCGCCGGCGAGAGATATCCCCACGTGTCAGGATCCGCAATTGGATCAAGAGGTAGCGCAAATCTTGCCCAGGCGGCCCAAGCGAACAGGATGAGGGCACTGCTCCAGTAGCAGAATCGGCAAGGCAAGCGTTCCATTATGTGCCGACATGGATTGGTCCGACTTTGGTTGAATGATTTGTTCAATCGCTTCCAAAATGTGCGTCAACGCTTGAATTGGCAACCAACGATAAGAGCCCAAAGGCGCACAGCCGTTGCCTCGAAATCTTTCACAGGTGATCGACGCACTGCGTCTTCGTCTGACCTGAAATGCAAGTGGCGTGAAATTTAGGGTTCACAAAAAGGACAACGCGCCAACCTTAAAAGTTAAGTCTTAAAACTTAAAACTGTTCTGTTTAGGCTATTGTCTAAATGCGAGAGCGCGAAAAATCTTTCTACGTCGTATTTGCCATTGCGGCGGCGCTCGTTATTCCCGCCGCCATTGCATTGCGAACGGTTATTCGTCCAGCCATTTTGCAAAGCACTTCGGACAATCCGACGCCGCTCGGATATACCTGGAGCCTGGCGCTTTTCACTATTCCCATTGGCGTCCTGGCATGGTGGTTTGCCTGTCGGCCTGATCTGAAATTTCCACGAAAAGCATTTTGGCGCACGATCGCCGCGCTGACGCCACTCGGATTCGCCTTGGACCTCCTTTTCGGCAACGCGTTCTTCACCTTTCCAAACAGAACGGCCACTGTTGGCTGCGAGATTCCCGCGCTAGGTGGCGCGATACCAATCGAAGAATTCATTTTCTATCTCACAGGGTTCATGCTCGTTCTGCTGAGTTACATCTGGTGCGACGAATATTGGATGGCCGCTTACAACGTCCCTGACTACGAGGAAGCGGCCAACGATATATCACGCATCGTTCGCTTTCATTTTGCTTCCGTGGTCCTTGGTGTTGTGTTGATCGCAGCCGCAATTGCGTATCGAAAGTTCATCTCCGGCGCGTCGGAAGGGTTCCCCTGGTATTTTATCTATCTCGTCTGCGCTTCCCTCATTCCGTCAGCCGGCTTTTTTTACACTGCACAACGGTTTATTAACTGGCGCGCATTCAGCTTCACGTTTTTTCTGCTCCTTCTTATCAGCTTGCTTTGGGAAGTGACACTCGCTTTGCCCTATGGCTGGTGGGAATATCGCGACAATATTCTGCTTGGACTGCAGATCGGAGCATGGTCCGGCCTTCCGATCGAAGCTGTCTGCGTCTGGCTGGCTGTCACATTTACCACCATCATCACTTATGAAGTGATCAAAATTTGGAAAGCCTTGGGCACGCGCGCCCTGGAAGCGTTTTTTGGGATTGGCAAATAACTCAGCGTTTGGTTGCGCAATTGTGAGCGGATCTTGCAAGAGCAAGTTCAACCAAAAATCAAGAGATGGATCGAGTCCGGCAATTGCGCTGCGACATTTGTAGCCACGCTGCCACGGAGCAGCTTGGTCATGGCGGTGCGTTGCGTGGCGCCGATGATGAGATAATCGACGCCCATGGTGGCGGAAAGATCGAGAATCGTCGAAGCGGTGTCTTCGCTCACAGCATAGACAGGCAGCACACAAATTCCCCGTTCGGCGCCGAGTTTGAGCATCGCTGACATGATCGCAGCCGCCTCAGGATCGTCCTGCCATTTGGGGCGCCGGGCCACCGTCGGGCCACGGGCATAGAAGACCGCAATCTCTTTGACGTACAAAACGTACAACGTCGCTCTGCGAAGTTGTGCTTCGTCCATCGCAAAGCTAAGCACAGGCGTGATGCCGCGTGCAGCGACCATGATCTTGTGACCTTCCTGTAGTCGCGTTTCCATGGTCGCGGCCAAATCTGGAGTGACCATCTCAGCCACCTTGCGCGTGACGGTCAGTGTCTTTAATCCGGCGATCTGATGCGAATAAGTGCGAAATCCGAGGCCTATGCCCAGCACGCAAACCGCGAAAAAAAGCGCATCAGGTTTCGTTTTTGCGATCGTCAGCTCAACCAAGGCGAGAACCACAAATGTTGAACCCATAATCAGACGTTCGTGCAGTCGCAAACCGAGCCGTTTGTTAAACGTGCAGACGCCGAGATTGACCGAAATGGCGCCCACGACGCCTATGGCATACAGACCTGCCAGCCCCTCGAACTGTTTCGTGATCCCAAGCACAAGAATAGGAATTACGACGGCGACAATGAGCGGAATACGCGGCACGCCGTGCGTGTTGAGGCGGGCGAATTGCGGCGGCATCTCGCCGTCCTGTGCCATCATGTAGATCACGCCAATCAATGCGACGATTGCCGTGTTGACGGCGCTGATGAGTAGAAGGCCGAATACGGCACCGACGAAAATCGAAAAGAGGTCACCAAACCATGGTCCGCCGACGAGAGTTGCGTAATGCTGTCCGATAAAGCGCAGCATGTCCTCCTTGTGCGCCGTCAATTCCGGCGCGTACGATTTCGGCAACGATAGCATCGCCCAGCCGAGCAACGCAGTTCCGGCGACCACTTCGGTGGCTACTGGCAAGATTGCTTTTATGGACGTCTGTGTGACCTTCGGCGCACTCGGCGTGGTGTTCGGATCTAGTTTCATCACCCCGGTGAGATTGGCGATCGCCTCCACTCCGCTCAGAGCAAGGATCACTCCCACAAATTGCACCCAAACCGTTTCAAGATCGGTATGCCGAGGCTCGAGATGCGTGAGATTCAAGTAACGCGCGCTAAATGCGATGGTGGCCATCACTACGATCACCGCTGGCACAGCCAACCAAATAGAGACGCTGCCACTATGCTTTGGGCCGAAATAATTGACGACCCCCAGCACCAAGATCACTGCCATCGCCGCTACGGGCGCGTACCGGCTTGGAACGCCGAGATAGGTCACGCCCGCCCACCCGCTCAGAGCCGCGGTAACGATGAAATTCGCAATTAACAAGAGCGCGCCAACCGAGGCGAGAAATCGGCTCTGCTGCCGTGCGGCAGAATAGACCCCGCCGCCATCAGGAAAATGGGCACAGACAATAATGTAATTGAAACCAACGACTGCGGTAAGCGCGCACACCGCGAGAATGATCGGGAATGAAGCGAAACCAGCCGCGACAAATGCCAGCCCGAGGACGTACGCCTTGCTCGTACCCCAATCGCCGTACAACAGTGCCGCCGCGCGCTTCCAATCAACATTCCGCGGACGGTGTACGCCCGCTCTTGTGTCGAGAACAATATCCTCTACCAACTCCGCCATCGCTTATACGGAGACTCTCCATTGCGCGCTTGTTCACTGGCAAGCTCTTTCTCAGCCGTTCCAGGTCTGCTGGCGAATTCTGTTTCGCTTACTCGAGGGAGGAGTCAAACTTCGACGCGAGCGCCTAATTCGACCACACCGTTTGGTGGCAGGCAGAAGTACGAGCTAACATCACCGGCATTGCGCGTCATCCAGGCGAAAATGGAGCCGCGCCACGAGGAGAGACCCACTTTGCGCGTGGCAAGGACTGTTTCCCGGCCAATGAAATACGTGGTGCGCATGGGATCAAACCGGAGGCCAATCTGTTTAACGCTGTCCAGCGCGACAGGGACATTGGGTTTCTCCATAAATCCAAAATGGATCTGTGCGCGCCAGAAGCCCTCATCCAAATTTTCCAGCGTGACGCGATCTTTGCGGTTGGCCAGATACGGAATTTCTTCAGTTCGGACGGTGAGCAATACGACTTGCTCGTGCAGCACTTTGTTATGCTTGAGGTTGTGAAGCAAAGCGAGCGGCGTTCCAAAACGACTACCTGACATATAAACTGCGATCCCCGGCACACGTCGAATACTCTGGTTTTTTAATTCTGGCAGAAAATCGTCGAGTGGAATGCAGATTTCGCTCAGCCGGCTGCGAAGAACGCGGCGTCCTTTTCTCCATGTCAGCATAAGGAAAAGAATCAAGGCGGAGACGATCAGCGGGAACCAGCCTCCGTGTGCCACTTTGAGCATATTCGCGCCGAAAAATGCGAGGTCTATCGTGATAAAAAATGCGGCGATCGGTAGAGCAACCGCAGACGGCCAACGCCATCGGCGACGAGCCACAATATAAAACAAAATTGTAGTGATCAGCATCGTGGTAGTAATCGCTACGCCGTAGGCCGCAGCGAGATTGCTCGACGTTCGAAAGCCTAGCACGAGCACGATGCAGGCGATCATCAAGGCCCAGTTCACTATCGGCACATAGATCTGTCCGATAATGCGCGCCGAGGTATAAATGACTTTCAAGCGCGGACTATAACCGAGCTGGATGGCCTGCATGGTGAGCGAGAAGGCGCCGCTGATAATCGCTTGGGATGCGATCACTGCCGCCGCTGTGGCGAGCGCCACCATCGGATACAG
>JBKPLD010000169.1:0-4158 GCA_046731415.1 Verrucomicrobiota bacterium
GAGCGGCTCATGTTTTCACTGGAAAATCTCGGGTACGAATTTCCCGAATACCCCGTGCCCGCTGGTCACACGATGGATTCATTCTTGCGCACCATCGTGGGGTTCGGCGCGCAACAGCGTTACGCTGCGATCAGCGGAAAAGTAAAACGTCAGCTCGAAGAGGAATTAGCACTTATCACCAAGCTCAAGTTTCCGGGTTATTTTTTGATCGTCTGGGACATCGTCAATTTCTGTCGCGAATACAATATCATGGTCCAGGGCCGGGGCAGCGCCGCGAACAGCGCGGTTTGTTATTGCCTGGGGATTACGCCGGTAGATCCGGTGGAAAATCATCTGGTGTTCGAACGATTCTTAAACGAGAGCCGTAAAGGCTGGCCGGATATCGATCTGGATCTTCCCAGCGGCGATCGCCGCGAAGCAGTGATTCAGGAAATTTATCGCCGCTACGGAAAACATGGGGCGGCGATGACAGCGAACGTGATCAGTTATCGCGGCCGGAGTGCCGCTCGCGAAATCGGCAAAGCGCTCAATTTTTCGCCAAGCATCATCGATCGTTTCTCACATCTGTTTGCCAGCGGCGATTTCCCGCACACGCTCGAGCTCAAATCGCAGATCGAACAGGCCGGTTTGCCGAAAAACCATCCGCGGATGCCGACATTCATCCGACTCTATCGCGCGATTTATGGTTTGCCGCGGCATCTCGGTCAGCATTCCGGCGGCATGATTATCTGCCAGAACAAGCTCAGTTCGTTTGTGCCGCTGGAAAACGCTTCAATGCCGGGGCGTGTTGTAGCGCAATGGGACAAGGACGATTGTGAAGACCTCGGCATCGTAAAGGTAGACTTGTTAGGCCTCGGCATGATGTCTGTGATGCAGGATGCATTTGAATTATGCCGCGAACGGGGACGGCCACTCGATCTGGCACACATTCCAAAGGACGACGCGAAAACGTTCGAAATCATGCAGCGCGCTGACACGATCGGTGTTTTCCAGATCGAAAGTCGCGCGCAAATGGCCACGTTGCCGCGAATGAAGCCGGAATGTTTTTACGATGTCGTGATTGAAGTGGCCATCATCCGGCCAGGACCGATTCAGGGCGATATGGTGCATCCGTATCTCGCGCGCCGCGCCAAGAAAGAGCCCGTGATTTATTTTGACGAGCGATTAAAACCGGTGCTCAAACGGACGCTCGGCGTTCCGCTTTTCCAGGAGCAAATGCTCAAGATCGCAATGGTGATGGCCGATTTTTCCGGCGACGAAGCAGAAGAGCTGCGACGCGCACTGAGTTTTCATCGTTCCGAAGAACGCATGAACAAAGTTTGCGCGAAATTACACGTGGCAATGGAACGAAAAAATATTGCGCCGGACAAGATCGACAAAATCATTCAGTCTATCTCGTCGTTTGCGCTGTACGGATTTCCGGAATCGCATGCGATCAGTTTCGCCATTCTGGCGTATGGCAGCGCGTATTTAAAAGTCCATCGCGCGCCGGAATTTTACGCGAGCCTTTTGAACAATCAGCCGATGGGTTTTTACACACCTGCGACAATTGTCAAAGACGCGCAGCGGCATGGACTGAAGATCAAATCGGTTTGCGTCTTTCAATCCGAATGGCGTTGCACGGTCCTCGATGACAACACGGTGCGGTTGGGATTTTGCGTGGTAAACGGCTTGCGGCAGGAACACGCTGAAGAACTCGTTAGGCAACGGCAGGAATGTTCTTTCAAGTCGCTGACTGATTTCAAACGGCGTGTCTCGCTTTCAAAAGATGAATTGCGCACACTAGCGGAGTTGGGCGCGCTCAATTGTTTTACCCAACATCGTCGCGCCGCGATGTGGGACGTGGAAGAGACGCTGTATGACGACTTGCTGGAGAAGACTGTTGTAGAGGCGCTTGTGCCAGGGGCCTGTTTAAATTCGGCGTTTGACACAAACGCTGCTACAACATCCCCCCTTGCCCATATGACCTTACCCGAGCGCGTCAAAGCGGACTATGAAACAATGAACCTGACTACCGGTCCGCATCCAATGAAGCTGTTGCGTGAAAGTTTGCCGCATATCTGGCGAGCAATCGATCTTGTTCACGCGCGACACGGTTCGATCATCCAAATCGCCGGCAATGTCATTTGCCGCCAGCGCCCCGGTACGGCGAAGGGATTTGTTTTTATCAGTCTGGAAGACGAGACCGGGGTTTCAAATGCAATTGTGGAACCAGACTTATTCGAACGCTTTCGTCTCGTGATTACAGAAGAAGCTTTTCTATTAATTGAAGGCGAAGTGCAGAATTCGGACAATGTGGTTTTGATCAAAACGCGCGATATTCGACCGCTCTTGCACCTGCCCGGAATCTTAGCGATGCAGGGGGGCGAACAACTCGTCGGAAGCGAGTCACACGACTTTCACTAGGGACCCCAGTGTGATTCAGGTTTGCCGGGCGCGCCGATCGGTTCATCACTCACCCGCGTGATGGGGCTCCGGAGTTTTTGGTTCTGTCGGTTTTTCCGCTGGTTTCTGATCTGACTCGATCCATTCGGTATGGAATATGCCTGGCTTATCGATTCGTTCGTAAGTATGCGCACCAAAGAAATCGCGCTGTGCTTGCAAGAGATTTGCAGGCAACCGGGCGGATCGATAACTGTCGAAATAGGCGAGCGACGCGGAAAATGCGGGGACAGCGACACCTTGCTTAATGGCTGCTGTTACTGCGACGCGCCAATTACGCTGCGCTTTCTTGATGATTCTGGTGAAATACTTGTAGAGCAAAAGATTGTGGAGACTTGCGTCCCGCTTGTACGCTTCGACGATCCGGTTCAAGAATTTCGCGCGGATAATACAGCCACCGCGCCAGATGGTAGCGATGTCGCTGAGGTTAAGGTTCCATTTGTAGTCCGTGCTTCCAGAGCGCAGAAGCTCCATACCTTGCGTGTACGAAACAATTTTCGATGCGTAAAGAGCATCACGTACTGCGTCGATGAAGCGGGGCCGATTGCCTTTGAACTTTCGAGCTCTCGGTTGTGGCAGAATTTTGGACGCGGCGACGCGCTCTTCTTTCTGCGCAGACACGACGCGCGCCTCAACGGCCGCATTAATTGTAGAAATAACGACGGATTGTTTGATGGCAGCTTGAAGTGTCCAGATGCCAGTTCCCTTTTGTCCGGCCTTGTCGAGAATCATATCGACCAGCGGTTTACCGGTGCCAGGATCAATCTTTCGAAAAATCTCCGAAGTGATTTGAATCAGATAGCTGTCGAGCTCGCCTTTGTTCCATTCTGCAAAGACATCGGCAAGCTCCGGAGCCTGCATCTCGAGGATATCTTTGAGGATCGCATAAGCTTCACAGATTAATTGAATATCGCCGTACTCGATGCCGTTGTGCACCATCTTGACGTAATGACCGGCGCCGTCCGGACCCATGTACCGGCAACACGGTTCGCCATCTACCTGGGCAGCTATCTTACGAAAGATCGGGGCGATGATTTCCCACGACTCACGTGAACCTCCCGGCATGAGTGAAGGCCCTTTCAGCGCACCTTCTTCGCCGCCTGAGACGCCCATGCCCACAAAGTGAATTCCTGCTGGCTCCAATTCTTTTCCACGCCGTTGCGTATCGGTGAAAAGCGAATTTCCGCCGTCGATCAGCACGTCGCCCCGCTCGAGAAACGGCACAATCTCCCCGATGACAATGTCCACTGGCTTGCCGGCCTTGATCATCATCATGGCGATCCGCGGTTTTTTGAGCGCCGCGACAAATTCGTCGATTGTGCGAGTCGGCCGAATGTTTTTTCCTTTGGCCCTTCCGGAAGCAAATTTCTCCGTTACTTCGGTTGTGCGGTTGAAGACGGCGACAGAAAAACCCTTCGATTCCAAGTTCAGGGCGAGATTCTCGCCCATCACAGCCAGCCCGATCAGGCCAATATCACATTGATTCGTATTCATTTTGATATCTTCTTTCCAACAGCTTGAAGCAAGGGGGCGACCCACTGTAGCGAGCACTTGAACCTTATGGCAAATCCGGTTTGTGAAGTTTTAGTGACAGATGGCCAGCTCAAGCCGCCGGAAAATCGACTCGATCCGGCGGCCGGTGCGAGAGTTGATTTTCAGGGGATTGTTCGTGGCGGTGAAGATGGGCGCGAGATTGACGGAATCGATTACGAAGCG
>JBKPLD010000170.1:0-16508 GCA_046731415.1 Verrucomicrobiota bacterium
AGTGATTCTGCGTGACGCCGCGCCGGCGGCTAGCTGCCGATAAGCACTTCAAACGCAACGACGTCGCCGTCTTTCAAGGAGTAGGTGTCCCGAAGATTCACATCACAAACAAGTTCGACAACCCAAGGATCGGGACGGCTACGGGCGGCTGTGGTAGGCGTCCACAGGAACGCCTTGCGGCGATCGAGATCGACGAGCTCGCAGGGTAGCATCAGAATATCGCGCTCACCACCGTACTCCTCACGACCGAACCAGATGGTATGAGCTTGATAGCGCGTGGCGTACCAGTCAAACGTGTCATCTAGTGCAAGATTCAGCGACCCTGGATACACCGGCATCTGCAGCTTTTGGCTGTACGCAGCATTAAAAAGGCCCAGCCAACGACAAGCATCGCGCTTGCCAGGCTGCACCCTGCCCCGAAGAAGTTCAGTCATAGGCCTAACGAGACAGGCATAAGCCACGGAGGAGCGTCGTGGCAGACACGCTGAACTTATTTGGAGATGGCTCCGTTAGCTGCATCCCCTAGTTAAACCGCAGAATTGATCATGACGTAATAACCGTACGGGTCCCGAACGGAAAATTGCATCGTTCCGGTATTCGGATTTTGGCGCGGCTCCTCCTCAAATTGATCGACGAGAGTGCGCGCTCTTGGCATCTGGCCGCTGAATACGAAAAACCGTAATGCGAAAATAGAGCAGTTTGCGAAAGAACACGGATTCAAGTTGAGCTTCTACAAAGAGGGCCTTTGCGCCATATTTGAAAGAGACTTACCGCGCAAACGGAAATAAAACGGCTAGGGCTAAGCTGGTGGCTTACGGGCCGGGTTTTAGCACCACTTTTACGCAGTCCTCTTTTTTCTCTGAAAAGATTTCATAAGCGTGGGGCGCCTGTTCGAGTGGCAAGCGATGCGTGATGATGTCGTCCAGTTTGATCTTCCCGCCGTCGATCAGGCTCATTAGTTGGTCGATATATTTCTGCACCGGCGCTTGACCAAACGCGAGCTTGATCCCTTTGTCGAAGGCTTGGCCGACCGGAAATTTGTACGGAATCCCGTAAACACCGACGACACTGACGAATCCGCCGCGGCGTGCAGCACTGATGCAATTCTCAAGCACCTTGGTGCTGCCGATCTCCGCACGCCAGATATTGCCAAGCTTGTCCGCAATATTACGATCTGCTTCCATTCCGACCGCGTCGACACAAACGTCCGCGCCACGACCATCGGTTAGATCACGGATTGCTTTGACCGGATCGACCTCCTGTGCGTTGATCGTTTCCGACTTTGCCGTGTCGCGTGCCGTCGCCAGCCGATACTCTTGGATGTCGACCCCAATGACGCGATTCGCACCGAGCAGGGTTGCCACTTTTTGGGCCATCAATCCGACCGGCCCGCATCCAAAGACTGCGACCGTTTCACCGCCTTTCACGCCAGCCCAATCGATTGCACTGTAGCCAGTCGGGAATATATCCGAGAGGAAGAGCACTTCTTCGTCCTGAAAAGTTTCAGGCACTTTTCGCGGACCAAAGTTCGCATAGGGTACCCGCACATATTCGGCCTGCCCGCCAGCATAACCGCCATAGAGATCGGTGTAACCAAATAGGCCCCCACCTTTTTCGCTCAGTGAAGCGCCTTCTGGGCCATAATGTTTTGGATTGGACTTTTCGCAATGGCCCGGGAGTCCGTGCTGGCAAAAGAAACATGCGCCACACGCAACAGGAAAAGGCACCACAACCCGATCGCCTCTGCGAATGTTGTTCACTTCACGCCCAGTCTCTTCGACGACGCCCATGAACTCGTGCCCCATGACCATGTCTTTTAATTGCGGGAAGAAACCATTGTAGATATGCAAGTCCGACCCGCAGATCGCGGTCGACGTTACTCGTAGAATGGTATCCTGCGAATCTTCGATTTTTGGATCGTCGACATTATTAACCTCTACGTGCCCAGGTCGATGATAAACCACTGCTTTCATGATTTTTTAGCTCTTAATTATCGTTGGGCAACGGACTTGCTGCTTGTCCCGCATTAAACCAAGGGCATGAGAAAGACTACGTTGTATCGCCGCGGTCGCCTTGACCCTTTGGCACTTCGTTCTTCGCCTGCTTCCGCCTGTCGACCGCAAGCGAACGGCCAACGCTTACCTCTTTCTTGAATTGACCCTTGGGATTCCGCCGGACGTAACGTTTCGACCCCTTAGGTGCAATTAGCTCCCGTTTACTCGTTCTCGATTTTGTTTGTGTCGCCATAATTCCCTTCTCTTTAGATAAAGATCGCACTGACCGCTATTCACAGTTTGGGGGAATTCCATCGAGCGAATCAGCAAAGACGCGGATATCCGTTCGCATGCGTTACTAGACTTGTGCAAAGATGCAATCGCCGAGGTGTCTAGCGTCAGGTGGCTGAACAAAATGGAAACACCATGCCCGCGGAAGAAGACTTGATTTGGAAAATCAATCGACTGGCTCGGCTGATTCCGTTTTAGGTTCTGGCGGCGCGTGCTTTGTTGGACGAAACTTAATGCAACCGGAAGCTGCGCGTCAGGGGCCAATGATCCGACACACTAGTTTGGGTAATCATCGCTGACAATCTCAAGAGAGCCGGTTGGAGTGTGGGCTGGGTCTCAACGCTTGCTCTGAGGGGCGAACGCTTTGGATTGTTGATGCACATCGGGGCGATGGAAAGCGTTTCGTTGTGCACGCGGATGAAATGCTCACTGCGTGTATGGAAATTGAATCGGTAATTAAGGCTAAAACATAGCTGGTAATCACTGATTGATTGTCCTACGGAGGAGTTGGACGACCGTGCGCTGCCGCCATCCGGCACATCCGAGCTCGCGTGGTTTTGAAAAGTTCGCGAAAGAGGCAGACTGGCGACGTGCATTTCCTACGGGAACTGGCGAAGTGACCTCTTAAAATTGGGTTAAATTGTATTGACAGTTCGGTACCACTTGTGTCACAAGGATCCCCCGTAGATTTAAATCGTGAGAGCGGCAGCTTGATTCCTGGAGCGCCATCCAAACGAGAATCAGGAGACCAGTGTCAACGATGAATGTGATAAGCAAGACAGCACATCGTCAATCTCAGCTATCGCGAATATCTTGTTTATTTGGTGTGGTGTTCTGCGTGTGTGTTGCGATTACAGACAAAGCATTTTCCGAAATTCCGCGGGGCGTCTTTTGCTTGCTCCCAGCTGGAGGGGGAGTCGGGCCGGACCCGTTCGTATACTCAGACCCGGATGTGGACGGTATCAGCGTGCGGCAGAGCTGGGGAGATCTGGAGCCGGTCGAAGGCGGGTACGACTGGACCTATCTGGATGACGTAACTGCAAGGGCAGCAGCTGCGGGTAAGGCGGTCTTGCTGCGGATAAGCACTGGAGGGGGAGACATTGCTCTAGGCGGAAATTGCCCGACCTGGGTAATGGACGCGGTGGCCGCTGAACCTCTTCCTCCATCGCAAAAGTTTTATACCTTCAACGATAACGGAAGGTCAGTGACAATTGCAGTTTTTTGGGATCCAGTCTGGCTCGCCAAAAAGACAGCAATGATCACAGCGCTGGGAGCACGCTACGCAAGCAACCCCGCGCTGAAAATTGTGGCAGTAAGCTTCGCTAACGCGCAAACTGAAGATTGGGACGTGCCACACACGCCTCCTGAGGTAACTGCGTGGTTTACCGCTGGCTACACCTCCGCCAGAATGCTTGACGCAGGAAGGCAAATTATCGATGCCACGATGGCGGCTTTCCCGAATCAATATGTGACTCTCTCCGTGGGAACCAATGGTCATACTCACCAGGGTCCTAACTTGGATCCCGATGCGTCCTATGTGGCACGTAATGCCGTGCTGAATGCTCGGGCATCCTGGCCCGGCAGATTGATCGTTCAGAAAAACTCTCTGGCAACGTATATCCCTGATGCACCGGGGACAGGCACTGGTTGGGAGTTACTATGGAATAGCCGTCCCGACGTGGCCGCGCAAATGCTCTACTGGTGCTATGGCGATACCGCCTACCGGGTGAATGGCGGAATTCCGATCGATCCGTCGACGGCCTTGGTTAACTCCGTGAATAAGGGTGTGGGCTATGAAATGAAATTTATCGAAATATACCGTATTGACGTCCTGAACCTGCCGGCTGCAACCCATTACGCGCATACTGCACTAAGACAACAAATCGTATGCACTGGGCAATGTGCGCCTACACCCAGACCGCGCCCGACTCAGCCCCCCCGCCCGTGAGTTTCAGTCGATTGGTAAGGTTAGGAACATCGCTGGAAGCGCCAATGAAAAAATCGCGTGTGGTTCTGCGTCGCGAACAGAAGTTGTGCTACCGCTCTTTGAAATCGCCTTAGTGCTCGTGGCTCTCGATCACATTGCCAGCAACATCATAAAGACGGATCACGGTATGATGCGACCGGCTGTAAAACTCCGCGTAGCCGATTGCGTCTGAGGCCTGGGTGTACCACAAGCCGCCAAACGGCAGCGCCTTGGAAATCAGATCAAAGCCGCGTTTATCTTTGCGCGGTCGGACTTCGTAAACGTGCATGAGAATAGCGCACCTAGCGACAGATTAGGTGCCATGCAATGTCGCCATAAGCCCAAATGATCGTACCGACAATTCCGGATAGGAAGGAAAGCCAACCCGTCAGCTTGAATGCTGCCGAGAACTCACGAGGTGTTTCACCTATTTTGGCGCGATACGCATTGAAGAGATGTTTTCGGTTAGCGCGATAAAGAGTGACGAACTCAGCCGGCGCGGCAAAGAAGACCATCAGCGCGCCTGATCGAGCGAAAAGCTCCGCGTTCCGACATATGAACCGCACGAAAACGGGTGCGGCGACCGGAGAGGAGCAAGAGTAACCACTCGCGCCAGTAATTGCGGAAAGGAACGTCACTTGGCGCGAAAGTGTACGGTTCAGGTACCGCCTTTTCGTTGAGCTTAGTCCTCACAGGGTAACATGATTGGACGAACGTTCATACAACGTCACCAAGATTTTCTTTACGGACGCGGACTTTCGTCAACGATGCTTCACGATTTTGATCTGCGTGGAAGCAGATTCACAACCACACCGGCGAGCAGCGCCCCGAATGCTGTTTGCGTCCAGAAATCTATCCACGCAACGGTGTCAACGTCGTGGACAATCGGCCACCAATACCAGCGCTGCCTGTTCTCCCAATAGGCTGGTGTATCCGAAACTCCCAGCGGATGCCACACGCCGCCATATTCAATCGGGTTCGTATGTGGCGCAAACGACGCCGATACCGGCACCACGATTCCAACTGCAAAGAGAGTTCATTTCATCAGGCTGGAGCGATTCAATCACAAACTGCCGCGCATCGTAAAGCGTGCTGGACGCCTTTGGAGCATTCGGAGAAGCGAACGCGATCACTGCGGCATTTATTATTGCACTGTGGCAGGCCGCGTGGCTCGAAAGCAGCTTCGTCGCCTTTGATCCGCGTCCTGATGAGCTTAACAGCTAAGCAGCTTTTAATCCGCGTGCACAACGAACCGCTGGCCGTGGCCGCGGTGTCGCATCAAATGCCGTTCCCCACGGCCGCATCCGTTGTTTCAAACGAAATCGCGCCACTCGGCTGTAACTGATCGCCCATAAGCCTTGGCTTGGGTTTTCTCGGTGGTAAAGCTCCGCATTCCGCAAGTCTATCAGAAACTCGGCCCCTGCACGTTTCGGTGTTCCGAGTTTTCCGAAACTGCTTTCTCGTACTCCACCCTTTTTATTTTGATATTCCCGCGGTCCTCTTCGGTGCCAGCAACCAATGCAATCGATTCTAAAAACTGGAGACGCAGACGCGTTGGCCTCACCATTGCGCCAAGAATTTCTTTTTGCCGTTCCGTTGGTGTAGGACGTTCCGATTTCGGCCTGGAAAAACTTACACCTTCGCCATCGGGAAATATGAGGTTGAGCGCGGTGGGCCATGGGATACCGAGGGAAGCGTAGAAGCCCGACAATTGATCGAAGTATATCTCGCCGACCGATTCTATTTGTGATCGAACGGCTGGCCACAATTTGCGCGGCACTTTGGAGGAACAACAAAACTGGGCGTGCCGTTTCGCTGCTTTTGCTCATTGCGAAAGGGCGGCGGAGATGGGAAGAACATTTACCGGCAAGACGTCCGTCATGAGCTGCGCCATTCGATGTGAATGCGCACGGTTAACGTGGCTATACGTGTCGAGAATGAGTTTCCCGCCGTCTTTGTGGCCCTGCCATTCGGCGATCACTTTCACGTCGACGCCGCGCTCGATCGCGCGCGTGATAAACATCCGTCGCAATGAACGCTGACTGTACGGCGGGAATTTCAGACGCCGACATGTACCGGCCAGAGCTTTCTTCGCATCGCGGATTTTGAAGATATGCTCGCTGTTGGATTTCCCTTCGCATAACTTTTCGAGTAGTGGCCGGACCTGCCGGAAGATCGGAATGGCAAAGCCCGTGCTGGTCTTATGCCGGTATGTGATGATGCGTCCGGCTTGAAGATCGACATCGGGCCGCGTGAGAGAACCAGCTTCGGCTTGTCCAAGTCCGGCCAATCCGAGAAATTCGAGGAAGTCGGCCGAGTTCTGCGCGTCGGCGTTGAATTGCTGCGCGCGAACATCAGCAATAATCGTTTTGAATTGCTCAAAACTTGGTGTCAACCGGATTGGTTTTTCGCGCTTCGCAGAGCGCAGATGCACCGCTGGCGAGACTGGAATAATTCTGTCGCGTGCAGCCAGCGCGAAAACTTCTTTGATGCACGCGATGTGAAGATTGCGCGATGCGGAACCAAACCGTTTTGCACGACGCGCGACTGATGACAACCACAAATCGCAATCGCTTGCCTTGATCTTGCTAACCTGGGTGAACTTGCCGGCTGGCCAGTCGCGTTTGATTCTACCGACAATGCAAGTCTTGCGCTCGACCGTGCGCGGCTTGTGATGCTGGACCGTCTGCCGGTAGCGATCGCACAGCTCGGCCAGCGTGAGCTTGCCTTGCGGTGGATCGACTTGCTCCCGCTCCTGTTTTAACCAGCCGAGGGAGCGTTGCGCTGATGCGCGATCCGGTCGTTCGCAGCGAGCGTCGGATTTCCTTGCCGCCGCTTTCGAACCGCGCATAATAAACGCCGTTAGATGAATAGCGGTACAAACACTCGACAACTTTTTGAAATGTGCTCTTCTGAAGTGTCCTCATTTGCTCCGGGAGAGTATGCCGGATAAATAGCCGGACAAGCACAAACTTCGGCGAATAGTGAAGTGCCCTTTTTCATAGGTAAAACGGGGGTATAGCTCAGCTGGTAGAGCGTCTCGTTCGCAATGAGAAGGCCAGGGGTTCGAATCCCCTTACCTCCAGACCCGAGAGTTTCGGGTGCGTCGCGCCGGAGCCTTTGCGAAAGCGGACGCTCACACATTCTGCATTGCTGAAACTGTCGTTTCTTTGTCTTGCACCAGGCTCGAATAAGCTTGCGCAGAATTCAAAACGGAATCACGATCAAGACATGCGAACACAAAACAGGTTTAGCCGCCTGTGCGGTTCGTCGGTTCGATCCGCGAGTGTCGTGCTTACACTCGCATTTTGCGCATCGGCATTTGCTGCTGATCCGAGCAAAAACGTAGTGCTCCCGGCGCAGCCACAGCGCGTCATGAACACGGCGAAGAAGATGTGTTACACGTTCACTACAGCATCAGGCATTCCCGTGCCTTGTGACAGGGTGAGCCAAATTCCGACCACCGCCAGTCCCATAACTATCTACAGGAACCCGCTGACCAGATAAGACCGCGTTCCGGCATGATTGACTTCGTCGCTTGATATTCGTGGTCGGAGATACGCTCCGCTCGCGCGAATTAAGCGGACGCGACACCTGGACCCGGGCGCATCTAAGGAAGGTTACTGTGAACCTGTTGAAAAGGCGATGGGCGCGTCGGGAGGGCTACATCGGATCCGATACGCACTGCTTGATTCGGCAGGATGTACGAAACAGCGACCACAATGGCCAAACTCCGTGTAGAGGCGAGAAGCGTGTTGGAATGTGCGTGAACACATAACTTTTTTACTTGACACTTCGAATTGTCTTCTGGCTTCCTACAAAAAAACCCCAGTCTTACGTGGGGCACAGCCTGTAACCCTTGCGTAGGACTTAACCTACCAAAAAGGAGAAACCATGACCAGAATCGGACTATGCAAGTTCGGATTCTTCCGCATGACTCTTACAGCCTGCGCTGGAATCCCTCTAATCATCACGTCGAACGCATTCGCCCAGAACCTCCAGCCGCTATCGACGGACATTGGTGCTGCCCCGACGCCGCCACCGGGCGCTGCTGTCGGGGCGCCCTCAGCGGAAGTCGAGCGCGTCATCGTGACAGGTTCGAACATTCCAACATCTGAAACAGTAGGACCGAACCCAGTTGACACCTACAACCGCGAGAACATCAACACATCAGGTAGGGTTACCACCGAGCAATTTCTCCTGAGCCTGCCGATCGTAAACGCGAACGTCGTTCCGATTTCAAATAACGAAAACGGCTCCAACACCGCTGTGGGTGCGGCGACAGTTGCGCTCCACGGTTTCGATGCCAGGGCCACTCTCATCCTTCTCGACGGACGCCGAGTCGCTCCCTATCCCACGGGCAACAACCCCGGCCTGGTCAACGTCATGTTCGTCGATTTGAATTCGATTCCTCAACCGGCTATTGAGAGCATCGAAATTCTAAAAGACGGCGCGTCCACCACGTATGGCGCGGATGCCGTAGCTGGCGTCGTGAATCTTAAGATGCGTCACAATTACGATGGCGCAGAAGCGAGAGTCGAATACGGCAATACGCTCGACAAAGACTCGGGCCTATTCGACTCATACGGCATCTTCGGTGTTGGCAAGGGAGACACCAACATTACTGGGGTCGTGAATTACTATCATCGCAACTCCATCGCCAACCGTGATCGCGGTTTCTCGGCCGTTCCGCCGTTCCTAAGCTCGAACAATAGTCCTTACAATCTTCAACTCAGCAGTGACGTCGCCGGAGCCGCTGGTGGAAAGAACCTAAATCCGGAGGGCACTGAATTTGCAAGTGCACCGGATTTTACGAACGGGTTGTCCCCGGCAAGCAGGTATCTCTACTTGGCCGATAGGCGTGTCAGGGCGGCTGGCGGTCTGCGTCCTGGGTTCAATTTCAATCAGTTCTCGCTCTCTTTCCCGGAGTCGGAGCGCTACGGCGTTTATCTCAGTGGCGACCATAAGATCTTTGGCGATCAGATGGTCGCCTATGCGGACGGCTTTTATCAGAACGTGAAAACGCATAACGAACTTGCAGCTCCAGCCACTGGTTCATTCCAGACATTGGGTCAGACGACATTGGCTATTCCGCCACATTCGCCAATCGCGCCAGGCTCGGAGCCGCCCAACACGCCTACTCACGCGGAAACCGGCGTCCCGGCGGACGCATTCAATCCTTTTAATCCGTTCGAGCAAATCATCTCCGGCGGCACACGCGCTCGTCTGGCTGAGTTTGGAAACCGTTTGTTCGATAACGAAACTGACGCGTGGCTAAGCACCATCGGCATCAAGGGGGACAAGCTGCTTGACGGGACCTGGGGGTATGACGCTGGGTTCCGGTACAGCCAACTCAAAAATACTGTTACCGGGACGCAAGTGTCCGCCTCGCGATTCAACCGGATCTTGAACCAAGCCGATCCAATCTTTGATCCGGCATCTCCGCAATTTATCGGCACGACCGTGGCGTTTGATCCTTTCGGTGATTATCGCGTGCCAATCCCGTCTAATTCTGCCACGATCGAGTTTGCCAGAGTGCATCCCAAGGATGTGGACACCTCAAAGCTGTGGACCTTGGATGCCACCATCTATACGACGGCGCTCTTCAACTTACCGGCCGGCGGCGTTGGCTTGGCCTTCGGCGGTCAGTTCCGCCGCGAATCGCTGAAGGAGGAGCCGGATATGCTGAACGTCGAGGGTGATATTGTCGGTAACTCGCCAGTTCCGAGTGCTGAGGGTGGAAGAAAGACCTATGCGTTTTATGCAGAGACCAGAATTCCTATCTTCAGCCCGGTAACGAATACCTACTACAAAGGCGACGGCAAAAATCCGCAGGTCCAGCGCGAGACCACTGCAGCAATTCCCGGCTTTTATTCTCTAGAGTTTACGGCGGGCGGGCGCTTTGAAGAGTTCCTGAACAATGATACCAACGTCTTGGTGCCGAAGGTAGGAATGCGCTGGCAACCGTTTGACGAGCAGCTGACTCTCCGCGCAACTTGGGGCGAAGGTTTTCGCGAGCCATCACTTGAGGAACTGTTTGGGTCTCCGTTATCAACTTTGGAGCCTTCTCACGATCCGATGAACGGCGGCGTCTTCGAGCCTGAGACGAATACCCTGATAACCAGCAATCCCAATCTCCAACCTGAAGATTCCCGCTCCTTCAGCGGCGGCTTTGTTTACTCGCCGAAATATGTGCCTGGTTTGAACCTCTCGGTTGATTTTTGGGATATCGAGCGCACCGGCGTTGTCACTGCGCCCTTGGCCGACCAAGTACTGCAACGTGAACTAACAGGCACATTGTTGCCAGGCGAAAAGGTGGAGCGTGACATTGGTGGAAATATCACACGTATCTTGATTCGAAATCAGAACATCGGCAATCAAGAGGCTCGTGGGTTTGACTTCGGCCTTTACTACCAGAGGCCAACGCCATGGGGAACCTTCACTTCGCAAACTCAAGTAACCTACCTGGATGAATTCATCTTCCAGGGGTTCATCTTCCAAGAGTTCGGGCCAGATAACGGCAATTTGGCCGGCAGAACCACCGATCCGGGTACGTCGAATGAAGGTTGGTATAAATGGAAAGGTACTTCCAGCCTCGAGTGGACATGGAAGGGTTTTGATCTCTATGGCATCGTGCGCTACACCGACGGATTCCACGAATTTACGCCAAACCTTCACCCGCACTGGGTTCACCAGACCTGGTTCATCGACGCCCAGGCTTCCTACGATTTCACCGCGCTCCTCCCGGTTGAAGAGCAGCCTGTACCTGGTTATGCCAAAAGTCCGAAAGACATCACCCGCGGCAAGGACGGTGCGCCCCTAGAAACGGCCGCGGCTCAGACCAGCAACTACCATCGGAGCATCCTGGATCATCTGCTGCGAGGCACAATCATTACTATTGGATGCAATAACGTTTTCGGTCAGGATCCACCGAAGGCATGGGGGGAAGGTGGAAACGCTGTTGGTTATCCCGGCTTCACTTACGATGCCACTGGCCGGTTTGTTTACGGCCGTCTGACGAAGAAATTCTAACACTGACGTTTTGGTTAGGTCTGCGGAGAGGCAGTGGCAAGAGCTATTGCCTCTCTTGCTTTGGTTGGGAGGTACCGTCGCATCGCCTCAATTTGCACATCGTACCTTCCCGAGTGTAGTTTTGTGTGTGAACGTCCTGACATCTTCAAGCGTTGCAATTCTCGTCGCGGCCAGCATACTTGGTGGAACAGCGCTCGCCGATCCCACAACTAACCAAACCTCCGAACGGAAGCAAAAAGTTGGAGAGCGGGCAATTTTCATTACCGGTTCGCTTATCCCGCAACGTATTAAACTGCAGCCGATCGGCACTACGACAGTCTCGCCGATTCGAATCATTGATCGCCACGAAATCGACCAGACAGGACGCCGTACGACGCCGGGCGCTTTCGTCGTCGATCCTTCAGTTCACATAATCGGTCATTAATCTCCTGCCGCTAGGCAGGCGAGCACCGGACGCATCTTCAGTTTGAGACCTCAGCCGCCAGGACCAGACGCCTTCTCGTTGTCAGCGACTCTAGCTGGTGGTGCCTCGATTAGCTGTTGGCCTCTAGCTTTGAGAGACTCGTTTAAAACCGGAAGATCCCTGGCGAGCAATTGATCGAACTCTTTTGTCACATCACTCAATTCCCTCTTAAGCGCATCGATGTATGCAACCTGGTACCCGCCGGGTTTGCCTTCGTAACTGAGAATCGCTCCGTAAAGCTGGTCGGTGTGTTCGCGCAAGCGCTCTTCGCCGGTGATTGCTCCTCCTTCAGTTGTGGCGACAATTTTTTTGCGAACTCCATCAACTTTCGCATCGAAATCTGAAAGGGTTTTGCGGATGGGATCATCTTCTGTCAGGGCTGCGCCGCTCTCGGCCAGCGCCCTGCGCAAGGCAACGATCCGATCCATTAAAGCACTTTCCTCGTCAAAGAGCGTGTGGACCTTCATCGCAGCGTCGAACTGTGCATTGCGATCTCCAGCGCTGAATTTTGCCCGGCGATCGAGACCAACGGTCAACTTTGTTTCCGAAACTTTGCCGGCCTTTGTCAGGCGCACAGTGTATACGCCCGGCACAAGCCGTGGACCCCGTATTCCTGCAAAGGCAATTTGCGCAGCTGGCGGCACCCGCGGGGGCTTCACGCGCATGGTCCAGGTGACGCGGTTCAGGCCCGGGCGTTTGCTCGCCGGCAATTCATCGATAACGCGCCCCGAGGGATCCAATACTTGCAGCTTCAGTTTTCCAAACAAATGACGCTCGCGCTGGTAGTAATTGATCACAGCGGCGTCAGGCGGATTATCACCAACAAAAACCGCATCGCCAGTAGACCATCCGCCGGCGCCTTGGATCCGCTGTTGCACAGGACGCGCCGAAACGAACGCAACTTCCTGCTTCAAAAGATCCGGCGTCAACGCGCGCAATGGAGTGATGTCGTCAATGATCCATATGCCGCGGCCGTGCGTGGCAAGTACCAGATCGTTATCGCGCGGTTGAATCGCCAGATCTCGAACAGCGACCGCGGGAAAATGGCTGCCTTTGAATTGTGCCCAGTTTTTTCCACCGTCGATCGAGACCCAAAGCCCAAACTCAGTCCCGAGAAAAAGCAGATCCGGTTTGACCAAATCCTCTTTGACTACATGAGCGTATCCACGGACGCCTTTGACATCCTGAGCGCTTACAAGCGGCGTCCACGTCTTACCATAATCAGTTGTTTTGAAAACATACGGCGTCATGTCGCCAAAAGTATGTCGATCAAACGCTGCGTAAGCCGTGCCGGCGTTGAAGTTGCTCGCCTGAACCCAGCTTACCCATGAATTTTTCGGCAAATCGGGAACGTTGCCGACGACGTTGGTCCACGTTTTGCCGCTATCACGAGTGAGTTGAAGATTGCCGTCGTCCGTGCCGACCCAGATCAGAGATTTGTCCTTGGGCGATTCACTGATCGAGTAAATCGTGGTGTGCATTTCCGCGGACGAATTGTCCACCGTAACGCCACCCGATTGCTCCTGTTTCTGTTTTTCCGGATCGTTGGTTGTCAGATCGGGCGAAATGCGTTCCCAGGTTTGGCCGTGATCGCGCGAGCGAAATAGAAACTGAGCCCCGATGTAAATCGTTCCTTTTTCGTTAGGCGAGAGTGCGATCGGAGTGTTCCAATTGAACCTGAGCTTTTCCTTGTAATTCGGCCGTGGCTTGATGTTGCGAGCCTGGTGAGTGTTGCGATTCACCCTCGCGATCTCGCCACCCTGATATTCTGCATAAATGTAATCGGGATCAGCCGGGTCCGGAAACATCCAAAAACCATCGCCGTTGTACATGTTTTCCCACTGTGCGTTGGTAATACCGCCGGGGTATTGCGATTCGCCTACGAAAGAGCTGTTGTCTTGCAGACCACCGTAAACCCGGTACGGATCTTTGTCATCGACGCTGACGTGATAAAATTGGGAGACCGGCAGATTTTCAGCTTTCCACCATTTGGAGCCCCCGTTATAGGAATACCACATCCCGCCATCGTCACCCGCGAACACGATCTGCGTGTTGGTTGGATCGATCCAAACATCGTGCACGTCTCCATGCATTCCCCCGAATCCGCCGACAACTGCGAAACTTTTGCCTCCGTCGTCGCTGACAATCAGGGAGCCATCAGTCTTAAATAATCGGTTGGGATTTTTGGGATCGACAATCAGGTTCGCGAAATAGAACGGTCGCCACACCATCCATTGGCTTTTGTCGCGCTTCTCCCAAGTCGCACCGCCATCGTCTGAGACGAACAGCGCGCTTTCGGGTGATTCGACAAACGCATAAACCCGTTTGTCGTTCGAAGGTGCGATTGCCACTGCAAGGCGCCCGTATGGTTTCTTCGGAAAACCTTTGTTACCTTCCGGCGTAATCTCGGTCCAGGTATTCCCGGCGTCCGTAGAGCGAAACAATCCGCTGGCTGAAGGCGCCGCAGGACTTGCGCCACCTGACCGGTACTCCCAGCCTTTGCGCCGGAAATCCCACATCGCTGCAAACATGATATCTGGATTTGCGGGATCGATCGCGATATCGGTGCAACCAGTCGAAGGATTTGGGCCCTTGAGAATTTGGTTCCACGTTTTGCCCGCGTCAGTGGTTTTATAGAGCCCGCGATCGAGCGAATCGCTCCAGAGCGCGCCGGGCACCGCGGCAAAGACGATATCGCCATTGGTTGGACTCACGGCGATCTTTGCGATGCGCTCAGACTTTTCCAGCCCGGAACGCGTCCACGTTTCGCCGCCGTCGGTCGATTTGTAGATTCCGTCACCAATTGAAACGCTGTTGCGCGTCCAGGACTCTCCCGTTCCCACCCACACGTTTTTCGAATTTTTTGGATCAAGCGCGATCGCGCCGATCGATTGCACGGGTTGCTCGTCAAATACCGCTCGATATCGCGTCCCGCTATCGTCGGATTTCCAGACGCCTCCGCTGGCTGCACCGACAAACAGAGTAATTTTGCCAGATGCGTCGCGCGTTCCGGCGATGGCTGAAACTCGTCCGCTCATCGTTGCCGAGCCGATGTTGCGCGCGCCGAGGCCGGAGATGGTTGCCGAGTTGAATGGCGCGTCTTCGGCCCAAGACGAAATGATGAAGAGCAGCAGGAATGAAAGCGATGCAAGAACGCTCCCAAAAACACGGGGTGCGATGCGCAGGACAATGTTCGTTTGTCTTGGTGAAAGCTTTTGGACTGCGGGCGTGTCCCCCTGCCTCATTTGGTAATTCAACATCCTCATCTATTCATCAGCGCTTTGGTTGCGGCAGAGCTATTTGCCCGGGAAAGTGGAATATCGTGTCGTCCACTGGCACGTTGGCTTCGACTTTATCGATAATGATCCGCTGCTTATCCGGCGCTCCCTTGCGCCCGAACTCGATTGACGTTGGAACGAATACGCCCGCTGCTTTTTCGTAATCACCTAGGTCGGTCTCCACTTCTTCATATGCGCCGTGTCTGGTTCGTTGTGTTAAGACACGAATCTCCAGAAAGTGATCCGGATCCAGATAGACGAAACTTACGTCCCCGTTTTTCCGCGTCACTTTCAACTTGTGCGCCGGGGTCCCATCGACGTCTTCAGTTCCTAGATATTCCACCGAGCTTCCTTTTGCCTGCCAATCGACCAATGGCCCATCCATCTCCGCGTCTTCCACGAGCGCTTTGACATCATCCGCCGACATTCGCTCGGGATCTTTGCGTCCAAAGAATGGCGAAACTCTCCATCCGTCCTTGCCGTCATATGCCTCGATCTGAGTCATTCCCTGCAGCGACGCTTCAGTGCGTACATCGTCGGGCCGTTTCTTGATTTGCATGAACGCCAATTGAATTTGGCCTTCTTGCACCAGCATTTTGCCGGTGAATCGGACAGTCGCAAGATCGCGCAGTGCGCTCGCACCGCCCTTGGCCTCAATATTCTTCGCCACCAACTCATCGACCGTCGGTTGACTCTGATTTTGCGAGAAAACTTCTGGCAGAACGAGAGCGGCGAAGATGAAAGCGATTAAAAGACGCAGATGCATGCTCGGTTTAGGCGACAAAATAGAGACACCACAAGTGCATGAATGTTCAAAGCAGTTGGCAATGCAAGTTGTTCCCCGAAAAAAATATTATGGACGCGATAAGGCAATTTTCGTGTCTGGAATTGCCAAAGCCGATTAAAGTGTACGCGAAGAAATAAATCGTGCCGCCAATCAGGAAAAACAAACTCCGACGAGCGCCGGATGCGGTCGCAGCTTCGCGACGTTCCGCTGTAAAGAAACAGCAACATAAATCAAGCAAGCGAAAATCCGACGCTCCCAGCTTGTCTGTTGTGCCCGGCTCATGGCGCCTGAACGGTGGCATCGTTCTTTTGTGTATCGCCGCTAGCGCGGTGCTTTATGCTGGCGATCTTCATCTGGGCTTCTTCAGGATCGACGACCAGCAGTATGTCGTCAGCAATCCGTGGATACAGGGGGTAACCTGGAGGCATCTGGCTCAGATCCTATCGAATCCTTACTACCTCAACTATTCTCCTCTCCATTTGTTATCCTACGCGCTTGACTACAGCTTTGCTGGCTTAAACGCGTACGCATTCCATCTATCAAGCAACATCTGGGCAGGAATTGTTGCAGGTCTCGTGTATCTCGTTGCACTTGCATTAACAGAGCAACGCATAACTGCTCTGTTTGCCGCCTTGTTGTTTGTTGTTCATCCAGCGCACGTGGAAGCGGTCGCTTGGATTTCCAACCGCAAAGATCT
>JBKPLD010000171.1:0-4222 GCA_046731415.1 Verrucomicrobiota bacterium
TCATGCCCATCGACTTCAGCTTCGGAATTAGAAAGCTGATCACGGAAGGCAGTTGATTGCCTAGCGCCACGGAAAGCAACCACATTGACATGAGCAAGCTCTTCATCCGATTAGGCGCTTGCGTGTAGGCAAACTCAAGACCTGTGATCGAAACCATCACTTCACCCGCGGAAAGAATGATGTAGGCGAGGAACTGCCATCCAACATTCGGGCGTCCGCCGTGATCAATGTTGAGCTGAATCGCCCAGATCACCACGAAAGACAATGCGGTGAGGAATAAGCCGATGCCGATTTTACGCAAAGATGTGAGCGGGAAGACACTGTTGATCGCTGGATAAAGCAAGTAGTTGAAGAGCGGAATCATCGCGAGGATGAAAATCCCGTTTACGACGTTCACCTGTTCCGGAAGAAAATTCATGCCAAGAAAATGCAGATCCATTTTCTGGCACTGGATGGTCCATTCGCCGCCGCTGCTCTGATCCCACAGCGCCCAAAAAATCATCGTGAATGCGAAGATGGTCCAAACGCGCGCGAGCACGCTGAGACCTTCTTTACTCTTGAGGTCGCGCAGAAACCCAAGTCCCGACGGCGGGATGTGCACCATCTTCTTGCGACCTAGCCAGAAGATAATCGTCGCGACCAACATCAGGAGGCCGGGAAGACCAAACGCATAGCGCGGTCCCCAGTTCGGGCTACGCAGCAGAAGGGGGCACATCCAGATCGAAAACGAAGAGCCGAAATTGATTGAGAAATAGAACCAACCAAAAACGCGCGTGAGCAGATGCTTGTTCGATTCACCGAATTGATCGCCGACGTTAGCCGAAACGCACGGCTTAATTCCACCAGCGCCGGCCGCGACCAGAATCAGTCCGATCGCTAGCACCCATTTTTGTCCGAAATGAATTCCAAACGAGGTGTCCATTAGCGCGAGCGTGAACTGGCCGAGGCAGTAAACGATCGACAGAAAGAAGATCGTTTTGTATTTGCCGAGCCAACCATCAGCGATGAGCGCGCCGAAGAAGGGCATCCAGTAGACCGACGATACAAATTGATGAAACCAGCCTTGCGCTTCGTACTCCGGCATGCCCTGCAGGACGCCAGATTGGTTCACCATGAATTGCGTCATGAACCCGATCAGGATCGTGCGCATTCCGTAAAAACTGAACCGCTCCGCCCCTTCGTTGCCGATGATGTAAGGCACGCCGGGCGGCATGCCCGTCAGGTTGGGCGGCGACGTTGCGTATTGGTGTTTGGCCATGTGATCTCCTTTGCCTAACGAGCTTCGTGCCGGGCAGCTTCCGCCGGAGCCGGCGAAGCTTCCGACTTATCCGTTTCGTTTTTTTCGGACCAGTCTCTCTTTGCCGGATCGCTTTGTTCGCGCTGGACTTCCGGCATCTGGCCGAGGGGATGTTTTTCGCAAGATATGCAAAACAGCAGCATGCAGAGCGCGACAGCAGTAACGCCGTAGCGAAAGAAAAGAGCCATAATGCGCTGGCACAGTTATCAGCCTCTGCTGCCGCGCGCAAGACTAAAGCGCGGCCGTACTCATGCAGTTCTCGCGATCCATCGCGATGCCAGGCACGGTCTTAACCCGCTGTCACCCTGAACGGAGTGAAGGATCTCGCACAGGGTGGTTGTGCACACGGCATGACCGTAGTGTTCCAAGCTCCGAATGGGAGGTCCCCCGCTACGCTCGGGATGACATGCATAACGAGATTGAAAGACGCCGCTGCGGGATTACTATCAGACGCGGTGGCTCGCACAGACAGACACAGCGCTTGGAACGAAGTATTCGCGCTCGTTCTACTGTTCTCGGGGACCCTGCTGTTTTTTGCGCTCATTTCCTACACGCCCAAGGATGTCCCGTCCTGGGTTTGGTTCAGCCACATTTCGCCGGCGAACCATCCTGCGCAGAACTTCATCGGCCCCGTGGGCGCAATTATCGCAGGCATTTGCTATCAATTCATTGGAGCCGCGGCGTACCTTTTGGCCGCGATCCTGCTCGGCTTCGGCGCTGTAAAACTCTTTTATCCCAGTTTGCGCGTCGTCTCGCGGTTGGCCTGGATCGTTTTGTTTGTTATATCCGGTGCCTGTTTGCTGCATGTCCAGCCATATCATTTGCAGGGCTGGCACGCGGCCTTCAATATCCAGGGGCCAGGCGGATGGGTCGGATACGCTTTCGCCGATGAACATCGTGGGCTACTCCGCAACGCGCTCGGTCCTCTCGGTACGCTTCTTCTGTTAATTGGAATCTACGTGACCACACTGATTTTGGTCACCGGATTGCGTCCGATTCATCTTGTTCGTGAGACTGTCGCTGCCATACGACGTGTAAGTGTAAAACTGCAGGAGTGGTTATTGCGCCGCCGGCTGCGCAGGTCGGATCTGAAGGGAAAACTGGAAATCAGTGAACAACAGCTCGCAAAGCAGCGGCGCTTACTCGAAAAACAACTGAAGAAGAAAGGAATGCCAGTTGCCGAGTCGGCAGGGCCGATGATCTCGCCGGAAGAACTGGCACATCGGCCAAAGCCGAAAGTCGTCGATACAACCGCATTGCCAAGCGAGCAGGAGACCCGCAAAAAACCGTCTCTCGCCGAATTGCGTGCGAGCGAACAGAAGGGAAGATCGGCTCCGAGTGTGATGACTCCAGCCTGGACGTCGGAAAATTATATCCTGCCTGGGATAGATTTGCTCGACGAGCATAGCCTGGAGGGGCGCGGCACCGCTGATCCTTCGGAGTTGGAAGATGTCCAGCAGGTTCTAATTGAGACACTGGGGCAATTCGGGATTGCAGTGGCGCCGGGGGACATCACAAAGGGTCCGACCATCACCCGCTACGAAGTTTATCCAGCCAAAGGCGTTCGCGTGGACAAGATTGTAAGTCTGGAGCGTGACCTCGCTCGAGCGACACGTGCCGAACGCATTAATATTCTCGCGCCGATTCCCGGAAAAGACACGGTGGGCATCGAACTGGCGAACAGCCGAAAAGTGACAGTAAAATTGCGTGAACTCTTGCAATCATCCGATTGGGACGAGGCAAAGGGGCACGCCAAAATTCCGCTCGCGCTGGGCAAAGATGTTTATGGCAAAACGATCATCGCCGATCTCGCGCAAATGCCGCATCTCCTAGTCGCCGGTACCACTGGCAGTGGGAAGAGCGTTTGCATTAATGCGCTGATCGCCAGCATGCTCTTTCGCTTCACGCCAGAAGAGCTGCGGCTGGTAATCGTCGATCCCAAGATGGTCGAACTTCAGGCATACAGTTCGCTGCCGCACCTCGCGTTCCCAATCGTTGTCGATCCAAAAAAGGTGATGCTGGCCCTGCGGTGGCTGATTGACGAAATGGAACGTCGTTACAGAATTTTTGCGCGCGTCGGTGTGCGCAACATCGTCGGTTTCAATGCGCGGCCGAAAAAGCCGGTAGCCACGGGCGCTGACCGCGACGACGAAGATGAACTTTCTACCGACGCGCCGGGGTCAACGCCCCCGGCTACAAAAGATGAACTGCAAATTCCTGAGAAGATGCCGTACGTGGTCGTCATCGTCGACGAGTTAGCCGATTTGATGCAAACAGCGCCTGCGGATGTTGAAAGCGCCATCGCACGCATCACACAAATGGCTCGCGCGGCTGGAATTCACATTATTGTGGCCACACAAACTCCCCGCGCTGACGTGATCACAGGCGTGATCAAAGCGAATATTCCAAGCCGAATTGCATTTCAAGTCGCCTCCAAGATCGACAGTCGCGTGATTCTGGATGAGAACGGAGCCGATCGTTTGCTCGGGCAGGGCGACATGCTTTATCTGCCGCCGAGTGCTTCACGTCTTATTCGCGCACAAGGCGTGCTCGTTACGGATGACGAGATTCATCGACTAGTACAATTTGTTTCCGCGCAAAGCCCGCCGGCTTTTGATACGGCGATGCACGAGAAGCTCCAATCCGCGGCGACGACAGAGGAAGATGTCACAGACGAAGACGAAGAGTTGGTTGAAAAATGTCTGGAGATCATTCGACAGGAAAAACGCGCCTCCACTTCACTGCTTCAGCGCCGCCTGCGACTCGGTTATACCCGTGCCGCGCGGATCGTTGATATTCTGGAGCAGCGCGGTATTTTAGGTCCCGGCGAAGGCGCCAAACCACGCGAGATTCTGGTCGATCTCGATGCTGCCGTTTAGCCGCTATTTTCTGCGCAATGACGATAGAAGGCCTTGGTAAAAAATT
>JBKPLD010000172.1:0-14297 GCA_046731415.1 Verrucomicrobiota bacterium
TCAAATCGCGATACGACATCACGCCGGTCGCAATCCCGGACACGAGGATGTAAAGCGCGGTGCAAATCAATAGTGAGCCGATGATTCCAATCGGCATATCGCGCTGCGGGTTTTTGGCCTCCTGTGCTGCCGTGCTGACCGCATCGAAACCGATGTAGGCGAAAAATACAATCCCAGCACCTTGCATGACACCGCTCCAGCCGAACTGCCCGCGCGCGCCGGTGCTGAGCGGGATGAATGGGTGCCAGTTGGCTGGATTGACGGCGTAAGCGGCACCAACGATGAACATCAGTACCACGGCGACTTTAACAAATACAATCACGTTGTTGACCGTGGCCGACTCGCGAATCCCGATCACTAGCAGCAGCGAGACGACAGCGATAATGATGACCGCCGGCAGATTGAATACGGCCATGACCTGTGTCCCGTCGGCGAGTGTGATGAGCGTACCGCGTGCCGCCGATAACTGTGGCGGAATGTTAATGCCGACATCATGCAAAAACGAGACTACATATCCCGACCAGCCGATCGACACCGTCACCGCGCCCAGAGCGTATTCGATGATCAAATCCCAGCCGATGATCCATGCGAAAACTTCGCCTAGCGTCGCGTAGCCGTACGTGTAGGCGCTGCCGGCCATCGGAACCAGCGATGCGAACTCGCTGTAGCAGAGCGCAGCGAAAATTGATGCGACGCCGGCTAAGACAAACGATAATACCACTGCCGGGCCTGCATTCTGTGCGGCGACCGTCCCAGTCAGCACGAAAATGCCTGTGCCGATGATCGCGCCGATGCCGAGCGCCGTCAGGTTTGTCGCTCCGAGCGCTCGTTTCAGGCGGTCATCCGTCAGTGCGTCAGCTTGAAGTTGCGTTACACTTTTTCGTCGAAAAACATTCATGGGCGAAGTCGGTTTTTGGTTGTGCTAGCCGGGATGAGCAAGTCAAACTGACGATGATTTTTTTCCAAGAACTTTCCAAAGGAAATAGACCGGTACGCCGCTAATCACGATCAACAATCCCGGCCAGGTCGTCGCGGTTTGATAAACGAAAAGTACCAAAAGAATTACCGCTGCTCCGAGAATGTAGAGGACGGGCACAATCGGATAACCAAACGCCTTGTATGGGCGCTCGGCATCTGGCCGCTTCCACCGCAGCAAGAACAATCCCGCGATTGTGAGGATGTAAAAAATGAGCGCCGCAGAAATTACGTAGTCGAGCAAGTTTCCATAAAGATTGCCGTAACTTCCATCTGGCTTCACGGTGCGTGGGAGCACCAGAATACCGGCCCAAATTCCCTGAATGATAAGCCCCCAGGCAGGGACATGATTTTTATTCAACTCCGCTACACGCCGGAAAAAGAGACCGTCGCGTGCCATCGCATAATAGGCCCGCGCGCCAGCGAGGATCAGTCCATTATTGCAACCGAAGGTCGAAACCATGATCGCGACCGCCATGATCGTGGCTCCTGCGCCGGGAAAAATTACATTTGCGGTTTCCGACGCGACGCGGTCGCTCGGTGCATTTTGGATCGAGGCGAATGGGAGCGTTGTCAAATAAGCGACATTCGCCAGCAGATAAAGTCCAATAACCAGAAGAGTGCCGAAAGCGAGTGACAACGGGATGTTGCGCCGCGGTTCCTTAACTTCTCCAGCAATGAACGTGATGTTGTTCCACGCGTCGGCCGAGAAAAGGGAATTGGTCTGTGCAACGCAGATGCCGACGAAAAGACCGAATGCAGTGGCAGCGGTGAGTCCGGCTCCGACATCCTGCAATCCGCCTCGTAACGTCCAAAAGTCGCGAAAGTTTTCCGCGCCCGCTCCTGACTTCACGCCAACAATGATTCCGAGCACAACTAACGCGATGAGGGCGCCTGTTTTGGCTGTCGTGAAAATGTTTTGTACGAGTTTGCCAAGATTTAACCCCCGCGTGTTCATGAACGTCAGCAGCGCGATCATCGCCAGACCAAGAAACTGCGCGGTGGAGAGGGAAACAGCATACCCGCTAAACCAGCCACCGAAACGGATCGGCGGGATGAGATAGTTGGATTCGGAAAACCACGGGACAATTACGCCACTGTAGCGCGCGAACCCAACCGCCACTGCTGCGATCGTTCCGGTTTGAATCACCAAAAACAGCGTCCAACCATAGAGAAAACCCCACAGCGGACTGTAGGCTTCGCGCAAGTAAACGTATTGTCCGCCAGCCTTCGGCATCATCGCCGCCAGCTCGCCGTACGACAGCGCTGCCATCAGAGTCAGTAAACCAGTCACGATCCAAACAACCAGCAACCAACCCGGCGAACCGACTTGCCGTGCGATGATGGCTGACACGATGAAAATTCCTGAACCGATCATCGAGCCCGCAACCAGCATCGTTGAATCGAGCAGGCCGAGTCCCCTGACAAATTTTTGGTCGGCTGCGGGTGTCTCAGTTATCGCCGTCGTCGTTTGAGGAGGCATTGGCGGAGAGTAAATCATCACTCGGGCGTGCCACGCAATGAGAAAACGCTCGGTTTTACTGGGTTCTAAGCCTTGGATCTTAAAAATGCGAAATTGCTTTCGCGTAAAAGGAACCGTGTTAATCTCACGCCCCGTGACGTGTTCAAGCCAGCAGCGATTGTGGCGGACGTTTTTGTCGATTTCGGTCGTTGCAGTGATGCTGATTATCGAAATCGCGGTACCACAGCTCGCTTGCGCGCGAGGAGATGCACATTACTTAGCCTTACCGCTGGTGCGCTCCCGGCAAAATCACCTGATGGTGCGCGCCTTTGTCAATGGCAGAGAGGCGTGGCTCACCATTGATAGTGGTGCGCCGGTCAGCGCGATCGCTGCAAATCGTCGAAATTATTTTCGGCTAAAACCAATCACGGCCAAATCGAACCTGCCGTCGCGCATTCAAATCAACGGCGCGTTCAATAATGTGACCATTGCGCGCGAGCTGCGGCTCGGAGGTCTAGCACTGATCGACGAACCGATGGTCACTGTCGATCTGGGCAATTCTGCCCGCGCGGCGCGACTGGCTCACGAGGAGCAAATCGATGGAATCATTGGCGCGGATATTCTTTTCCCAACTCAGGCAGTGCTGGATTGTCAACGGCAGTTGCTCATTTTAAAGACCGACGCCGACGTCTTGGGCGGTGTTCCTGGTTTCGACCGGCGCGGATTGCAAGCTGTTCCGATTCAAGTGAGCGACGGTTTTAATTTGTATGTGAACGGTTCGATCAATGGGAAAGCGGCCAAGTTCATGGTCGACACTGGTTCTTTTGCCACGCTGTTGCATCGTTCTTTCGTTAGGCGAATGCGGATTTCCACACGCGAGACACCGTACAGCTCTTCGGCGGTGAACTTGAAGGAGCGCGGCCTGCGCGTGGCGAACATTCGCAAACTATCAGTAGGCTCGGTTGATATTGTTGGCAGGGACATAGGTGTGATCGATATGGAAGGATTGATTCACGATGGATTGTTGGAAGGCTCGCCGCCGGTCGCCGGCCTCCTTGGTGCGGAAACGCTGCGGCGGCACCACGGGATTATCGATTTCGGCACGCGCACGCTCTATTTACAGAAGCGCGAGCTTCCCCGGCAGCGATCGATGGGGCGGCGTTCCGCTGGCCCTAACTTGACCTACTAGGATTACTGAGTAGCCACGCGGTTGCCTGTAGTTAGCGATGGAAGAGGAGCCGAAGATGATCTGTGGCGGCTGCCTGTGCCGCGCTATTCGATACGAGGGCATCGGCGAGCCTTACAACGTCACTCATTGTCATTGCGAAGATTGTCGCAAGAGCGCTGGTGCGCCGTTTGTCACTTGGGCGTCGTTTCGACGGGAAAATTTTCAATTTACCAACGGCAAACCGCGGGAAATCGCATGGGCCGGGCGCGTCCGCTCGTTCTGTGCGACCTGTGGCAGTACGCTGACTTTCATGAGCCAATCCGATGCTGATGAAGTCGACGTCTCCGTTGCCACTTTCGATCAACCCGAAATTGTTACACCAGCCGATCATATCTGGATGGAGGATCGAATATCGTGGATTAAGCTTGCAGACAATTTACCACAGCATGCACGGGGCAGAGCCAAATGATCTCGAGTCAATGCGCATCCGCGCGCTGGCGATCGGAGCGCAGAGCGTCGGAGCTCTCGCGTTGGGGGCGCTGGCGATTGGAGTTCTTGCATTAGGCGTCGTCGCGGTCGGCCGCCTCGTCATCGCTCGAGCGAAAATCAAGCATCTTGAAATCGACGATCTTGTTGTCAACAGATTGCGCGTGACCGATTCACTGGAAATTCCACGCGATTAAGGGGATCGCGCCTCCAAAAGTTTTCTTCATCCGAACGGAGTCGGTGATGCGATGAACACAATCACACAAACTTTCGTTCTTGGCGCCTTGCTCGTCACAGGCCTGCGGCCCCTGTTCTTGTCATTCCGAGCGAGGTCGAGGAATTTCTAGCTTTTTGGTCGTGAACAAGATCACCCAGGCATTCATTTTGGCCGCCGGACGCGGCACCCGTTTGCGTCCGTTGACACATGATCTCCCCAAACCGCTGGTACCGATTTTCCAAAAACCGCTGATCACTTTTGCGCTCGATCATTTGATAGACGTCGGAGTGACTAGATTCGTCGTCAACACCCACAGACTTCCTGAATTGTTCCGGGGTTTTTTTGTAGAGAACAGTTACGCCGGACATTCCATCACGCTCGCTCACGAGCCGGATTTGCTCGAGACCGGCGGTGGAATCAAGAATGTAGAACGCTACCTTGGCAGCGAACCATTCATTACTTACAGCGGTGATGTCTTAACAAACATGGATCTGTCACCGTTGATCGACGAACATTTACGGCGAGGCAACGACGTTACCCTCGCGCTGCGCGAAACCGGTTTGGCCACTGACGTGGCTTTTCGCGATCACCGCGTCGTCGATATATCAGCCAGGTACGGCGTTGCCGGTGATTATGATTTTGCCGCCGTCGCCGTTTGGAATGGACGGATTTTCCAGCGAATCCCACCACGCCGGAAGACTTCTTTCTTCCCGATTATCAGTAACTGGATCGGCGAGGGCGGCAAGATCGGCGGCTTGGTGATGAACGATGGAAAATGGTTCAATATCGGCTCTCGAAATCAGTATTTGGAAGTTCACCGCACAATTTTCCAAGAACATTGGGCGCCTGATTACATCAAAATTCGCGAGTGGCCCCATCGCGTCGCGAAATCGGCGATCGTCGATCCGAGCGCACAGCTGCGCGGCTGCTCGGTGATCGGAGAAAACTGCCAGGTCGGCGCCGGAGCCGTCCTTGAGGACACGATTTTGTGGCCGGGTGCACAAATTGCTTCCAAAAGTGAGCTTCATGGTTGTATTGTCCGCTCCCAAAAAAAAGTCAGCGGCAGCCATCGAGACAGCGACATCTAGTATGAGGACCGAATTTCTTCTCCGGCGAACACGGATGCATTTTCCGCTGCTGGACGTAACCGATATAAAAATTCGCCCAATCGAAAAAGGCGGCTCCGACCGAAAATTTTACCGGATTCGTTGTTCGGAGAATCAGACACTGATCCTCGTTAAGTACAATCTCGAGCGTGAAGAAAATCGGCATTACGTCGAGATCGCGAAATTTCTAGACGCCCACGGAATTCGAGTCCCCAAAATTTATTTTCACGATGCATCGGAAGGCCTCATCTGGATCGAGGATCTGGGTGAGCAGGACCTGTATGGTCATCGAAGCGAAAGCTGGCTGGTGCGCCGTGCGTTTTATGAATCAGCGCTCGATGAGATCATCAAGCTTCACAGTTTGCCAGAGTCTGTGTGCCTCGAAATGAAGGAACATTTGCCTGCCGAGTTTAACGCTGCGCTTTACCGCTGGGAACAGAGATACTTTTTCAACAATTGCCTGGGTCGTTATTTCGAAGTTGGCGAGTCAAAACGCAAGGAACTGGCGGCCCTTCCAGGTTTGCGTGAAATTGCAAAACGTCTCGCGAGTTTTCCGAGGGTCTTGGTCCATCGCGATTTTCAGTCGCAAAACATCATTATTCAAAACGGACACGCCAAACTAATTGATTTTCAGGGAATGCGGCCGGGATTGGCTGAATATGATCTGGCATCATTACTTTTTGATCCGTATGTCGAACTTTCACACCCAGAGCGATCGGAATTGATTAGGTATTACCGGCAAAAACAGGCGGAACATGGGCGGACAATTGAGCAACAATTCGACGACACGCTGCAACTATGCGCGATGCAACGCCTGATGCAGGCGCTCGGTGCTTATGGATTTCTCGGCTTGGTTCGGGGACACGAGGATTTTCTGCAATACATTCCAAGAGCGATTCACTCGCTACGGGGAATCCTGTCGAAGATCGAGGAGCTCAAACCGCTCGCTTCTCTACTCGCCGATCTGCGCGAGTGATCTAGGCGTGTAACGGCAAAGCATGGACGCGCTGCGGTTTTTCTCCAGCAAGTTTCCATCCAAAGGCAGCGGTGTCATCAAACTCGCTGTCGAAATTACCATGCCAGAAACGGAGCAGGAAATCGGAGGACTCGTTTCAGCTTAATATAACGGGAGCTGTTGATGCTACTGTAGGCCAACGAAAGGGTTGCTGCGACGCTCGGTTCCAATCCGTGTTGGCGGCCCGTGTCCCGGCAGCACCGTGACTTCATCGCCTAGCGGAAATAATTTTTTCCTGATCTCTTGCACTAGCAAATCGATATCTCCGCCTGGCAAATCTCCGCGCCCGATGCTCCCGGCAAACAAAACATCACCGCCGATCAGCAATCGATAGTCAGGCAAAAAGAAGCAAAGACTCCCCGGGCAATGCCCCGGAACTTCCAGCACTTGGAATTGTGCGCCGAGAAAATCGCGGCTCGGTATTTCTGCGATAAAAAAATCAGGTTTCGCCGGCTCGATTTCCAGTTCGAATCCAAAGCCGCGGAAAAATTCCCGGTCCGAAATCATCGGCGCAGTTAGCGGGTGACAGCCGATTGGACAACCGAACTGCCGCTTGATTCTGGCTACATCGTGTACGTGATCGATGTGTCCGTGGGTCAGAAGCAAAAGTTTAAGATCAACACCAAGGGATTTGAGCCATTCACACGAACCCTCAGGTGCGTCGAAAAGAATCCATCCTTCCGGCGCTTCGAGCAGATAGCAATTTGTCTCGAAAATTCCGCCGCAAAACGTCTTATAGTTCATTGAGATTGATTGTAGTAGGACTTGGCTACGACTGAAACCGGGACTTTTTACGAATATTTGAATGTTCCCGACTTCCGATTGTCTCATTTCTACTCACATGCCGATGTTGTCTCGTTGTCTTGCGCTTGATGCTGAAATCTGCGAACGTAATTAATTCTTCTTTTCACCGATGAGATCATCTTTGCAACGATCGTTAGCGCTTTGCGCAATCCTGTTAACTACCACTGTCGCGGCTCCGCCGGCCAGCGCCTCATCGCGAGAGACAGTCGCCATGTCGGTCGGCCGCCTCTTGGAGGAGGGCCATTACACCCGTCAAAAGCTCAATGAGGAAGTTTCGAAAAAATTTCTGCAGACTTATCTGGAGATGCTCGACTTCAGCCATCTCTTTTTTACTCAGAAGGATGTCGACGAGCTGAACGCGAAGTATGGCAATTCGATCGCCGGGGACGTCCTTCTCGGAAATCTGAAACCCGCGTACGACATCTACGCTCTCTATACCAAACGTGTAGACGACCGTGTTGCTAAAATCAAAGAACTGTTGAAGCAGCCGACCGACTTCAAAGGTAATGCGACAGTTGAGCTGAGCCGTCAAAAATCAGCCTGGCCCAAAGATGAAGCGGATGCTGACCAACTCTGGCGCGGTCGAATCACCAATGAGCTGTTGCAGGAACACTTGAGCGAACATCCTATCGAGCCTCCGGCGCAATTGGTTGCACGCCGCTACGATCGCCTCGCCCGCAACGTTCACGAAGAAGACAAGGACGAACAGATGAAGCTCTATCTCGATGCGCTTGCCCAGTCGTATGACCCGCATTCTGAGTACTTGAGCAAGGCCGATATGAAGAATTTTAGCATCAACATGGGCCTCTCACTCGTCGGTATCGGCGCCATGCTTCGCTCGGAAGACGGTTACGCGAAAATTGAAAGCCTGGTTCCTGGCGGTCCGGCGCAGGTCGACGGAAGACTCAAGGTAGGCGATCGGATCACTGCCGTGGCGCAGGGCCCGGGCGATTACGTCGACGTTCGCGAGATGCGATTGGACAAGGTTGTCGAGATGATCCGCGGTAAAAAAGGGACACACGTGCGTTTGCTTGTGATTCCTTCGGATGCAACCGATCCATCGCGCCGGAAAAATGTGGAGCTCGTGCGGGATGAAATTAAACTGAAAGACCAGGAAGCCCGCGCCGATATCATTATTAGAAAAGACGAAAACGGCGATCCCATAAAACTCGGGTGGCTCACGCTACCTTCCTTTTATGCGGACATGGACAAACATCAAAAGAGCACCACGCGCGACGTGCTGGCATTGCTCAAGCGGCTGAAGAAAGAAAATATTTCTGGCCTGGTTATCGATCTGCGGCGAAATGGCGGCGGCTCATTGGAGGAAGCGCTCTCGCTCACAGGCTTGTTTTTGAAATCCGGTCCGATCGTCCAGACGAAAGATTATAACGGAAGCATAAGAGTCTCGGCCAACCCCGATCCGGGCATTGCTTATTCCGGGCCAATGGTCGTCTTGATCAGCCGGCAAAGCGCGTCCGCCAGCGAAATTTTCGCGGCTGCTCTCCAGGATTACGGTCGCGCCGTAATTGTTGGTGACAAAAACACGTTCGGCAAAGGCACTGTGCAGACCATCCTTCCAATTGGCAGGTTCGCTTCACTGCTCGGTAGCCGTTCCGATGAAGACGGTGCCTTGAAATTGACGATCCAGAAATTTTATCGTGTGGCGGGCGGTTCCACACAGCTTCACGGTGTTGCCTCAGATATTATGCTGCCGAGCTTGAGCGATCTTCCCGAATTTGGTGAGGGCGCGTTAAAGAACGCCCTGCCCTACGACGAGGTCGCGAAGGCGAGATATACGAAGTGGTCCGACAGTCATTCCTTGTTTATCGATCAACTGCGGCGACGCTCGGAGGAACGCGTTAAGAACGACCCTGAATTTCATTACGTAATGGACGACAAGAATCGGCTGCGTCACAAGCTCGATGAGAACCGGATTTCGCTGAATGAAGATGCGCGCAAGAAGGAGCTTCAGGATGATAAATTGCGCAAGGAAACACGCTCCAAGGAGCGCCTTGCTCGGAATCAGGAAGAGCCACGAATTTATCGGGTAACGCTCGACACCGTCGACAAACCGAACCTCCAATTGATCATGTATCCCGGAAAATTGGCTGAAGCGAAGAAGAATGGCACTTCTCCCAAAGTTGATGCCGGCGCTGCGTCGGATGCGGATACCGATTCGGATTTGATCGGCGGAGGTAACGCCGATGATGACACCAAAACGCCAGCGATTGATCCGGAGCGCGACGAAGCGCTCAACATCCTCGCCGACTTGGTTGATCTCACTCGTGGGCCGAAAACGGCGAGCGCGAACAACGTTGATAAGACGGCGCCCGAACAGCGGCCCTAACTACAACTCCTGGCTCTTCATTTTCCCGTTTCCGTGAGGGCAGCCGTATCGGCTGATCATTCACAGTGCCCTCATTACTACCACCAACCCGGCGGAGGCGGGACAAACCTCGGGGCAAAGCGCGGGTCTCGAAATCTCACCGGAGTTGACGGAAATATCCGACCCGATTGCCCCAGATAGCGGTTACTCGGCGTCGTTCCATATACCGTCACCGGCGTGCCAACACTGACCGCATTAAAGAACGCGATCGCGTATTGTTGCGGCATGCGGACACAACCGTGCGACGCCGGATAGCCCGGTAGATATCCGGCATGCATTCCATCCGCTCCGGTGAACCGCATGAAGTAATGCATCGGTGCGGGAATGAATTTTCCTCCCGGCGGGATCGGCATGTCAGCGTCAGCGTCGGCAACGATCGTGGTCCCGCGCGAATCGACGATTTTGCCGTACATGCTCGAATAATGAGTTCGTTCCTTTTCGAGAACTTTGAATGAACCCCTTTTGGTGAGATGCCCGTAACGGCCGCTCGAAATTGGAGAGGCCAAAACAACGCGCCCATTTCGTAACAGGTAAGCCGCCTGTTCCTCTAAATCGATTTCGACGGACGTCTGCGCACGCGCTGAAATGGCCACGCAGAAAAAGATCGACAGCGCAATGGTGTTCCTCACATTGCCTTAAACCCGCGCGAAGCGCGAAAGTCGCAGCGCGCCGATTATACCACGCTACAACTTCTCCTAAACTGCGATAGGCGCTTTGATCGACGGATGCGGATCGTAGCCGACGAGCTCGAAGTCTTCGAAGTTGAAATCGTGGATGTTTTTCACGGCCGAATTCAGTTTCATCCGCGGCAGCGGCCGACAATCCCGTGAAAGCTGCTCGTGCGCTTGCTCGAGATGATTTTTGTAAAGGTGGAGATCGCCGAAGGTATGAACGAAATCCCCGGGCATAAGGCCAACAACCTGCGCCACCATCATCGTAAGTAGCGAGTACGAGGCGATGTTAAACGGTACCCCGAGGAATAGATCTGCGCTTCGTTGGTAAAGCTGGCAACTGAGTTCGCCGCCCTGGACGTAGAACTGGAAGAGGAGATGACAGGGTGGCAGCGCCATTTTGTCGATTTCCGCCGGATTCCACGCGCTCACGATGAGGCGGCGGCTTTGCGGATTGGATTTGATTTGCGTGATTAGATTGTCGATTTGGTCCACGTGCGCGCCGTTTGCGCCGCGCCAGTCGCGCCATTGCGCACCATAAACGCGGCCGAGATCGCCGGTTTCGTCAGCCCACTCGTCCCAGATCGTCACACCGTGTTCGTTGAGATAGCGAACATTTGTGTCGCCACGCAAAAACCAGAGCAACTCGTAAACAATCGATTTGATGTGCAGCTTTTTTGTTGTGAGCAGCGGGAACCCGGGTCCATCCGTACGCAAATCAAATCGTGTCTGCGCTCCGAAGACGGATAACGTTCCCGTGCCAGTGCGATCCGTTCGCGCCTGACCCTTCTCAAGAACGAGTCGCAGTAAATCGTGGTACTGTCGCACGCGAAAATTTTATCGTGATGCGCCCCTTCGCGAAACAGAATTTCTTGTTACCACGCGCGCATTCTTTGCAGCGGGCTGCGAACCGCTTCAGTAAAGACCCTCTCGCATGCTTTGTGATTAGGAGATTCGACCGCAGATCAAGTTTTCGTGAACAGAGTTGCACAAACGGCCCTTGCGGTTTCGAAAGAATTCGAGAATGAACTGATTGGTAGGAAGTGCGCCTCGTTGACGCGGCCGTCGATGGCGATAGGCTGAAACCGAGCCGAATTGGCTCAATACGCACGAAGCCCTGAGACAGGTCATTAAGGGTAATCACTCGTAAAGAATAGCTTAGGCCGCATCAGCCCTCCTGGCCCAAGCCTTGCTAGAGCATCTAGAGGTTTAACTAGGAGTCTCGCTACAACGAGTCCGTTCGTAGGCGAACTCGAATCAGAAAGGAATTTTTCAAGTATGGCTAAAGTTTTAGGTATCGATTTGGGAACCACTAACTCCTGCATGGCCGTGATGGAGGGTGGCGACCCGGTGGTTTTGGAAAATAGCGAAGGCGCACGCACGACGCCATCGATCGTCGCGTTCACGAAAAGCGGCGAGCGATTGGTCGGCCAAGCCGCGAAACGTCAGGCGGTGACCAATCCGCAAAACACAGTCTCTTCAATCAAACGGTTCATGGGCCGCAAATTTGATGAGGCGCACGAAGAGCAAAAACGCGTGCCTTACAAAATTGTGAAGGCAGCCAATGGCGATGCCCACGTGCAAGTTGAGGTGAACGGCCAGCTAAAGACATTTTCGCCGCCGGAAATTTCGGCGATGATTTTGTCGAAGCTGAAGGCCGATGCGGAAGCGAAGCTCGGCGAAAAAATCACGCAGGCAGTCATCACTGTGCCTGCGTATTTCAACGATTCGCAGCGCAACGCGACAAAGGACGCGGGCAAAATCGCTGGTCTGGAAGTTTTGCGGATCATCAATGAGCCAACCGCAGCGTCGCTCGCTTACGGTCTCGACAAGAAGAAAGACGAAGAGATTGCCGTTTATGATTTGGGTGGCGGCACGTTCGATATCTCCGTCCTGGAGATCGGTGACGGCGTTTTCGAAGTGAAAGCCACCAATGGTGATACGCATCTCGGCGGTGACGATTGGGATGCGAAGATCATGGATTGGATCGTCAGCGAATTTAAAAAAGATACTGGCATCGATCTCACGAAGCAGCCGGACGCAATCCAGCGAATCAAAGAAGAAGCTGAGAAAGCGAAGATCGCATTATCGAGCTCCCAGGAATACGAGATCAACCTTCCGTTTATCACAGCGGACGCGAGCGGCCCAAAGCACATCCAGAAGAAATTGACCCGGGCTAAGCTCGAACAGCTCACGGATGATCTGGTTCAGCGAACTGTTCCGCCCGTGAAAGCATGTCTTAAGGACGCACAGGTTTCTGAAAAGGACATCAACGAGCTGGTGCTGGTCGGTGGCATGACGCGTATGCCAAAAGTGCAGCAGGTGGCGCGCGATCTGATTGGCAAGGAACCACACAAGGGTGTGAACCCGGACGAAGTCGTTGCGGTCGGCGCAGCAATTCAGGGCGGCGTCCTCAAAGGCGAAGTCAAAGATGTGCTCTTGCTCGACGTGACGCCGTTGACGCTCGCGATTGAAACCGCAGGCGGCGTGGCCACACCGATGATTCCGCGCAACACCACTATCCCGACGCGGAAGTCGCAGATCTTTTCCACATACAGCGATAATCAGCCAGGTGTGGAGATCAAAGTGCTCCAGGGCGAGCGTCCACTTTCGCGCGATAACAAAACGCTCGGCACATTCCATCTCGATGGAATTCCACCGGCCCCGCGCGGCGTTCCCCAGATCGAAGTTACCTTCGATATCGACGCCAATGGCATCTTGCACGTGAACGCGAAAGACCTCGGCACCGGAAAGGAACAGAAGATTTCCATCACCGGCAGCTCCGGACTTTCGAAAGACGAAGTCGACAAAATGCAGCGCGAAGCTGAAGCGCACGCCGAGGAAGACAAGAAGGCCAAGGAAGCCATCGAGATCAAGAACAACGCCGACATGCTCGCCTATCAATGCGAAAAGCAGTTGAAAGAACTCGGCGACAAGATTTCCGGCGACAAGAAAAAGCAAGTCGAAGACGCCATTTCTGCGGTGCGCGACGCGATTAATCGCAACGACGCCGACGCTATGAAGCGGACGTACGACGAGCTGCAGAACAAGTTCCAGGAAGTCAGCGCCGACCTTTACAAACAAGCGTCAGCTCAGGCAGGTCCGCAGCCAGGGCCGCAACCGGCCCCTGAAACGGGAGAGCGCCCTGGTGCCGAACAAGGCGCGGGCAAACGCGGCGAAGGCGACGTTGTCGATGCGGAGTTCGAAGTCGTAGACGATGACAAGAAGAAATAACGGAAAGAATTTGCCCGCGGCTCCGGAGATTTCGGAGCCACCGGCACAACAAAAAACAAAGGAGTAATAACAACTTATGGCAAAAGTTAACGTACAACCGCTCGGAGATCGGGTGCTGGTTCAGCCGCTCGAAGAGCAGGAAGTGAAAAAAGGCGGGATCATCATCCCCGATACCGCCAAGGAAAAACCACAAGAGGGGAAAGTGGTCGCTTTAGGCACCGGCAAAATCGATGACAACGGAAAGAAAGTCGATTTCACCGTGAAGAAGGGCGACAAGGTGCTGATATCGAAATACGGCGGCACCGAAATTAAAATCGAGGATCAAAATTATCTGATCATGCGCGAGGACGACATCCTCGGCATTATTGGATAATCCGTCGATCAACAACCTGTCCGCTGTAGCCTTGCGCGAAGGCGGATCAACCAACAACTATCAAAAAAACTTATGGCAGCTAAACAACTACAATTCGATGAAAACGCGCGGCACACATTGCTGCGTGGTATCGAGAAACTGGCGAAAGCCGTGAAGGCCACACTCGGCCCCAGCGGCCGCAACGTCATTCTCGACAAGAAATTCGGCAGCCCCACGATCACCAAGGACGGTGTGACGGTCGCGAAAGAGATCGAGCTCGAAGACCCGTATGAAAATATGGGCGCGCAGCTCGTACGCGAAGTCGCTTCGAAAACGTCCGACGTGGCGGGTGACGGCACGACCACAGCAACGATCCTCGCGGAATCAATTTACCGCGAAGGTCTGCGCAACGTCACCGCCG
>JBKPLD010000173.1:0-10418 GCA_046731415.1 Verrucomicrobiota bacterium
AAAAGTAACAAACGCGCCGTGATATGTGGTCGCGGGTTTGCCTGACAGCAGGCCGGTTCGCGCAAGAACAAATGCTCCTGTGCAAACCGACATGGTCACGTCGGTAGACTTTGTGGACTTACGAATCCATTCCAGCGTTGCTTCGCTCGGCCGACTCTGGGCCGGAATGACAATTACTTTTGGCGCCGGAGCATTTTCAAAGGTGTAATCGGGGACAATTTTCATTCCACCGCTTGTGCGAATAGGCGAAGTCGATTCGGACACAGTATAAAGACGGAAAGAATGGTCCGTTCTTCCCGGAACCATGACATCTTGAAAAACTTCCCAAGGCCCGGTGAAATCGATCACTTGTGCGCCTTCGGAAATGAGAAAAGCGACGGGGATGCTCCCTTGGGCTGGCGGCTTGAGCGAGCTTGTTTCGACCGCGGCCTGTTTGGATTCAGGCCCGGCGGGCGCTTTGGCCGGGTTCGAACTAGCTGCAACTTGACGCAGACCTGCAAACGCAATTGCAGCCAGGAAGCCGAATTCCGCCGCAGACCTCACTAATCCTCTCCAATTTCTTGTGTTTGTTGGTGCATTCATGACACGCAAGTTCTCCGTGCCCAGATCTGGCAGCAATGACAATTATCATCATATTTCTGCCAACACCAGAGACAAGAGGATTCTCGCGATTTTGTTTTGAAATTGAAACCATTTCGTGTTGTCCGATTTCAACGGTGATCATCATTTCCGTGGTTGTCTGGGCCTTAGAATTTCAGACTCTTTAAGCTCGCGCCACACAGCCGGCTCTATTTAAACTAGCTCGCGAAATGAGACGGATCTTTCTTCACGCAGGCGAGCCCAAAACCGGCACATCTGCTATCCAGTTATTCCTGCTCGAAAATCGCGAGGTTTTGGAGCACTTCGGCTATCTCGCTCCAAACGCGGGCATGAGTCGCAGAGGTAATTACGGACAACTAATCGAGGCGATCCTCGGCGAGGCTGTACCACCGAGGTACGCACATTGCGTCGAGGGGTTCCGGCAGGAGGTCGATACCCACGCGGCCGATACTATAATCCTCTCGGCGGAATCGCTCGACTATCGGTTCACGAGCGACAAAAAACGGGAGCGAATTTTGAGCTTCCTGCGGGATCTCGGGCTCGCCACGACAATCATCACCTTTATCCGACCCGATGCGGAGGTGTTAAGCTCGGCCTACGCCGAGCAGGTCAAATCTTTTCTTTACGACGTTACATTGCGCGACTTTGCGCTCCAGCGTCGAAGGTATGTCCATTTACTCAAACTCGCGCAGTTATCGGAAATTCAGACGATCTTTCGCCCTTACAACGCCGAGATCCGCCGCGCCGGTGCAACCAGCGAGTTCCTGCGCGTGATTGGACTTCCTGAAGACGCGCTTGCGCGTCTCGGTCCCGAGCGGCGCGTAAACGAATCGGTTGGACCGATCGCGCTTGCCGCGGCCAGGGAAATTCGCAGACGCATCGAGCAAACCGGTCGACAACCAACCGACCGGCAGCGCGAGGCGCTAAAAACAGAACTTTTGCGACTGATCGAGCAGGAGGCACCGGAGCCTCCCTTCTATGGGGTGGATGCGAATCTACTCCGGGAGATCGACTGTCGCGTGGCCGAGGATCGAGAAAAATTCGCTCAGGCAGCGTGGGGTAAAAGCTGGGAAGCTATGTTCGGCCCAAATGGGGTCTCACCGAAGCAATATAATGTGTTTGACGCAACCACGGCGCCGCCGGAAGCCGTGCAGACATATCAAAGAATGACAGCGGCGCTGTGGTGTGCCGCGCAACGGATCATGAATGACACGAGCCTCTCAAGAGCGGGAGCCTGGGACCGGCTTTACCGAGACGCATATCACGCCGCCTCACGCGCCAAACGCATTTTCCAATGGCTTGTCCACATCGGAATCGGCCTGTCCGGCGCCTGTATCGATCTCGCCGACATTTGCATGGATTCGGCTTAGTGAAATCTCTACCCTCCCTGTATTATTTACGAGGGACTCATTTACGAGGGACATTCGTTAGGCCAAGAGGGTAGGCTTGGTAGCTAAGTCATTTTCCACCGCTGCATGTGGTTTGTCAGCCAGCGGCCTGTGTCACGCGAACCAAACCTCGCACCACGCTGCAGCAGAGAAGATGATTTGTTGGTCCACTTCGGCTGAGTAACGATACTGATTTCCAATGCCCGGGCTGAGCAGCCCAGCGCAAGATTTGAAGTGAATATCGGGAATTTCGATGATCCAATTCAGCGACCACTCCCTGTTCGCGGCAGCATCCTTACCCAGAGGATCTCGTTCGAGCAACCGTGCGATCTTTATTGCTTTCGCTCGTTCCTCAGGGTCGAAAGCCCACGCCCCAGAGTGCAATGAATCTGAAGGACACATATAAGAAACAGACCGATAACGGGGACGGCCTCGCGATGAAGCTTCATTGTTCACCTCTACGTTCTGTCGCTTAACGAGAAAGACATAAGCCGGGCCGGTGCGGTGGCAAGCCCGCTGAAGTCGCCGGAATGCGTGTGCGGCAGAGTTATCGAGCCGGAACAACGCGTTGCGAGCTAACTATTCACAGGTGTATCGTTTTTATAGATGAGATTTGTTTGGCTGATATGACGCCGTCGAAATCGCAGTACGACGTGGTAATTCTCGGTGCAGGGCATAATGGGCTTGTGGCAGCGAGCTACCTAGGGCGCGCAGGGCTAAGCGTTCTAGTTCTGGAAAAGAACAACTACGTCGGTGGCGCCACGACTTCGCAGAAGGTGTTTCCTGATTACGATGCGCAACTGTCGCGATATTCCTACCTCGTCAGTTTGTTCCCGAAAAAAATAATTCAAGATCTCGGATTGAATCTTCAATTGCGACGACGTGCGATCGCGTCGTTCACGCCATATCTGAATCACGGACAGCATGACGGGTTGCTGTTGAGCAATGTGGACGAAGAAGTCAGTCGTCAGTCGATGTTCGAGCTGACCGGAAACAAGACCGAGTTCGAACAGATGAAAGCGTTCTACAATCTTTCGCGCGTTTTTGCCGAGAAAGTATGGGACACGATGTTGGAGCCATTGTTAGCAAAAGATGAGTTTCGACGTCGCTTTGATGGCGATGACGTTTCTCGTGAGGCGTGGCGTAGTTTGGTGGAGGAACCGCTCGGGACTTCGATCGAGCGGTATTTTAAGAACGATCTGGTGCGTGGTCTTGTTTTCACTGATGCAAAGATCGGTGTTCTGACGCATCCACATGATCTGTCGCTCCTACAGAATCGCTGTTTCCTTTATCATCTTATCGGCAACAAAACAGGCGAATGGAAGGTGCCGGTCGGCGGCATGGGTGCGGTAACACGGGAACTTCAGCAAGTAGCACGCAAAGCTGGTGCAGAAATTTTGACAGATGTCGATCTTCGCGCACTGGGCCTGGCTGAGAAGCAGCGGACCGTTGAATTTTACAACAACGGAAAACAACAAACCGTCGAAGCGCGATACCTTCTGGTGAATTTTGGCCGCAACGTCCTGGCAAAGTACACCGGTAAGCTGTATCAGCCGGATGCCTCGGACGAAGGCTCGGTGTTCAAGATCAACATGCTCCTGCAAAAATTGCCAAAATTGAAAGCAAACAGATATGCATCAGATCAGGTGTGGTGCGGAACATTTCATAGTGACGAAGGCTACGAGCAAATGAATGCCAGCTACGATCAGGCATGCAGCGGACGGTTGCCGATCAAAACGCCATGCGAAGTTTATTGCCATACGTTGACTGACGACAGCATTCTTGCGCCAGAACTGCGAGAGAAAGGTTTTCATACGATGACATTGTTCGGACTGGATGCGCCATGGAGCTTGTTCGTGCGTGACAACAGGACGATGCGAAAGCACGCGGAGAAAAGATTCATCGAGAGCATTAACCAGTGGCTGGACGAGCCTCTGGAGGATTGTCTGGCCGTAGCGCGTGATGGCAGCCTCTGTATCGAAAGCAAAAGTCCGGTCGATATCGAAGACGCGCTGGGAATGTTTCAGGGTAACATTTTTCAGAACGCACCGACGTTTCCTTTTGCTGAGCGTAAGGAGAAAGCGGGAACCTGGGGCGTCGAAACCGATTATGAAAGCGTGTTTTTCTGCGGATCAAGCGCTCATCGCGGCGGGGCCGTGAGCGGAATTCCAGGACACAACGCAGCGATGAAGGTGCTGGAAACAGCAACGCAGACATAGAACATTCAATTCCGAAAGGATTCACGAGCGGGCGACCGAGCACTCAGATATGGCTAACACCAATCCTGCCGATGTCGCCTCGATCGACGCAATTATCAACGCCGCGTACGATGGGATTTCAGGCGCCGCGGGCGAGAAGCGCGATTGGGACCGACAAAGATCGTTGTATTATCCGGGAGCCCGCCTAATTCCGACCGCTAAGCCGGGCGCGAACGAGGGCCTCGCACCTCAAATATTGGACGTAGAAGGTTTCATCGCCCGTGTGGAACCGTACTTTGCAGAGCACGGATTTTTCGAAAGAGAAATCGCTCGCCGCACCGAACAATTCGGACACATCGCTCAGGTGTGGAGCACATACGAATCGCGGCATAACGCAGACGATGCCGAGCCGTTCATGCGAGGCATCAACGGCATCCAGTTATTCTACGACGGCAATCGCTGGTGGATCGTAAACATCTATTGGCAGCAGGAGAGCGCGGAGGATCCGATTCCGAAAAAATATTTATAGCGAGGTCGAATATTCAGACTTCACGCGCGGCCGCGTGTTCCCTGGCGCCGGACGACAAACCCATTCACTTCTCGCGCGAACTTCTCAAGAGTTCCGCCGGCGGGTTCCGGCTCATAACGCAGTGTAATGTACGTGTTGGAAATCTGGCGAATCCGCTCCGATTCGTTAGGCAACAAAAACGCAGCGCGTCTTGAGAAATCGAAGGGCCCTTCCCATGGGTCGCGCCGCACACCCAAGCGTGCTGCCCTCTGACAAAAGCGCTCGTATAACGCCGTTACCCGGTCCGCGCGCGGGCGCGTACATAGTTGCATCCAGCCGAAATAAATTGCGAGCAGTGCGATTGCGACAAACAGAATCTGGAAGATGAGAACGAATGGTCCGCGATTCGCCAGCCCGATGGAATTCAGCATGATATCCTGGACGTCAGCGTCGTAGGCAAGAATCCGGGTATCCCATTCGTAACTTAATGTTTCCCAGGCAAGACGAAGGTCCGTGAACAGTGCGGACCGGGCTAATCGCATGGCGAATGCGCTTCGGCGAGCTCCCATTTGATTCGAAACGCCGCCTTTCTCCAAGAACGTGATTAGATCGAGATTCGCTCGGCCGGGAGCAACTGCGGTGGTTGGATCCACTCGCGTCCATCCGTTCTCTGGAAGCCAGACTTCGCACCACGCATGCGCGTCTGCTTGTCGCACGCGAACGAAATGGCCCAGATCGTTATACTCACCGCCCAAATATCCGGCAACGACCCGCGCAGGTATTCCTGCCAGTCGCATCAAAGTAGCGAAACTGGCGGCGTAGTGTTCGCAAAAGCCAACCCGTCGATGGAAGAGAAATTGTTCCAGATCGTTCTTTCCGTATTCGCCTGGTGTCACCGAATAGCGAAAACCTTGCGTCTGGAAAAACTGGAGCGCGCTATTCACTATGGCGCGCGAATTGGAGGCCTGGGTCGTCCAAGATTGTGCCAGCCTGCGTACAGCCGGGCTGATCGAGGGTGGAACCTCGAGCGCTTCTCGGCGTTCGCCTGGCGTTAATTCTTTGCCACCAGTTCCGACAGACGAAACGACCTCGTATCGGCGTAGCTTTCGAATTGTCTGGACGCTCCAGAGGTAATTGCCGCGCGCAAGGATAGCACCTGGTGGGATTTCAAAGGGCCGATCGAGCGCAAACATCCAGCGTGCGCCATGCGGCGCGAGCGTAATCCGTTGGTGAATCTTGTTTCCTTTGGGCGATTGCCTGACTAAGCGAGAGACTGGTACTGGCACGTTCGGGGCGCGCCATTCCATACCGTCGCAATGCCACATGACCGCGCCGCGCCAATACATCGGACCAGGTGGCGTCGCCGTGCTGCCAGGAAACTCTGCGTTAAAGGCAAGATCCAAAGAAGTTGCAAGCGCAGCGACGCTGCCCGGGGAAAGTCGGTCGGAAAAGCCAGTGCCGATCGAACCGATGGTGCGAAAATCAAACCGGAAGGCTGTGTTGGTTCGCGGAAACAAAACGAACAAAAGGACGACGAGCGGGACCGCTTGAATCAAAATTTTGCATGTCGTTGCCAATGGAGGACGGAACGCGCCGGGTGACGATCCCCGATAAAACTGGATCAATGCCACGAGGAGCAACGCAAATGCTGCCAGGATGGAAAGCGCAATCGCGAATTCCTGGGAAAGAAAGAAACCGCAGAGACAGAGCACCCATCCCATCAGTACCATCACCTGAAATTCGCGCGCTGTGTGCGCTTCCAAGACCTTAAGAGACACTAGAACAACGAGGAGAGATATGGCTGGCTCAATTCCTTTGAGGGATCCATAGCTGGCGAAGATGGCGAAGAGCGCCAGCGCCGCCAGCATCAGCTTCAGTGCTGCAAAGCGGAGGCGGTACCCTCGCGGCTCCATCCAGAATTTCATTGCGAGCGCGACCAGAAAAACACACGGAACCCAGCTTATCAGCGAGTCGAACATGGGAGGCAGTGTGAAGACCAATGCGGCTGCCAACCAAAGTAGTGGGCGCCGTGGAATTCTCCTGTCTGTGTTATTCGTACTCATTTACTTTCCTGCCTCGAACAAACTCAACGCCCGCATGCATTGATGAAAATGAGATTGACCGACACCCGGCCGAAACTCGACGCCCGGAAGACGGAGACCGTAGGGACGCCGCGCGCGTTCTGCTTCAATCACCCAAAGCGCTAGCTGCGACAGCCTCTCTTCCACGCTGACAAAGCGCAGAGCAGAAAAATCAAAATATACGACGCCTTCCGCCTCAGCTGTAAATTGTTTCGTCATCAGCGGCTGGCCGCGCGCGACAGCTCTCCAATCGATGTGACGTTGAGATTCGCCGTGGATGTACGCCCGTGTCCCGGCGAAATCATCGCCCTCGCCAAGGTCCATAAGCGGCCGTCCATCGTGCCGCTGTACTAAGCTTGACGGAAGCCGCGGTTCGCCCGCGGGCTTGGGATACACAATATAGGTTTGAGGAGACGAGAATTTCTTCAGAAACCGAACGAAACCGAGCGGGTAAGCACTCGTTAGGCATAATGTTCCTACCTTATGTTCGCCACGCCGCCGCGCAGGAAAACGCAATGTTATGCGGGCTGCCTTATGGGCTGGAATATGATCGATGCGTTGTCGCTCGTTGTCCGAATCGGGCAGAGCCACCTCAACTCCATGACGGGCGGCACGGGAGCCGTTCATGATCTCAACCGGCACAGCAACCTCGTGGCCGACAAATGCGGGTTGCACGGATTCGAGTCTTATAGTCACACCCGCCAGATTGATGAGAGTATGCGGAATCGAAACCAGAAACACCGCCGCTAAGATGAAAAAGAGCAGGTAGATCGCTGTGTTATTCTGGCTCGACGCCGCATACCACATCGCGCCCAGCACAAACAGCAGCCCAGAAAAACCCGCAGTCGGATAAACGAGCGGAAATTTTCCTGCTTTCACGGGGTCGGCACGCTGTGAAGCATCAAGGAGCGGCGGTCTCTAATCCGCCGGCTTACGTTCTTTTTCTTCATGGCACTGGCACGCTGTGTAACAGCTGATCAGCGAGCGTACGTCCGCTTTGGCCGGGTTGTTCAATATCGTGTCCCAGCCGATGTCCCATGACAGCGATCCCTACCGCTTGAATGTCTTCGGGAAGAACCATATCGCGTCCGTGCATCAGCGCCCACGCCTGTGACGCGTGCATGAGCGCCAGACCCGCTCGCGGTGACAAGCCAGTGCTGTGACGTTGCCGCGATGCATCGAGCAGATCCTGCAGGTAATCGAGTAGGGCAGGGGACGCATGCACCTTTCGCACATTATCTTGAATCTCGATCAACGTTCGCGGGTTGATTTTCGGTTTTAATTCCTTAAGCATGTCACGGCGATCCATGCCCAGAAGCATCGCGCGTTCGCTGGCGCGGTCAGGTACACCCAGCTCGATCCGCATCAGAAACCTATCGAGTTGAGATTCAGGCAGCGGAAAAGTGCCAACCGCATGTTGCGGATTTTGAGTCGCGATCACAAAGAACGGCTCGGGCAACTCATAGGTCACGCCATCGATGGAGATGCGATGTTCTTCCATTGCTTCTAATAGCGCACTTTGCGTTTTGGCAGTTGCGCGATTGACCTCGTCGATCAGCACCATTTGGGAGAACAGCGGGCCGCGATGGAATTCGAAGCGTTGCTTGCCTTGATCGAAGATGGAATTGCCAAGAATATCGGCTGGCAACAGATCACTGGTAAATTGGATGCGCTGAAAGCCAAGCGCCAGCGAGCGCGCCAATGCCTGGGAAAGCGTGGTCTTCCCAACGCCGGGGATATCTTCGATCAAAAGGTGACCGCGTGCGAGCAAACAGGCGACGGCGAGTTTAACCGCCTGGTTCTTGCCTACGATAACTTCACAAATCTGCTTTGTGAAAGCATCAACATGGTCGGTCACTCCGAAATAATCTGCGGGAACGATGTAATTCGCAAATAATTCGAAGCGGCGCCCTAACGGGAATCAGATTGGGATACAGGAGGAGAAGAGTGAGCGTCGCGATAACATTTTGTGACGAGACCCAGCACAAATGTCGCGAGTACGAATACTACAACACGCTTTTCGGTAGAAGTGAGGCGGAATCTTTGCCTCGCCTGATCCAGTTTGGAACGCCAGTGCCCTTCGATTCTCAGCTTGTTTCTTTGGTTCGGCCCAACTATTCCGCTGATGGAACACGGGAGGTGGCAATAATACCAGCCATTTTAGGGAGCCGCGGCTGGCCCCTCTCGGGCATCAATGCTAGAGCCCTCGTCTGCCTTGAAGGAGGTTAATGATCAGAATAACGACGGCAATGACGAGGAGAAGATGGATCAAACCGCCGCCAATGTGGCCGATGAAGCCAAGAAGCCAGAGGATGACCAGGATGACAATTATAGTCCAAAGCATGGGTGTTCCTTTCGTTGAGTAGATCTTCGTCGGCCATGGAACGGCTGCATGCAAGCACCTTTTCGCGGTGAGACAACTTTCGTTACAAGAAAGCCCATCGAGGACCTCTCATTTGTTCGTTCTAATCGGGCGGCTAACGCCGTCTTTTGCGACGGCCAGAGCTTTTCCGGGCAATCCCTGACGATGTCGACGTTCCCCGACTTCCCGATGCCTTGCGCGATTTTGTTTTCGTCGATCGACGCGACACGCTCCTTTTCACCTTGCCGCCGGAGCGCCTACGAGTCTTGCCTGATTTGGCAACGGACTTTCTGCCAGGGCGTTGTCTATTGGACGCTTTCGAGACCGCTTTGGAGCTCTTCACGACGCTGCGGATGGTCCGTCTTGCTGTAGGAGCGATTGGGCGTCGCTTTTCGGCGGCCTTTCCAGCAACGGCGCCCGCCACTCCGCCGACAACAGCGCCGATCGGTCCTGCTATGCTACCAACAGTGGCTCCAGCGACAGCACCAGCAGTCTGTTTCGGGATAGACGGCAATTCGATGTTTTCGGATGATTGCGAGCTTTTTTCTTTGTCCGCGTTTGATTTCCTAGGCATAGATAGGTGAGCTCCTCAATTTTTCTCAGCAAGTAACTGATTCTCTCCTGGGCATCCAGCACGGCCATTAACGCCGGAAGAATAGTCCCAGAATAAACCCGGCCCCCAGCGCTGTCAGTACTGCTTTAGTTGGATTGTTGCGCACATATTGGTCAGCATCTTCCCGGAACGTGCGGGCGCGATCTTTGGCATCGTCCCAAGCTTGCTCAGCCTTACCGCGATACTCTTCCGAGACCCCTCGCGCGGCCGAGCCAACATCTTCCGCTGCTTTCCGGGCATGCCTTAGGCCACGCTCAGCTTTTTCTTCAACCCGTGGCGAAACCACAGGGCCTTGATTCATTTCGTTTTCTTCCGCCATAGTTCTCCCTTTCCCCTCATTCAAAAACTTATTTATGGTTTCGGTGCCGATGCTTCCCTGACGGTGCTGATATCCTCAGCGCCAGCAGTTTTGAAAATCTCCTTCGCCCGATCGGCGTCTTCGCTTTCATCCGTGTGCACGGCGACCAGGTAATTCCCCTTTTTTAACTTTTCGTCGTAGCGCTTTGCCTCGATCTCGGGAATACCAAGACCAATCAAACCGCCAACGACACCGCCAGTGGCCGCCCCGACGGCCGCGCCACTAAGTGCCCCCATAATTGGACCCGCCGCGATAAACGGACCGACGCCGGGAATTGCCAAAGCCCCAATTCCTGCCAGTAATCCAAGAA
>JBKPLD010000174.1:0-15754 GCA_046731415.1 Verrucomicrobiota bacterium
GAACCAGGTGAAATTCTGAACCGCACGGAATCCAGGCGTTTGCAGACTCGGGAGGAACGCGAAGAACGACATTACGAGCGCAGTGATTTGCCCACCGACTGCGAGTGCGGCTGCAAGTTTGTGCCGCCCATTCGGCAGACCTAAAATTACCAATGAAGCCGCGAACGGCACGGCAGAGATCAACCAGAGATGATCGATGAACCAGCGACTCATCCTTTGAGCTGGTCCAGGTGGTCGACGTTTGTCGTGCGGTAGTGTCGATAGACAGCAATTACCAGCGCAAGACCGACTGCGGCTTCAGCGGCGGCGATGGCGATCGAGAAAATCGCGATCATTACACCAATCGGTGGCAACGGTTGCGGGCTAAAGCGCCAGAATGCAATGAAATTGAGATTTGCTGCGGCAAGCATCATCTCAATCCCAATCAGGATGAAAATGGCGTGACGGCGACTCAGGGCTGCCAGCAAGCCCGTCGAGAACAAAGCGGCAGAAACAATGAGGAAGAGTTGAAGCGTCGGCGTCATCGTCTCTCCTCCATCACGAGAACGAGTGCGCCGATCAACGCAGCTGTAAGAAGCAATCCCACGCATTGCAATGGCCAGACATAACTGGTCATCAATGCTTCACCGATTCGTTTAACAGAAATTGCTCGGATATGCGCAGCGACAATCGCAACTGATTGCGTCTTAAGAATTGCCCATGTCAAACCGCCGAAGACAGCAATTGCCAGGACTGCACCGCTCCAGTTACCACGGCGATCTTTTCCAACGTCACGCCGCGTAAGAAGAATCGTAAAAACAATTAGGACAGCCACCGCACCGATGTAGACGAATATCAGCACGAGCCCGACAAATTCTGCGCCCAGCACAAAGAATAGGGCAGCCACGCCCACGAGCGCTACAGCGAAACTCAGCGTCGCGTGCATGAGCTTTTGCAACGTGGCAGCAGCCAGTGCAGCAGTCAGCGTGATGATGGCGATAATGACGACCACTCCGGTGTTCATTCGGCGAAACGGTAAACGCGTGGCGCAAACTTTCTTTGCGTGTCGAGCAACATCGACAGGGCGGCATAAACGACGACAATCACGAAAAGGGACCAAAGCCAGCCGCGCAAGCCGCGACCTGCATAATGCCAGACAGCCGCTGCAACAACGCAGGTAAAAGACATCGGCAAGATGAATTTCCAGGCGAAATTCATGATCTGATCAACCCGCGTGCGCGGCAATGTTCCGCGAAGCCAGATGTAAACGAAAAGCAACGCGCTGAGCTTAGCGAAAAACCAGACGTAAGACGGAACAAATCCCAGGAAAGATGCGGGCGAATGCCATCCACCGAGAAACAAGGTCGCGGCAAGCCCGGTGATGGCGAACATGCCAATGTATTCCGCCATGAAAAAAGTCGCGTATTTGAACCCGGAATATTCGGTCATGTGGCCGGCGACGATTTCCGATTCGCCTTCCGGCACATCGAACGGAGTCCGATTCGACTCCACAAGACCGGACACAAAGAACAAAATGAATGCGGTTGCGCCCCACGGCGTGAACGCGAACCAGCGCGGCACGAAACCAAATGTGTATCCAGCCTGCGCCGCGACAATCCTGTCGGGCATAAGCGAGCCGACCACCATCACCACGGGGAGCACTGTGATAATGAGCGGCAGCTCGTAGCTGATCATTTGCGCGATAGCACGCATCGCGCCGAGCATCGAGAACTTATTATTGCTTCCCCAACCGGCCATAAAGACCGCGAGCTCCGTGGTCGAACCAACCGCAAAGAAAAAAAGGATCCCGCCGTCGATTGTGAACGGCGTCATGTTTTGCCCATAAGGGATTATTCCGAGGGCAAGAATCGCCGTAGCGGCGATGAGAATTGGAGCCAGGAAGTGCACAAGCTTGTCGGCGCGCGCCGGGACGATGTCTTCCTTTATCAACATTTTGATACCGTCAGCCACCGGCTGCAAAAGCCCGAATGGTCCAACGCGGTTGGGCCCATAGCGATTTTGTATTCGGCCGAGAATCTTCCGCTCCAGCACTGACATGAGCGCAAACAGCGTCAGAAATACCGCGAGGAGCGCGAAAATATTAATCAAACACGAGGTGATCTGGACAACCCAACCAGGCGCGCCTGTCAGCCACGACAGCGCCCAGTGCTTGGCGTTTACGAAGATTTGGTCGAGAGATTGACTCACGTTGGATGAAGAAAACCGTTTATTAATGGCTTAATCAAGACAGAACGCGCCATGATTTTTCTCAAAACGGACGGGTTGCTACTGCTCTCCTCATTCCGTGTAATGCTTTTGGCTTTGCAGGGAGCCTCCGCCGCGGTACGTTCGGCCTGCGCCATGCGAACGCTGGTCTTGTTGATCGCCATTTTTTTGGCGAGTGCTGGTTTGATCCTGGGAGAGATCAAGACTCCCGAGAACGGTCCGATTGAAATCACTTCTACGGGGGAAACGACATACGAGAACGGGCTGGCCACGGCGCGCGATAACGTCGCGATTCATATTGGCAACACAGACATCTACGCCGATTACGCGCAATACAATTCCACCACGCACGACGTGGAGTTAAGAGGCCACGTGCGAATCTATCGGGACACGAGCTTGTACGTCGCCGAGAATGGCGTTTACAACACGGATACTAAAAAAATCAGAGCGCTAAATGCACGAACCGAGTCGCAGCCTTATTTTTTAACTGGCGCCAATGTGACTTCAATTTCTGAGAATGGTTATCTAATACAGGACGGCACCTTTACGACTCACGATTCACCGAAGGCCGACTTCCATCTCCACGCACGAACAATTCGCGTTTACGAAAACGATCGCGTGATTTTCCAGTATGTCACCGCATACGTGGGTAAGGTACCTGTTTTTTGGTGGCCCTATCTTTACCAATCGCTCAACGAGGCGTTCAGCTTCTCGATTTCGCCAGCGTATTTGAGCTCATGGGGGCCATCGCTCCTCACTCAAGTCACCTTCCCGATCACAGACGATATCAGGGGGCGGTTCCGTCTCGATTACCGGGGCCGGCGCGGCGTAGCCGTGGGCCTTGATTCGACCATAGATTACTTCAATGACAGCCAGGCGCGGCTCAAAACTTATTACATCCAGGACCAAAATCCGAACCTCAATGAAACCAACATTCCCCGAAAGGATGTCCCTACCGGACGATACCGCGTTAGCCTGGCAGATACGACCAATTTTACAGACGATATCTACGGGCTCACCAATCTCACCAAACTCAGCGATCAATATGTTATGCAGGACTTCTATCAAGGAGAGTTCCGCATCGATCCCGTTCCGGACAATGTGATCGCCGTGGCCAAGACGGCCCCTTTTTACACGCTCACTGCGATCGAACGTTTTCAGGCAAATGAGTTTTTCACTACCACCGAACGGCAGCCTGAAGTGGTACTAGACGTCAAACGCCATGGTCTTTTTGGCGGACCGATTTTCTATGAAGGCGAAACCGGCTTTGCCAATTTACGGTTACAATTCCCTCAGGATTCCGGCTTCGAGAATTATGGCACAGATCGTTTGGACACCTTCCACCAGCTCACCTTTCCCAATACCTACTTTGGATGGCTTTCCATCGTGCCACGGGTTGGCTATCGCGGAACCTATTATAGCAAAACGTGGGACCTGGGATCGACGACCTTCATACCGCCATCAAACCCGCTCGTGCCCGACTTTATTCTTCCACCTCCGACGCTGGCTAATCCAGTAAAGTTCGACGGCGACACATTTCGCTCGGTCTTCGACACAGGGGCAGAAGCTTCCTTCAAGATCTCGCGTACATGGGAAAACGTCCAAAGCCGCGCCTTTGGGTTGGACGGGCTCATGCACGTTATTCAACCGTTCACGAACTTTTCTTACGTGAAAGAGGATGGGCCTAATCCAACAGCAATTTTAGCGCTCGACCGATTTCAGCCTTCAACCCAATTGCCGGCAATCGATTTTCCCCAGTTCACAACCATCGACACGATCGATGATTGGACCATATGGCGCGTCGGAGTTCGCAATAAGCTGGAAACGCGACGAGACGATAGAACAATCACCTGGTTCGAGCTCGACACCTATCTCGACGTAAACTTCGACAATCCTTTTGACCAAACAGAGTACTCAAATCTCTTTAACAATATCCGTTTTACACCGCTGCCCTGGGTAACTTTCTCGGTTAATTCTCAAGTCCCAGCTTTCGATAAAGGGTTTACTGAAGTCGATACCATTGCCAGCGTTCAACCAATGGCCAATTTGCAATTGAGCGTTGCGCATCGCTATTTGAACGGCAACCCCTTTTTCCAGGACAGCAGCTTGTTTGTGGTCGGCGGATATTACCGTATCGACGACAACTGGGGCGTTGGAATTCAGGAGCAATATGAAGGGGCCACCGGTATCCTCGAACAACAGCGCTACTCTATTTACCGAGACCTGTCGAGTTGGGTGGCCTCATTCGGTGGCATCATACGCGACAATAACGGCTCAAAAGAGTATGGCGTTCTTTTCACTATCACGCTCAAGGCATTCCCGAAATTTGGATTCGATTTGAACTTCGATCCTTCCTCTGAAGGAGAATGAACCAAAGCGAGCGAACAAGGCCCGACCGCGTGGGCTTGTTCCACTTGTGCTGTGGCTAATTCGCCACGATTCCTTCAATCATGGATCTTGCAATCATTGGTTCTGGTTATGTCGGCCTGGTGACAGGTGCCTGTTTCGCCGATGTCGGACATAACGTTATTTGCGTCGATAATGACGTGCAGAAAATCAAGCAACTGCAATCTGGCGACGTACCGATTTATGAACCCGGGCTTGAAGAAGTAATTCATCGCAATGTCTCGGCGCATCGGTTGCGTTTTACCGGCAGCGTCGAGGAGGGCGTAAAAAATTCGCAGATCGTCTTCATCGCCGTTCCGACTCCACAGCAGCCGGATGGCGATGTGGATATGAGTTTCCTTGAAAAAGTCGCTCGCGAAATTGCTGGAGTCTTAACCGATTACCGAGTGATTGTCGACAAGAGCACGGTGCCCGTGAAAACCGGCGAAAAAGTGGCCGAATCAATCAAGAGGTACAACCGACACGGCGCAGACTTCGACGTAGTCAGTAATCCTGAATTTCTGCGCGAAGGCTGTGCCGTAGCCGATCTGATGCAGCCCGATCGCATTGTGATTGGAGCTCAAAGCGAACATGCGATCGACCTTATGAAGAAAGTTTATGAGCCGTTCATGGCGCCGATTCTGGTCACCGACATTAACAGCGCGGAGCTCATCAAACATTGCGCAAATTCATTTCTGGCCCTGAAAATTTCGTACATCAACGCGGTCTCTTCGATTTGCGAGGCCAGTGGCGCCGATGTTGAAAAAGTGGCCGATGGAATTGGAATGGATCACCGAATTGGCCGCGATTTTCTTAGCGCGGGAATTGGATACGGCGGTTCTTGTTTTCCCAAAGATATTGCTGCCTTCATTACGATTAGCGAGAGACTCGGTGTTCCGTTTAATTTGCTGAAGGAAGTGCAGCGCATTAACAACGCCCAGAAAGAGCGTTTCCTAAAGGCTATTCGGGAAACGCTGTGGGTGTTGCGAGAAAAGCGAATCGCGGTGTGGGGTCTCACATTTAAACCCAATACAGACGATCTTCGTTCGTCTGTCGCAATAGAGTTGGTGGCGGATCTGCTTCGCGAAGGAGCGCACGTCATTGCTTACGACCCGAAAGGGATGCAAAAAGCCCGCACCATTAAGGCAATCGCCGGCGCCGAATTTGCATCCTCTGCCCTCGAAGCAGTGAATGATGCCGAAGCGCTGATCATCGCCACAGAATGGAACGAATTCGCCAATGTCGACCTTGCGGTATTAAAAGAAAAAATGAGAACGCCGATTGTGTTCGATGGGCGAAATCTCTTAGATCCTGGAACAATGGGCCGACTGGGCTTTCATTATCATTCGATTGGACGCGCCAGGGTGAAGCCGCAATAACAGCTTTTCCAGAATATGGCGCGGCTTTCTGCTCGCCGAATTGCGCTGATGGCCCTGCGCACGTGGCGAAGAGAAAAGCGCTTCGCTGACTCGATTGTCTCAGAATTTCTCGCAGGGACGGACCTCAGGGGCTCAGATCGTGCGTTTGCCTTTGAACTTTTTTACGGTGTCCTGCGCAATTTAACCTTACTCGACTTCTGGATCGCCTGCCTGCGCACTTCGCGCATCGAAACCGATCTTCGCGACGTGCTCCGACTGGGCTTACATCAACTTTTCCTGCTCAAGACAGCTCAACACGCAGCAGTCCACGAGACGGTAGATCTAGCGCCACAAAGAGGACGAACGATCATCAACGGCATACTCAGAACCGCAGCACGGCGGAAAAGTGAGCTGCTCGCGTCCGTTAATAAGCAGCCTCTGTTTGTTCGCGTGTCGCACCCGCAATTTGTTGTAGAGCGCTGGCAACAGCATTTTGGGGCCGAACAGGCAGAAAAACTCTGCCAATGGAACAATCTTCCACCACCGACCTATGGGCGAATTAATGAACTAAGGATCGACCGCGAAGGATTCTTCAGGCTTTATCCAGAAGCCCGACGGCTGACGCATACTCCCGAGTTCGCTGAGTTCGACGTCATACCCTCGACTGCGATCAGTCAGGGCCATTGCTACATTCAGGATCCAAGTACGGCGATTGCCTGTCAGATTCTCAATCCTGAGCCTGGAGAAAGAATCCTCGATGCATGCGCGGCTCCAGGCGGGAAGACTGGTTACATCGCGCAACTGATGAAAAACCGAGGAGCAATCGCCGCGTGCGATCGCGATCCGGAGCGACTTCAGATCGTGAAAGAGAACATGGCCTGTTTCGGCGTTGAGATCGCGCATATTTTTTGTCACGATTGGACACGCGGTCGCGTCCCTGCGCAGATCGCTTCGATGGCGCCATTCCATCGGATCCTGGTTGATGCACCGTGCAGCAATACTGGGGTAATGCGACGGCGCGTGGATGTCAGATGGCGCTTACAACCAGCCGACTTTCTGCGCATGCAAGAGCGGCAGGTAGAAATGCTTCGCGCGATCATCCCATTATTGGGGGCGAACGGTGTACTTGTCTATAGTACCTGCAGTGTTGAGCCGGAAGAGAATGAACAAGTCGGGCGCAGAATTCTCGACGCTCCGTCGGATCTGCGCCTTATTGAAGAGAAAAGTTCCCTTCCATTTCGAGATGGTTTCGATGGCGCTTTTGCAGCGAAATTTATCCGAAGCGCATAGCATCGACGGGTTGCGTCGAGCGAGGCTGGTGGAATGATAAGGGCCTATGCACGACGCCCGGTTTGATAAACTCGCGAAACTTCTGGTGGAATATTCCATCCGTCTCAAGCGCAATGAAACGGTCCTCATCGAAGCATTCGATATTCCTGATGAAATGAGCATCGCGCTGATACGCGCCGCGCGGAAAGCGGGCGGAGTGCCATTTGCCCAGACCTATCACGCCCGAGTAAATCGCGCGCTGGCGCTGGAGGCCTCCGACAGACAGCTGAACGTGATAGCAGGCCACGAGTTGGCGCGAATGAAGAAAATGGATGCGTATATCGCAGTGCGCGGCAGCAACAACGTCACAGAACTGTCCGATGTGCCGCCGGAGACAATGAAACTAATCGCCAGGAAAATGCGGCCGGTGCAGGATCAGCGAGTCAAAAAGACCAAGTGGGTGGTGCTGCGCTGGCCAACGCCATCCATGGCACAGCTTGCCGGAATGAGCACCGAAGCGTTTGAAGATTTCTATTTCGACGTCTGCACTCTCGATTATCGGAAACTTCTGCCAGGCATGAAGGCCCTTAAAAGGTTGATGGAGAAAACGGATCGAGTCGAAATCAAAGGTCCCGACACGGATCTGCGTTTCAGCATCAAGGGAATTCCAGCCGTCATCTGTGGTGGAGATCGCAATATTCCTGATGGTGAAGTCTTCAGCTGCCCAGTGAAAGATTCGGTCGAAGGTCATGTGACCTTTAGCGCGCCCAGCATTTATCAGGGGATCGCCTTTGATGGTATCCGTCTCGAATTCAAAAACGGAAAAATCGTTGATGCGACAAGCAATGAAACGAAAAAGCTGAACAAGATTCTCGACTCGGATCCGGGCGCGCGTTACATCGGCGAATTTTCGCTTGGATTTAATCCGCGCGTTTTACATCCGATGCGGGACATTTTGTTTGATGAAAAGATCGCCGGCTCGTTTCATTTCACCCCCGGGCAAGCTTATGAGGAAGCGGACAATGGAAACCGAAGCCAGGTACACTGGGACATGGTAAGCATTCAGCGCCCCGAATACGGCGGCGGAGAAATCTATTTCGACGGCCAACTGATCCGCAGCGACGGAAAGTTTCTTCCGAAACAACTACGCTCGCTAAACTGGCGCTGAATCGGCGCTGAATCGCTGAGCAGTCTTCCTCTGACGAAGAAGCTTCGCGTCGTCAGGCTCGCTTTGGCGCATTAACCGGATTCAGATGCATCATGCCGATCTCGCCGCCTTCTCCGAGCTCCAGATTTGTTATTTCAAACATTGGCGCTCCTTCAGCGGGAGCTGGTCCGGCGCCCGGCAACTGAACAGCTACCTGCTTGGAATTCGAGTTTAGGATTACGGATGCTATTTCGAGCGAGGGCGCAAACTCCAGCGTCGTGATCTGGAATGGGACCGTGATGAGAACCGATGCCCGTCCCTGTTGCGAAGGCGTGAGTTGAACTGGCGCGGTCTCGGAATTGGGAACCACTTGCAATCCCGCCACTGCAAATGACGGCAAACCACCAGGCGCGGGTCTCTGTTGCTGAGACGGAACCATTCGTATCCTGCCAAGCGCTCCGGCGGCGGGCTGAATCTTTGCGATTTCGAAGCTCACTTGCAAATTCAGAGCGGACTGAGGCGCCTGAGGCGAAGGCAACCGCATGGTGACCAGCTTCGATATTGGACGTACCTTGAGGGCGCCCATTTTGAAACTGGGCGTCAATTGCATGGCTGCTATCTCGAACGAGAAAGTAAGCTGCACGGATGTTTGCATCGCAGCAGATGGTTGTTGCGGTTTGGCCATCGGCGGAGCCGGGGCCTTGGTTACAGGAGCGGTTGGGGTTTGAGTTGTTTCAGGCATGATTGCGGGTGTTGTTGTTTGCGGAATTACAGGTTCTGCGGAGGCGGCCCTCGGTAAATCAGAGGGGAATGTAGCAGCCTTTGCGATTACTGGGGTTGGAACTTCTGTCTGATCGGGCACTGGTTCGACTGCCTCTTCCAGGCTAATCGATTCAGCGGGAAGCTCTGTCGCTGTTGTCACGGCAGAAAATGACTCTTCTCTATCGGTGGGAACTTGCGCAGGCTCCGACGATGCCGGCTCATTCACGCCATCGAAGATATTCGTCGTCTCATGAGGGGGCCACGCGATTTCCTCAACGTTTTCAGGAATATCGACAGTCGCCTGCGGCGCGATTGCAGTTGCTTCGGTCAATTCATTGATCGCTGAGACCGCTGCCATCTGAGGCGTTTCCGGAGTACCCGGGCTCTCTCCGTTCTCAGCCGCTTGTGCGATAACCGGCCCGACGGCTGACTCAGCCTCGGGATCACTAAGCAACATATCGGGTTTTGGTTCTTCCATCTGATGGGCCGAGTCTGGCGATGGCTTCGCTCTCAAGCCTTTGGTCAGTAAACCACCGTTCAGGTTGCCCGACGGGAGAGCACCCCGTCGTAGCGCGGGTTTCGATGCCTTTAGTTGCAGCGAGACCTGACGCGGCCCTCCGACAAAGCCATTGCGCTCCAAAGTCTTCTTTTGCGGCGATACCGACGTCGTTTTCGGCTTAAAGAAAGCAGGCGCGGCCGCAGATGTTGCTGGCGGATAACTGGTGTTGAAAGCATATTGACGACGAACGGTTGGCGCAATCACCCAGGCAATTATGATGAGCGCCGCTAGCAGTAGTCCGCCGACAAGCCACATTCGCCCTCTGGCCAGAATGGCGGACGGCGCGGACTTGCCTGTCGCGATCTCTGGCGCAGGACTCGCGGAAGCGGTCGTTTGAGCAACAGTCGCTTGATTATTTTGCTCGTTGGCAGCAGGCGACATCTGCGGTGATTCAGCAGGAGCGACGGCCGTCGTTGAATCGCTGCTACGGGAAGGCAAGATCGACGTCTGCTGCTCGGGTTGAACACCGGTTGCCGACGACGAGTCATTCGATGCGGAGACGGACGTCTGCGAAGTTGTTCCACCGCTGGCGATATCCAGTCCAGGACCTGGTGCACTCACGGTTGAGCCCAAAGCCAGCCCTTCACTCTTTGATGTATCGCTTTGGCTATTTGCAGCAAAAACTTTGTCTGGAATTGGACTCGGCTCGACCGCAGGACTTCCCTCAGCCTGAGCCGTATCGAACGCGGGTCCCGGCATTGTCGCAGCTGCGGGCTTTTGCATCCAGCCAACATCATAAAAGGCGTCAGCAAAAACGCTGTTCAGCGCCGACGAATAAATCTTATTGGCCGAGGCAGTCCAATCCGCTGCCTTCTCCGGATTCTTATGTTGAAATTCCCAGGCGGCCTGCGCGTAATAGAGTGCAGGCGTGTCCCCGGTGAATTGGAACTCGTCCATCATCGCATGTGCGCGGCTCTCTTTTCCTTCTAGCAAAAGCGTCATGTAGATCTTGAATTTGATCAGCTCTGCCGCCTGATTTTTGTCACCTCCGGGCGTGCGCTTGTACAACGTCTCGAAGCGGTCCCGCGCTTTCGCATATTCCTTCTTCTTAAAGGGAATTTGCGCCAGATTGTATTGTGCCTCGCGAAGTTTTGAATCCAGCTTGGCTGCCTTCTTAAATGCCACTTCAGCCTCGTCGAACTGCTCCTGCTGCATCAAAATCTCGCCGCGCAAATTAATCGTTGCCGCCTGATTCGGATCTGCCTGGTCCGCTTCATCTACGAGTTTAAGGGCTGTCGCGAGATCGCGCTGCCGCAGCGCCTGCTGCGCCTGTTCGAACTTTGCACGAGCGACGGCCTTCGTTTTTTCCGAACGCTCAGCGGCCGTCATGAGCGGCAACGACGGTCGCGCTGCGCCAGCTGGCTTTTCCAGCCACCCGACTTCGTAAAGTGATTCGGCGAAAAGCTTATTTAGTTGCGGTGAAAAATTCTTTTCGGCGACGCTGATCCAATCTTTCGCTTCTTTTTGATTCTTCTGTTTAAGCGCAACCGCCGCCTTTACATAGTCAACGGCAGGCGTATCGGGCGAAAGCTCCAACTTCGCCTGGATAGAATCGACCATGCTGTCTTTGCCCTCCAGAAGGTACGTGAGCAGGATTTTGTATTGGATCAGCTGTGAAGCTTCTTTTGCCAGATCGGATTCACCACCGGAAAGCAGTTGTTCGAAGTGATTCCGAGCATCCGGCCAATCTTTCTTAAGAAACGGGATTTCCGCCAGGTTGAAACGGGCGTTCCAAAACTTGGGATCGATCCGGACGGCGTCCTGCAATGCTGCCTCCGCCTGGTCATAGTTGCCCTGGCGCATCAGGATCACGCCGCGCAGGTTCTTTGACGCAGCGAGATCAGGTTGGCGGGCATCGATGGCATCAAGCTGTTTTAGCGCTTCCGAAAATTTGCCAGAATCGAACGCGCGAAACGCAGCGTTGTACATTTCCTCCAGCTCCGCTTTCGTCGGGGCGACATTTTCCGCTCCAAACGAATCTACGGCGAATAACCTAAGCACCAGCGCGGCGACTGCCGCCATCCCCCACAATCTCATGAAGTAGCGATTGATACGCTATTCAGCGCTTCTGACAAGTGGAAAGTTACCTCGGGGGGTCGATTTTTCGGCTCGCTTCGGAAAAATCGAAACACGGAAATAGTAGGACGCGAGTACCCTGCACGGTCGCGCGTCAGTCATTGAGATTCGCTACGATCCGCAATCCTTCCAAAGTAAGATTCGGATGAACCACGTCGATCTCAGACAATTGTCGGGCGATTAATCGCGCGTAGCCACCGGTCGCTACGATGTGAACTTTTTTATGCGGAAACTGCTCCGCTCTTATTCGCGCCAAAATTTCGCGAACCAATCCGCGATAGCCGAACACGGCGCCGGACAACATTGCCTGAATTGTCGATTTACCGACCGCGCGTCGCGGCTCTTTCAATGAAAGCTTCGGCAAGAGTGCCGTTCGCTGATAAAGAAAATTCGTCATTGCTTCAAGGCCTGGCGCAATTACACCACCGATGTAAGCGCGGCGTCCAGAGACGATGTCGAACGTCACCGCTGTGCCGAAATCCACGACGACTGCGGGATAGCCGTACAGCGCTGTGACCGCGGCAGCGTTCGCCAACCGGTCCGCGCCAATCGATCGCGGCTTGGGATAATCAATCTCGACACCGAGCTTTAGTTTCCGATCCAGCCAGAGTACATCCGTTTTTCCTGCGGCCTTTAAAACTGCGGAGTTCTTTGAAGGGACTACCGAACAAACAACCAACTTCCCCACATTTCGTTTTCGGAGGAATCGTGCGACCACGCCGCTTGAAAGCTCGCTGGTAGTGATCCTCGTAGGGACTGAAACTCGCCTTGTCGAGGCGAAAGCAAATTTCGCGTATGAATTGCTGATATCGACCAACAAATAATCCGAGCCGCGCGCCACGATCAAGATGCAGACACCTAACGTCATCCGCCGTCAAGCACGTCGCCATTCATCGGGGCGGCATTTCGAGTCCGCTGGCTCCTACTTTGCTTGCGACCCACTTTCGCAACGCATACCGTCGCCCTGTGAGAAAACTCCTACACCGTCCGCGCCGCCTGCGGCGTTCGCCCGCTCTGCGAAACCTTATGCGCGAAACGCGGCTCAGCGTTCACGATTTTGTTCTGCCGCTGTTTGTGAGTGAAAAGGTCCAACAACGTCGATCAATCGCCAGCATGCCGGGCGTTTTTCAGTTGTCTGTAAACGAAGTTGCCGACGAAGCGCGCGCTGCTCAGGACGTAGGTCTCCAAGCGGTTCTACTATTCGGAATTCCCGAACAAAAAGACGAGCAGGCGAGCGGGGCCTATGCCGAAAACGGAATCGTTCAAGAAGCCGTGAGAGCCATTAAATCCAAATGTCCGGACCTTGTAACGATCACAGACGTCTGCCTGTGCGAGTACATGAGCCATGGTCACTGCGGTGTGACGCGCATCGACGGAGATCATTTCCACGTCCTCAACGACGAGACTGTCGAGTTATTGGTCAAGACTGCGCTCTCTCATGCGGCAGCCGGCGCGGACATGGTGGCCCCCAGCGACATGATGGATGGACGCATCGCTGCGATTCGCCAGGCGCTGGATGACAGAGGTTTCCATCAAACTGCGATCATGAGTTACGCGGCCAAATTCGCGTCGGCTTTCTACGGGCCGTTTCGCGAGGCTGCTGAGAGCCCGCCCCAGTTTGGCGACCGCCGCTCTTACCAGATGGACTTTTCCAACGCGAACGAAGCCTTGCGTGAGGTAGCGCTGGATATCGACGAGGGAGCCGACATTGTGATGGTAAAACCTGCCTTGGCTTACATGGACATTTTGTGGCGAGTTCGTGAACGGTTTCGAAAACCGACTGCGGTTTACCATGTGAGCGGCGAATATGCGATGGTCAAGTGTGCCGTTGAAAAAGGGTTTCTAAACGAACGCGATGCCGTACTTGAGATCATGACTGCTCTTAAGCGAGCGGGAGCGGATATTATTGTCACGTATTGGGCACGCGAACTCGCGAGATGGCTGCGGGAATAAGACGCGCGGGCGGCGAAACTGAGAGACATGCCCGGCTGAAGCGGTTGGCGTTTCTCTGGGCGCAAGCCCAGGGGTATTCCGCGTGCGCAATGGAAGTGAGTCTTCCAAAGTGCCGCTATCGTGCCGACGTCGCGGCGTATCGACTGGCGCCCAGGAGAACTGGGTCCATAGCAATTTTTGAATGTAAGCAGGCGCTCTGCGATTTGCGGCGAGATAATTGCCACAGCGAGGAAGCCAGCCAGCAGCTCGAAGCGATTTCTCAACGCCGTCGGCTTCTCGAAAGCCGCCTCCGTGAACATTATCCGAACCTGCGAAACGGCGATTCCCTATTTCCCGAATTCGATTTGTCCGATTTTACCGTGGTCGGCCACCGCGGCTATGCGCGACTCTTGCGGGAGTTGCGAGCTCTGCAAAATCGCCTCTACGATTGCACGAAGTTCGACAAGTTATTTCGCTACCGCTGCGCAAATTTGTATTTCCTCGTACTGCCTGCGGAGTTATTCCGCGATTCGGAGATTCCCATCGATTGGGGCGCACTTGTGGAAAAAAACGGCACGCTCAAGCTTGTCCGTAAACCAATCTGGCACGAAACGCCAGCAGAGTATCACCTTCACTTGTTGCACCGAATCGCTGTGGCCGGAACACGAGCAATTAATGGGAAGTTCGAAATCACATTCGACGACATTGTCATCGAGCGATGCCGGTCTTGCTAAATTAAGTACCAGGGCGGTTTTCGTGCGCACGGGGGGACGCGCCCTAACCACGCTAACTCCCCTCGATTCTCTGGGAGATCGGCTCCAGCAAATTGTGGCCGGTCATCGCCCTTGGTTGCGGCAGTCCAAGCAAAAACAAGAGAGTTGGCGCTACATCCGCCAGAATTCCGTCTTCGCACCGAAACTGTGCAGCATCATTGGCCACATAAATGAAATGCACAAGATTGCTCGTGTGCGCAGTGTTGGGCGAACCATCCGCATTCCGCATCTGCTCGCAGTTGCCGTGATCGGCGGTGACGATGGCCTTGCCGTCAACCTCGAGAAGCTTCGGAATGATTCGCGCCATGCATTTATCCACGGTTTCTACAGCTCTAATTCCCGCTTCGACCACGCCACTGTGACCTACCATATCGGGATTAGCGAAGTTGAGGATGATCAGATCGTAATTCTCCATCCGTGCGAGCACTTCGTCGGTGACTTCGAACGCGCTCATCTCCGGTTTCAAATCGTACGTGGCAACTTTTGGTGAAGGGATCAGTTTGCGGTCTTCGCCCGAAAATGGTTTTTCGATGCCTCCATTAAAAAAGTAAGTCACGTGCGCATACTTTTCCGTCTCGGCGATACGCAATTGCCGCTTCCCGGCTGCGTTGACGATTTCACCCAGGATGTCGGCGAGCTCGGCCGGCGCAAAAATGAACGGCGACGAATAGGTCACATCATATTGCGTTAGCGTGACAAACTCCACCTGCGGCCAGACCTCGCGATCGAATCCATTGAAATCCTTCAACAAAAAAGCCTGTGATAGTTGCCGGGCGCGATCGGCGCGGAAGTTGAAAAACAACACCACATCACCATCACGCACGCGCTGCTCATTTGCGTGAGAAAAAATCAGTGCCGGCATGAACTCATCGGTTTTGCCGTTTTTGTATTGCTGAGAAACAGCCGCCGAGGGAGACGACTTGCAGATTTCGCCGCGACCCAAAACGACTGCGTCCCACGCTTTTTTTGTCCGGTCCCAGCGCCGATCGCGATCCATTGCAAAATAGCGGCCTACAACCGTCACAATTTGCCCGCCACTTTTTTTGAGTTCTTCCTCACACGTTTTTAGATAATCGGCGCCGCCTGTCGGGGACGTATCACGCCCGTCTGTGAAAGCGTGGACGAAAATTTCCGCAACGCCTGCATCATGCGCCGCGTTCGCAAGCGCGATCATGTGCGAGTAATGACTATGCACACCGCCGTCTGAAACCAGCCCCAGCAAATGAAGCCGGTGGCCGCGCGCTTTGGCGAACGATTCCTGCAAGACTCGGTTACGCCTTAGCTCGCG
>JBKPLD010000175.1:0-17032 GCA_046731415.1 Verrucomicrobiota bacterium
AAGCAGCACCGATGCGCCCTCTGGCCGATTATTACACACGGCGGTCTCGACCGGTAGCGAGATGATTGTCTGGGGCGGGTACGACGGCAGTAACAGCTTGAACACCGGCGGTAGATATAATCCCACCACCGACAGTTGGACAGCAACCAGTACCACCGGAGTGCCGGATCCGCGAGACGGGCACACAGCAGTGTGGACTGGTAGTGAAATGATTGTTTGGAGTGGGGAAGATGAAAATTTCAGTCGGATAAACACCGGCGCAAGATACAATCCAAATACCGACAGTTGGACAGCCACGAGCACAACCGGCGCGCCTGTTGGTCGACTCTTTCATACCGCAGTATGGGCGAGTGATGAGATGATTGTCTGGGGCGGCGCTCCTAGCATCATTTTCGACACTAACACCGGCGGGAGATACAATCCCAGCACCGATAGTTGGACAGCTACCAGCATTGGGGGGCCCGAGCCCCGACAATCTCATACGGCAATCTCGACCGGCAGTGAAATGATTGTTTGGGGTGGAGAAAATACTTCCGGCCAGATTTTTTTTAATGGCGGGAAATACAATCCTGGCATGGACAGTTGGGCAGGCACTAGCATCAACAACCATCCCGAAGCCCGATATGGGCATACGGCAGTCTGGACCGGCAGCGAAATGATCGTCTGGGGTGGTAGGGGAGAGTCTGCGCCCAGGCCAACTGCAACACCAACAGCTACAGCGACAGCAACAGCCACGCCGCCGACTACACCAACACCAACGCCCTGTGAAGGTAGATGTAGTCCAACACCAAGGCCGCGCCCTACTCCAGCCCCACGCCCGTAGCAGGCTATCGGAGTCGATCGCCTCTACCTAAAACTCGTTAGGGCGCGGCTGATGCGATCGAGACCATCAGCAAACATTTCCGTGTTCACTCCCATTCCAATGCGAAAGTGATCGGACATTTCGAAGAAGCGACCCGGAACCGCTGAGGTGTCGAATTTCGTACGGAGCCGCTCCAGGAAATCATCAGTGTTGCCTTCTTTTAATTGGACGAACGAAGTGGTGCCCCAGTCTGTCCACACTGCGGAAAGCGCGGATTGTTGCCTAAGAAAATCGTGAAGCAGTTTCCGATCGGCGTCCACGACGCGGCGCGCTTTTTCGCGGAGCCGATTCAAATGCTTGAATGCGGCGACCGCGAGAAGTAGTCCCGGGTAAACTGGCGTTGCGCTGTAAAGATCGTTCAGGCGACGCATCTTCCACGCGAGTTCCGGGCGTGCCAGGATCCAACCGCACCGCAGTCCGCTGACGCCGTAAACTTTGGTCAGACTGCTGCTCACCACAAACTCCGGACCGAGATGAAACGACGTTCGAGGTGTTCGGTGGTAAACGGCATCGAGATAAACCTCATCAACCAGCACGAGCGCGCGAATGCTGCTCGCGATGTTGCCAACTTCACGCAGAACCGAGTCTGGTGTAAGCACGCTGGTCGGATTGTGCAGGTTGGTAATCACGATGAGCCGCGTCCTTGGCGTGACTACGCGAAGAACCTCTCCCGGGTCGACTACCCAATCAGTTTCCCTGGTGCGCGAAAACCGCCTTATGTTTGCATGAAGATAGTGCGCGACATCAACAATTGGTCCGTACCCTGGTTGCTCGATTAAGACTTCGTCGCCAGGCTCCAAAATCGCAGCCATGGCAAGATGATTTGCCATGGAAGTTCCTGCGGATTCTACGACACAGTCCGGGTCAACACCGTGATGCGCGGCGATCGCTTTTTGGAAAGGCGGATAGCCATAGCCGTAGTCGCCATTGATTTCAAGTGTCTCCAGCTCGACTGGCAGTTCGCGAAGTGAATAAGGCGCTACGCCACTCGTTGCGAGATTGAACGGCGCACGACTCTGCGTCTTCGACCAATGCATGTAGTCCGAATGCTTGTGTGTCATGAAGCTATGCAGTGTAACACGTATAGTGAGACGGGCAGGCAGGTGAAGGAACACAGCCATCTTGGCTGTGGGGCCCGGCGGGCATCTTGCCTGCCGAACAAAATATCCGAAACCAGGCGAGACGTCCGGTTGCCCCACAGGCAAGATGCCTGTGCTCCGGGTCAGCGTCTAAATCTGCTCCAATAGCAGTAAACCGGGAGCCCGGCCAGCATGATACCCAGCGCGATCGCGCTATTTGGCGGCGAAGCGATAATGGCACTTCCGACAATTGCAACACAGGATAAGACAAACAGAATCGTCGTGAACGGGTGGCCCGGCACACGAAAGATAACTGTGTCTGATCCGATTTTATGCGAGCGCAAAACGAACAGGGATGCTGCTGTCATTGCAAAAAAAATGAAATCCACGGTCACTTCAAAGTTCAAGATTTGACCATACGTCCCAGAACAAGCGATGAGGATTGCTGCCAAACCCTGAAGCATGATGGCGACAATCGGTGCTTGCGAGCGCCACGAGAGCTTGCCAACGCTTGCGAAGAAAAGTCCGTCGCACGCCATGGCGTAGTACACGCGCGGAGCCGTTAACATGCTTTGACTTAGAAATCCCAGGGTCGAGATCGCGATACCGGCGGCGATCCATTGCACGCCGCGTGGACCGAGCGCTGCCCGCATTACATCGGAGGCCGGAGTCGTCGTCGCATCCAGGCCGGATGGACCGAGCACTCGCAGGCACACACAATTGACAGCGAGGTAAAGGATCACCACGCCAGTTACACCCATTAGCAGTCCACGCGATAAATCACGTCGTGCATTACGCATTTCACCGGCAACAAACGTGGAGGTCTGCCATCCGCCATAGGCAAACGCAATGGGTACCATGGCCGACCCGATGCTTGCCAAAATTCCAGGAGAAAAAGGAGGGACAGCCAACGGCTCCGGTTTGAGTGGGCCACCGCCAAGTGCGAATCCAAATCCTACAAGCCCTGTAATCGCCGCGATCCTTAATAACATGAAAACGCTTTGGACATTGCTCCCAGCGCGCGCTCCCAGACAGTTGATACCGGTTAGCCCGAGCAGCACCACAGCCGCGATCGCGCTGTCGTTCCAAACTATTCCTGTAAGCGCACGAAAATAGGATGCAAAAATAACAGCTACCGCAGCCATCCCGCCGGTCTGCGTCACAAGAAGGAGCCCCCATCCATACACAAACGCCACCGCAGGATGGTATGCCTCGCGAAGGTAGACATATTGGCCGCCCGCCGCCGCAGGCAGACGAGCGGTTAATTCCGCCCAGATAAACGCGCCGCACATTGCAAAAACGCCGCCCAGCACCCATACGCCAAGGATTAGAAACGGCGTGTGAACGCGATGCGCGACTTCCGACGGATTAGCGAAAATTCCTGCGCCCACGATGCCGCCCATGACGATCATCGTGGCATCAAACAGCCCGAGTTGCCGAAGAGGCTTTCTGACATCCAACCTTGTCATGTCGAGCGAAGTCGAGACATCTCTAATTGTTAAAAGACCACAGCAAGAGATTCCTTGACTTCACTCGGAATGACACGCTCAAAAACCGGAGCCGGCAAGCGTTCTTACGAATCTGGCGCCTTCAGTTTATAAATTTGGTACTCCGGAGTCGCCTCAAGCAGCGTTGCGGTTTCGCTCAGATGTTTTGTTAGCTTCGGGTAAGACTTCAGCCACCAAAATGTGTTCGTGACAAGGACAAGATGCGTTGCTCCTTGGCGCCGTAATCGTTCGAGATCGCCAATGGCCTGCTGGCTGTCCTTTGGATTGCCGCCGTAAACCCCATTTTGTTCGAGAAAATGCCAGCCTTTGCGTCTGGCATAATAGAATATAGCTGGATTGCCACCGTCCACCGCCACAATCAATGCGTCGCTCGTGGTAATCTTGTTTAGCTCTAGACCGGCATTGCGATGTGGTCCGGCTGATGATTCGTAAAGAGGTTGCACATACAGCCAGGCAAGGACTGCAAAGGAACTTGCAAGGAACATTGACAAGGTCACGAGCGCGGCGCGCGAAGAAATTTTAGATGCCAGAAAAGCGCATGCAACGCCGGCGAATGCAGCCGCAATCGGCACGAAAGGGAGTTGGTACCATGGATGGCGATTGCCGTAGCCCACGGCGACGACAAACAGAACCATCGCCGCCAACCACCAATCAAAGAGACAGCCGAATTTTCCGCGCGGCGCAACGAACAAACCGATGAGCGCCATAACTGCCAGAACTGGCGTGAGACCCAACGTGACAGTTTGTTGCGCGATCTCCCGGTACCACGAAAAACTTTCCAGCCGAACTCCACCGGCACCGAAGAAATGGTGCGGATAAAATCTTTGAGCGATTTGATATGCGTGGCCATACCAGATGACCGAGGGCAAAATTGCGATCGCGACAAAAGTCAATAATTGTAGCCGCTGGCGCCGACTGCGGCTGCTCTGCACGTAATAAGATTGTGAACGGCGGAGGGTACCGCCCTCGGCTACAGCCAAATACAAAATCGGCACGGCAATCACGATGCTCGTGAGCTTGATCAGAATCGACAAGGAAATCGTGATCGCAGACAGATAAAGCGCCCACGGCTTTGAATTGCGAATCCAAGACAGAAAAAAATACAATCCGATAATTCCCAGGCTAAACGAGGGCACATCCGGCATGAAGGAGCGTCCGGCGAAGATGTTCAGCGGCGCGAAAGCATAAAAGAATGTGGACCAAATCGCCGCTGTGCCGCCGAATGTTTCGCGCACGAGCAAAAAGAAAAATGGAAGCGAAACAGCAAAGAAAATCACGGACTGACTGCGCCCAATCCATTCATGAATGCCGGTAAATTTGTAACAAATCGCCGCCAGGAAAGGCAGAATGGGAAACTCTGTTCCAACGTACCCGGCTGACCCACCGGCCCAGTCAATCTGAGGGTAACCGAAGCGAAAACCGTGTTCGAAAAAGTTGCGGGCAATCGCCGCGACGTCGCTTTGTCTCCAACTCCAATGATCGACATAAGGCTGATCGATCCACATGAGTCGAACGGTCACAGCCAGAAAGCAGATCGCGATTACCAGCTTGTCATCTGTAGCCGCCCTCCGGGCGACGCGACGCGCACATTTTAGAGAGGTCAACGTCGCGCTTCCCAGAGGAAAGCGGCTACAGCCCACGCCCTCTCCCGTGTGCATCACGCAAGCGTCTTGACAGCTGCTGTAAAGTCAATCGTGTAGGGGAATCTCTAATTGCGGAGAAAGTGGCTAGCATGAAATCGACGGCTCTCCTTCCTTGGCCGAAGTCTGGCTCTGCCGCCAGCATGCGGCTGTTCGCTGTCGCATTATTCATTACCTCCGCGGCTATCACTGCACATGCGCAGAACGAACCCGTTCTCGTGCCTGACGCCGTTGACTATCAGAAACTGCTGCCCATTTTGCCGGATCCGCCGCAAGGCTGGGTCGCTGACAAAGCGGAAGGTTCGACAGAAGACGTCGGTGGATTCCGAATCACAAACGTGCATCGCGATTATCACAAAGGCGAGGGCGACAAAGCTCCGACAGCGGCGATCAGCATACTCGATTCCGTAGCGAATCCGGATTACGTGAACGCGACGACCGCTGCATGGAACAATAACAGTGAAACCGAGGAAGGTTACGGCAAATCTGTCACCATCGATGGCAACCCTGGCTTCGAGGCCTTCGAGAAAGAAAGCAATCACTCCACTCTCTGGGTCATGATCGCGAATCGTTATTTCGTTCAAATCGAGCTACAGGCCCAGGAGCCGAAGGAATTGCAGGAATGGGTTAAGCGCGTCGATTTGAAGAAACTGGCAGCGATTAAGTGACCTGTAGCCGCGGCCGTCTGGGCCGCGTTTCGGGATAAGGCAGTCAGCGCGGCGCTTCGCAGAGCGAAGCGGCTACAAATCACTGATCGCTTTGCTGTGGACCGCCCTGCATCGGCACGAAACGCACTGGCAACGTGGCGCTTTGTTTCAGTTGACCATTTTTCTTTTCCAGCAGGTACAATTGCTGAGCCAACCGATCGCCGACTGGAATAACCATTCGCCCACCGTCTTTCAGCTGATCGACGAGCGGTTGCGGAACTTTATCTGGCGCACACGTCACTATGATGGCGTCGAACGGTGCGGTCTCCGGCCAGCCTTTGTAACCGTCGCCGAATTTCACATGCACATTTTTGTAGCCGAGCCGTTGCAATGTCGCTTCGGCATTTTTCGCCAATGGCTCAACGATCTCAATGGAGTAAACCTCTGACACAAGCTCGGCCAAAATCGCCGCCTGATAGCCGGACCCGGTCCCAACTTCCAAAACGCGGTCGCTTGGTTTCGGACGCAGTTGCTCTGTCATGAACGCCACGATGTATGGCTGCGAGATGGTCTGACCGTAACCGATCGGCAACGGACCGTCTTCGTAACTGGCAGCACGCGATTCCGAGGGAATAAATTCTTCCCGGGGCACTTTTGCCATTGCATCGAGCACGCGTTGTTCACTGATGCCGCGCGGCATCAGCTGCAGCCGCACCATTTGCTGACGCTGTGCTACAAAGTCCGGAGACGCGCTGGGCTTTTGGCCACATGCGCTTGCCGCGAGCGCAGCGAGAATCAGAAATCCCGAAACTCGTGTCACATAAAAATCTAGTTCATACACACGCGACGCGAAAGCTGTAGCCGTCGAACTTTCTGCCGCAATGCCGCGCCTGTGACGAGGACGCGGTTCTCGGAAAACTGTTCCGGCCAGCAGTGGCTCAAGCCCAAGCATGAGCACGCCAGTCGTCGGACAGGTTTACTTTCTGGACAGGGGACGCGCGCTCTCGCCCTCTTGCGTGTCGGATCAGCCGCTGAGCCGCCGCGGCCGACTAGGTCTTCTGTTGTTAGCTTCGCGAGCGATTTCCTTTGCGTTGCAGTAATGGGCCACTCAGCGGGACAGAAACTCAAGGACCGACCGAGAGGTATCCGGTCCCGCCGGTTGCTCAACGCGACATGCCCTAAGGCCGACACCGCACGCCGTCGATCTTCCAAATCTCTCCCGTGAGATTGACCACATATGCTCTGTTCCCGATGAACTCGAGTGAGGTCGGCCGGTCCAGTGGTTCGGTGACGACGCTGAAGGTGCCGTCCCCATTGGCCCTAACGAGCGCGCCGGTGTTCGGCAGTGCGGGAGAACCTGGATCGCCGCCGACCGGGAAGATACCCTGTGAGAGCGCGTAGAGACGGTTGCCGGAGCCTAATTCCACATCAACGAGGAGAGGAGCACCGGAGGCGACCTCTGTGACCGTGAGCAACCTCGGGTCAAACGACACAACCTTACCATTCTGGGGCAGGTGCGGCACGGGGCCGGCCTCGGCCATGTACACTCTATTACCTCTCACCTCCAGCCCGGTAGGGACGATGTTGTCGAACTGCATCAAGACGGCGATCTCGCCGTCGAGCGTGACCCGCAGCACGCGGTTGAGGTGCCCATCGCTGACCAGGAAGCCGCCACGATAGGTTTGCAGCGCGTATTGGAGTCCGGTTGGGACATCGAACGGAGTGGGAGGCGGATTGGCCAAGTTGAACTCGCCAATGTCAGCCACGACCGTGAAACTATCCGGGCCATCCACTCGGTAGATGCCGTCAACGTGAGTGCCACCGACGTCAGGGCTGACGAGGGTAACCAGTGCGTACGCGACGTTGTCGATGAACGCGACGTCGATCGCCCCACCGATGAACGCCCCACCGATGCTGATGATCGCTGGCGGCAGACCGCTGGCGAACGTGGTGACTTCCCCCGTCTGCGGATCCACCCGCGAGATCCTGCCGGCAACGCCTTCGGTAACGTACAGAGCACCATCAGGACCGACGGTGCTGCCCTTCGCACTTTCAAATCCCGTGTCCAGGCCCGTGACTAGCAGTGTGGCGGTGGGCTCTGGGCATGGCCCTCGGCCGCTCGCTGCGGCGTGATTATTCGCCATCAGAGCCGCGGCACACAACACAATACCGATGCCAACTGATTTCGTCACGCGGATCGCTGGTTTTCGAGCACGTGCGAGAATGTTTTGTTTATTCATTTTAATTCCTTCTTTCTGTTGTGGCCCTTTCTTTGAGCCCTCGTTATTAAGGAAGTCATTTCTGGCCATTCGCGGATGTACAGCCGGAAATTCGGCCCGAGGTTACAGAGAAACTTGAGAAACCACTGATGTCACGGGATGAATTTCCTCGGTGGCATCTGACACCGGCGCCCTACAATTGGATGCTCGATTCGACGCGCCGGATGCCGCAACGGCCGGACGCGCTACCTTTTTGTAGTCTGTTATCCGGGCAATCCGTGATCAATTTATTTTGGCGCGGGTTCACGGTTGCTTTTCCTCGCAGAGTTTCTGGAACCGCGGATCATTTCGGAGCGGATCGAACATTGGATCGAGCCGGAGCAGTGCGGGAGTGAGCGGCACCGAAATCAATCGGTCGTGACCTGGTACCGAGCGGAGTTTCTCTAACGCAGCGATGGCGCGGTCGGGTTCCCCCATTTGCGCTGTCACCCGGGCAAGGATCGCGATCGAAGCGGCACCAAGCAATGCGTCCTTCTCGAGCGGATCCGCGGCTATGGCCTGTTCCGCCAACGCGAGCGCCGCGGCTTTGTCGCGGAGGCCCATATTGGTCAGCGCGAGATCTCCAATCAGCTGGGAATTTTCAGGCTGTTCTTTGAACGAAGACTCCTGTTCGCTGCGCGCTTGTCGCCAACTCTCCAGAGCGGCGGCGCGGTCGCCGGCGACGTCTTGCGTCCAGGCTAACAAAAAGCGCAGTCCGCTAATGTCATTACCCCAGGCTGGATCAGGCCCCGCCAGTATCTCCTTTAGCCGAGGAATGATTGATGCAGGGCGGCGCTCCAGGATTGCCTGGTAAACTTGTGTCACAAAGGCCTCGGGGTTATTGGCGCTGGGATGCAGCGGAGCAAGTAGTGCAGCAGCACGCGGCAGGTCACCCTCGGCTTGTGCAATAGATGCCTTGTACGCGAGGGCACTGACGTCCTCTGGCGTAATATTCAGGACCTGATCAAACTTTCGCAATGCTTCGGGGAAACGACGAAGCAAAACATAGTTCAACGCGTGCGTGGCGAGCAGGTCGGCGTTGCGCGGGTCCAGCCGCTCGGCTTCATTAAAATATGACTCGCTGCGCTCCCACTGGCCTCGCCTCCGCTCCAAAAATGCTAGTGACTGAAGAACCAGGCTGCTATTCGGCAGGAGCTGACGTGCCTGCTCAAAGTAACGCATCGCAGTATCATAATCCCTGAGGCAGGCGTAGTGGTAAAATCCCTTGGCCAATATGGCCTCGCCGAGATTGGGCTGAAGAGTAAGGGCGGTTTCGGCTGCTTGCCGCGCCTCCTCGCGGAGCGCGGGTGTGGGTGGAAGAGATGTTTTGCGGTAGTTAGCCGCATCGAACCATGACAGCATCGCCCAAGCAAGCGCGAACTTCGGGTCCAACCGCACGGCTTCTTTGAGATATTTCTGCGTGATAAGGGCGCCGCAGCGTGCGTCACGTATACAAGCCATGCCACGCAAGTAGGCATCGTAAGCCTCCAGATTGTTCGTTGGTTTAAGTGCTAACGCCTGCTCTTCCTGCCCAGTGAGCTTTGCTCGCAAGGAGTCCGCGATTCCTTTGGCGATCTCGCTCTCCACCCCAAAGATGTCAATTAACTTTCGATCGTAGCTCTCAGCCCAAAGGTGGGAATTGCTTTGCGCGTTGATCAACTGAACGTTGACCCGCACCTGATCAGCGACTTTTTGCACGCTGCCCTCAAGAATGTTCGCTACGGCAAGCTGCTTCGCGATCTCGGCGAGATTGCGAGGTTTGCTCTGGTAGCGCTGCGTGGAAGTGCGCGAAATTACTTTCAAATCCGCGACTTTAGCCAGATGTGTCATGATCTCCTCCTGGATGCCCTCAGCGAAATACGCGTTATTTGGATCGCCGCTGAGATTATCAAAGGGCAACACGGCGATCGACTTATCAATCTTGTACGCGGACAGGCGAGGCAGGAGAAAGAACCCTGCGGCAGCGGAAATGATCACTCCGGTTGCGATAAGCATAATCACGCTACGGCGACGATGCGTTCCCGGTCTCGCGCTTGGTGTTGCGCGGATCCCCTGCGAGGTGAGATCAAACACCCATCCAAAAACGAGTGCTAGTGGAAACCCGATGAGTACTAACATAATGACTAGGCGCAACGCCCAGTTTGGCAAATCCCAGGCCGGAAACCCGGCTGAGGCGAGCTGGATCATGCCGGCGGCAACAATGATGTACGCCGCGGCCACGCGATAGACCTTGCGCCGCTTCAATTCTTCGAAGAAGCCAGCCGCAAAAAAGGATTCGAATTCCAATTTGCGACGAAGATCTTTGAGCGCCTCAAGCAGTTCGTGTGCGCTGCGATACCGCCGCGCGCGATCTTTGCGCAGCGTTTTGCTGATAATCTGCTGAAGCTCAGGCGGAGTTTGCTTGATGTAGCTCGTGAGCGGCTTTGGCTCTTTCTCTAGGATCGCAGACATCACCTCTTTTGGTGTGTCGCCGGTGAATGGCGTATGCCCAGTCACCATTTCGTAGAGCACTATGCCGAGACTCCAGATATCGGTGCTTTTATCAGCCTGTCCGCCGCGCGCTTGTTCCGGCGACATGTAACGAGCGGTTCCCAGTATCGATCCCAAGTTGGTCTCAACCAGCAATAGCGCTTCGTCTTTGGGCATCGTTACCGGCAGTTCCTGTTGGGCAAGCTTTGCAATCCCGAAGTCGAGCACTTTTACGTATCCGTCCGGCCGGAGCATGATGTTCTCCGGCTTGATATCGCGATGAACAATTCCGGCCTGGTGAGCTGCGGCGAGCGCACTCGCCACTTGAATGGCGACGTCAACAGCTTCGCTTAACTGCGTCGGCCCGCGCGTCAGACCTTGGCGCAGTGTCTCGCCTTCGATCAGTTCACTAGCGATGTAATGAATAGAGTGATCCTCGCCGATCTCGTAAATCGTCAAGATATTCGGATGGTTAAGCCTAACGACAGCCCGCGCTTCTCGTTGAAATCGTTTCAGGCGCTCCGCATCGCCGGTAAAGCGTGTCGGCAAGAGTTTAAGCGCGGCTTTGCGGTCCGCTGTAACGTCGGTGGCCAGATAGACTTCTCCCATCCCGCCAGTGCCGATCCGCTCAGAAATTTTGTAATGGCCGATCGTCTGACCGACGAGCAAATCAGGTTCATCGTCTTTGTCGTCGTGTGAGGCGAGACCAGCCCGAAACAGGCACACGCTGCAAACTCCCTCCGGTGCATCCGCGAACACGGTAGCCCCGCACTCTGGGCAACCTCTAACGGCAGTTGTCTTCCTGTTTTCCAGCCCAATCATTGTCTGCACCTGTACTGCCCGAAATTCTTTCACAGGTTACGTTTGCAATACGCTGATGAAATGCCGTAGCTCATCCTCGACGTCGTCCGGTGCCGCGACCGTGTGAGCAATCTCTTCCTGCAACAGCTGCCGATAGCGATGGCGCATGCGATGAAACGCTTGCTTCACGGCGTTTTCGGTCATTTGCAGTTCGGCCGCTATCTCAGCCTGCGAAGGCTGGCCGGATTCCCTGGCGAGCAATTCTTTCAAGCGCTCGAATAACGGCAGTTTCCCAGCGGCTTCATATTCGGCTCTGAGCCGGATGAGCACTTGCTCCAACAATGTTAATGCCCAGCGACGCTCGTAAATGCGATCGGCGCTCAATTTGTGCGCCGGCTCCTGGTCGGCGCGTTCGCGCGCCAGCAGATCCTCCAGTGAAACCAGTGGCCGGCCTTCGCCTCGTTTGATGGTCAGTTCGCGATGCCGTGCCTTGGACAGGAAATTCTTGACTGACGCCAGCAGATAAGAACGCAAACGTCCCCTTTCCTGCCTGACAGTTTCCAGGTCCTTCCGCTCGAGCAGCCGCGCGAAAAAAGCTTGAGTGAGATCCTGTGCTTCCTCCGGCTTGTAGCCTTCGCGCCTGACGAAGCCGTACAGCGGCCACCAGTAGGTTCGGCAAAGCTTCTCCAATGCCTCGCGTGCTGCCGCTGATTCGCCTTGCGCTGCGAGCACCACGCTCCAGTGCGTGGTCGCAAATAGAACGGCCCCGGTTCGCGTGCTTTGACGAGTTTCGTTGCGCAGTCCTTCATTAGCTGCCGCAGGCACGATACGATCTAAGTAAAAAATGGTACAGAAATCAAGCCTGCACGTTCTGGCGGCCACATGAAAGAGCCGTGGTGGTCAGCGAGCACTCCGGAGCGGCTCCAGCAAATTCTTTGTGTCCTTCGTCTCCTTCATGGTTAATTTCAGCCGGCTTGGAACCATGGCTGAAGAACGCAAAACATTAGAACAACGCGAGCAAATGACTGACTTGGAAAGGCTCCGGCATTCGGCGTCGCATGTACTTGCAACGGCGATTTTGAAAATATGGCCGGAAGCACAGTTCGCCGCCGGACCGCCGGTGGAGAACGGTTTTTATTACGATGTCGATCTTTCGCACCGGATTTCGCCCGACGATTTCGAAAAAATCGAGGCGGAGATGAAAAAGGAGATCAAAGCGAATCATCCATTCGAACGGATTGAAGTTTCGCGCGATGAAGCGCTCCAGCTTGGGAAGAAAGGCCGTCTTGCGGCACTTGGCGAACGACCTGAGCCCAGCAAGTTCAAGCTCGACATCATCGAGAACATTCCGGCCGACGAAAAAATTTCGCTCTATCGCAGTGGCGATTTCATCGATCTCTGCGCCGGACCGCACGTGAAGCGCACCGGCGACGTCGGCGCGTTTCGCCTAACGAGCGTCGCCAGCGCCTACTACAAGGGAGACGAAGGGAATCCGCAATTGCAGCGCGTTTATGGAACTGCGTTCAAAACGAAAAAGGAGCTCGACGACTATTTTGCCATGCTCGACGAAGCGAAGAAGCGCGATCACCGCAAGCTCGGCAAAGAACTGGAGCTTTTTGTTCTCGACGATGACGTCGGCCCAGGTCTGCCGATGTTTCTCCCGCGCGGCGCAGTGATCGTGGAAGAATTGGAAAAGCTCGCCAAAGAAACCGAGTTCGCAGCCGGCTATCAGCGCGTTCGCACGCCAGACATCGCACGCGAAAGCCTCTACAAAAAAAGCGGACACCTCCCCTACTACGCCGAGTCGATGTTTCCCCCGATGGAACTGGAAGACAAGCTTCCCAGTCCGCCACAGGACGGACTCGCTGGGGCGAGCTTGTCTCGGCCGGCAGGCTTCCAGCCTGTCGAGCCAATTGATCGGCAAGATGCCGATCAGCCGAGTCATGCTGGAAGCCTGACTTCCGCGGCACAAAGCGATCGCTATTACCTCAGGGCCATGAACTGTCCGCATCATCACAAATTGTTCGCAGCCCTGCCTCGCAGTTATCGCGACCTTCCGCTGCGGTTGGCGGAATACGGGACGGACTATCGCTACGAGAAGAGCGGCGAATTGTTCGGACTTATGCGGGTGCGCTCGCTGCACATGAATGATGCACATATCTACTGCACACCCAAGCAGTTCGCCGGTGAGTTCAATGCGGTAAACCAGATGTATCTGAATTACTTCAAGCTCTTCGGAATCGAGAAATATCTGATGCGTTTCTCAACGCATGATTCTTCCAAGCTCGGCCAGAAATTTGTCAACGAACCCGAGCTTTGGAAACAAACTGAGGAGATGACGCGGAACGTGCTGAAGAATTCCGGAATCAATTATGTTGAAGTGCCTAACGAGGCGGCGTTTTATGGGCCGAAGATCGATGTTCAGGTCTGGAGCGTGATCGGACGCGAGTTCACGCTTGCCACCAATCAGGTCGATTTCGCGCAGCCGCGCCGGTTCAACCTTGTTTACAAAGACCGCGATAACACCGACAAGATACCCATCTGCATTCATCGCGCGCCACTCGGCACGCACGAACGGTTCATTGGATTTTTAATCGAGCATTACGCCGGTAATTTCCCGCTTTGGCTTTCGCCTGAACAGGTGCGGATTCTTACCATCGGCGACGATCCAAAGTTAATGGATTACGCACGATCAATTCTGAACGAACTGCGCGCTCATCAAGTCCGCGCGGAAATCGATGACAGCACCGACAAGATCAACGGCAAAATTCAGCGGGCCGAACAAATGAAAGTGCACACGATGTTCGTGATCGGAAAACGCGACCTGGAGGCCAACGCCGTCAGTGTCCGTGTCCACGGCAAAGGGAATCTCGGCGCAAAGCCACGCGCCGAAGCAATCACGGAAATATTATTGTCGATTAAAGAACGACGGTCATAAACTCGCGGCCATGAACCTTGTCGGTTTCCTGGTCGCGAATTGCCTGCTTTTGCTTGTTAGCGGAGCTGCGGCGGCCGATTTACATCCGATTGTCGAGGTCCAAACCGGTTATCTGTTCGGCGCGACCGTTAACGGTAAGTGGATGAAAGCGGAAAACGCCGCCAAAGCGATGAGCGATGAGGCCACATATCGGATTTATGGATTGACCCAATCACTCGGCCAAGCCAGGGGAGGCAAACCGAAGCGGTCGGAAGAAGATGTCTGTTCAGACGTGATAACGGTTGAGCTTTCGCCGAAGCCCGAGAATGGCGCGATTGCGTTGGCGGCGCCGTGGAACGCGTTGCCGCGAAAGCCACAGGTGATCAGTCCGACACACAAAGTTTATGTCGACGCAGTGCGCGATTTCTTACAAACAAAAGGAATCAAGGAGCCGAAAACGGCGATCGAAAACATTCTGAGGATTGATCTCGATGGTGACGGCGAAGAAGAAGTTTTGATTAGCGCGACTAATTATTTTCAAAAGAAGGATAGTGTGCCGATGCGATCCCCAGCTGGGAATTATTCAATGGTATTGTTGCGCCGGGGTAGTTGCTGGAAAAGTGGAAACGCAGTTGGTCGAGGGAGAATTCCACCCCCAGGCTTATGTCTCGCGGGACTACTCGTTTGATGCGCCAAACGTTTACAAAGTGATCGCGGTACTAGATCTCGACGGGGATGGCAAAATGGAAGTCGTGGTGGAGTCTCAGTATTACGAGGGAGGAGCCACCACGATTTATCAGTGCAATCCGAAAAAGATTGAGGAGTTGCTTTCTGTTGCCTGTGGAGTGTGAGGCAGTAACAGTGGGCGTACTGGCTTGCCTTTGGGTTTGCGCCGCAGGAACAAAAATCGTCACAATCTCCTCCACGGCTAAGTCACTGATCGTTAGGTAAACGACGCATTTGGGGTATTTCGAGATGCGGGTTCTTCGGGGCGTCACTCAGGCGTACTGAGACGGAAATAAAAAGAGTTTCCTTTCGCAGGTCGACTGCTGACCCTCGGTTTGGTTTGATTCACTTACGCTTTTCTTGGCCCGCTCACATTGGCGAAAGTCGTTTGGGTGCCATCGGGAGTGATTTTCAGTATTGCTCCCGAATAGTCCCCGGAATTTATATCCACGGTTGAAGGACGCTATCAGGGGCAAGGCAATGATCAGGTATCTGGCGAAGATGGCGGCGTGGGTTGGCGACAAGGACCTAGCTTGCGAACAGCTCGCCATTGCCAGCCAGGAGCCGAGTGGTGTGAGCTACTGCCAACTTAAACTAATGCCGTGGTGGGATCCGCTCCGCGGCGACCCGCGTTTTGAAAAGATCGTTAATTCCCTTGCTCCGAGATAGTCTATCCATTTCTGATCATGCCGTTGACTCGGCCAAGACGCGTCGACGTACACACTAAATGTCATTCTGAGCGGAGCGAAGAATCTCAGATCAACTCTGGGGCCGGTACTCCAACGGAAATAGATCGGAGCCGTTTCGCGAAGCCTGTCCTGAGTGAAATCGAAGGGCTCAACATGACAGCTCCATTCATGAGACGAGTTCTGGTAGCGAACATGAGCCTTCGTCGAAAAGGACGTGCATTACCAATTCCTCCGCCGCTAAGATTGCTTTCGTGAACTGCCGCCGGCTCGCGACAATAACCGCCGTGATGTTGCTGCCCGTTTCCGGCTTTGCGGCGAATCCATTTCTCGATGCGCCGGACAACAAGCCAGTGTCCGCCAAATTTCGAGGCACCGAATGGGGCGATGAGATTCAGCAAGAAGAAATCGCGCTCACTTCGCGAGTCGTTACCACGCGCGTCGCCAAAATGCCGTGGGGCGCAATTTTCAAAATCGAATTTACCGATCTCAAATCGAGCGCACCGAAGAAGCGTGAAATTCGGCCCGATTATTTCATCGTCACGGATGACCGGATCGTTCTGCTAAACGAGGAGGACAATGAAGCTGCCGTTAAGAAGATCTCGGCAATGGAAAAGCAGCCAGCCTTTGAGGACCGCGATATCCGCGCAATCACCAGTGGAAAGTTCAATTACGAAGACGGCCCGTGGACGACCACGATTGAGATCAAAGCGGACAAATGTACTTATCTTGCGAGCCATAATTCAGGTCATTTCACAACGATCATCTGGAAAAAAGGAGTGGGGTTGGTTGAATACGCCAGCGGCTACGGCGCGCACGCTGATGGGTTTCGTTTAAAATGGCAGAAGTGAATGGTTCCAAGGCACTGACGGCCAAATCCCGTTGCGGGCAAGTTACGCGCAAACAATTCGTGCTGTCATGTTGAGCCCCGATTTCACTCAGGGCGGGCTTCGCGAAACATCTCTTGCCATTCCCATTGGCAACCGCGCCAGAAGCAATCCGAGATTCTTCGCTCCGCTCAGAATGACATTCGGGGATAGCTTTTAGGACGAATGCAGTGGATCTGATCGCGACGCTCAAAAAACATTTCGGCTACGACCAATTCCGGCCGTTGCAGCGTGAGATCATCAGCGATGCGCTGGCCGTACGCGATGTTTTTGTGCTGATGCCAACCGGTGGCGGGAAATCGCTCTGTTTTCAGTTGCCAGCTTTGATGCGTAATGGCCTAACCATCGTTGTTTCGCCGCTGATTTCGCTCATGAAAGATCAGGTCGACGCGCTGCAAACCAGCGGGATTCCGGCGACCTATTTGAATTCAACGTTGGACCGGAAAGATGCGATGGCGCGCTGGCGCGGATTGCATCGCGGTGAGTACAGGATGCTTTATGTCGCCCCGGAACGGTTGATGCTCGATACGTTTTTGGAGCGCGCGGTAAACT